>CAMATN010000084.1 GCA_945861155.1 Rhizobium sp. Q54
GCGGCAGCGCCGCCGCCACGGCCGGCGCCGCCGCCGCGATCCCGGCGCGAGCGCGGCGAGGGCTGGATCTATGGCCGCCATACGGTGATCGCGGCGCTGGCGAATCCGCGCCGGCGCTGGCGCCGGCTTGCGGTGATGGCCGGCGACACCGAAGAGGCCGCGGTGCTCGTCGCCGGCGCGCGCGCCGAGCGCGCCGAGCGCCGCGGCCCCGGACCGGGCGCCGGGGATGAACCGCTACAGATGCTCGACCGCGCCGCGCTCAACCTGCTGTTGCCCGAGGGCGCCGTGCACCAGGGCTGGGCGCTCGAGGTCGATCCGCTCGATCCGCCCGATCTCGACGAATTGCTGAGCGCGGCCGAGCCGGGCCCGGAGGGCTCGCCCGGCCCGCTTCCCGAGCGCTCGGGGCGCTCGATCATCATCATGCTCGACCGGGTCGGCGACCCGCACAATGTCGGCGCGGTGCTGCGCTCGGCCGCCGCCTTCGGCGCCGCCGCGGTGATCGTCGCCGAGCACGGCGCGCCGGCGGTCGGCGGGGTCCTCGCCAAGGCCGCGTCGGGAGCGCTCGACACGGTGCCGCTGGTCCCGGTGGTCAACCTGTCGCGTACGCTCGACCGGTTGAAAGCGGCCGGTTACTGGAGCTGCGGGCTCGACGAGGGCGCGCCGGCGGCGCTGGCCGGGCTCGATCTCGGACCGCGAGTGGTGCTGGTGCTCGGCTCCGAGGGGGGAGGATTGCGGCGCCTGGTGCGCGAGCAATGCGATTACCTCGCGCGCCTGCCGACCCGGCCGGCATTGCCGAGCCTCAACGTCTCGAACGCCGCCGCGGTCGCGCTGTACGAACTGACCCGGGACGGGGTTGGCTAGGGTTGGCCGATGACTTGCCCCGGGGCCGGCGCTCTTCTACGATAGGAGACGCGAACGCAAGCCAACCGGGCTGCGCGGCGACGAGGAGGTCATCATGCCGGACGATGTCACGAATCTGGGCCAGCAGGCGCCGATGAAGGTCGGCTTTGCCAGCCTGAAAAACCCGCAAATGGTCGGTGGCCGCCGCGATTTCTTTACCTATCGCGACCTCGCCGTCAAGGACGCCAGCAGCGGCCATATGCGCGCCCAGGTCATGAAGGCGATCACCGGCATGACCGAGCCGACCGGCTGGCATTATCACACCTGCGACGGCCAGTTCGTCTATGCGCTGAAGGGCTGGGTCGAGCTTGAATTCGAGACCGGCGAGACGCTGCGGGTCGAGGCCGGCGAGTCGGTGTTCATCCCAGGCGGCATGCCGCACAACGAGCTGCGCACGTCGGACGATGTCGAGATCCTCGAAGTCTCGGTTCCGGGCGAACTCGGCACGGTGCCCTGCGACGCGCCGGCCGCGCGACGCTGAGCCTCGCCGATCGGGGGCCGCCCGCCGGGTGGCGTTCCGCCGAATTTCGACAAAATGTTGCGCCGTCCTCGCGAGCCTGATGATCGCGCTCGCGGGGTGCGCCCCGGGGGGACCGCGGCTGGAGGCGGGCGGCGGCGTCGTCGTCCCGGGCGGGGCGCCGGTCACGCCGGAACACACGATGTCGGCCGGCGACCAGTTCGAGATCCGCTTGCCCTTCGCCGCCGATTACAACGATCGGGTCACGGTGGGCATGGACGGCACGGTCGCGCCCAAGGCGATCGGCAGCGTCGCGGTTGGCGGGCTGACGGCGTCCGAGGCGACCGTGCGGCTCAAGGAGCGCTACGCCAGCCTCCTCAAATTGCCCGAGCTGTCGATCACGATGCGGCGCTATGCGCCGGAAATAATCTATGTCGACGGCTGGGTCGCCCGGCCGGGGCTGATCCGCAGCGACGTGAGGCTGACCCTGGCGCGCGCCCTGGCGCGAGCCGGTGGGGTCAAGACCGGCGCGAAGACCAGCGAAATTCTGATCATGCGGCATGATCGGGGCGCCGTCCGCACCCATTCGGTGGCGCTCGGCTCGTATGCCGGCGCGGGCGCGGAAGACCCGCTGCTCAAATCGTTCGATGTCGTCTACGTGCCGCAGACCGCGATCGCGGCGGTATCCGAATTCGCCCGGCAATATTACAGCAACGTGCCGTTTTCGGCGACCTTCCGCATCTCGCCGACCCCGGCGGCGACCGTCGTCACCCCGCAGGTGTCGGTCCCGGCTACCGCGCCGGCCGTGACGGCGCGGTAGGCGCCCACCGCCCTAATCCATCGGCAGGCCGGAATGGGTGCTGCGCGAATCGAGCGAGGTGAAGCTGTTGGCGAGTGCCGGCATCGCCACCTCGGCGATCAGTTCCGGGGTCCAGCCGCCCTGATGGTGCACCATCCGCACCGGCCGCATATGGCCGTAGAGCGACAATTCGGCGGCGCGCTGATGGAATACCTGGCCGGTGACGTTGGCGGATTGCTCGGAGGCGAGATAGACGCAGAGCGGCGCGATCGCGTCGGCCCGGCTGCGCCGCAGCCGCTCCTCGCGCAAGGCCGCCGCGTCGGGGTCCTTCGGGGTCGGTACCGAGCGGGTCATCCTGGTGTCGGCCGAGGGGGCGATGACGTTGGCGGTGATGCCGCGCGACTGGTTCTCCATCGCGACGATACGCGCCAGCGCGACGATGCCGAACTTGGCCGAGCCGTAATTGGCCTGGCCGACATTGCCGAGCAGGCCGGAAGTTGACGACACCATGATGATGCGGCCGTAATTCTGCTCGCGGAACAGGTTGATCGCGGCGCGGTTGACGTTGAAATGGCCGGTCATGTGCACGTCGATGACGGCCTGCCAGTCTTCCGGGAACATGTTGTGGAACATCTTGTCGCGCAGGATGCCGGCGGCGTTGAACACGATGTGCAGCCCGCCGAACGCCTCGCGCGCCTGGGTGACCATTGCAAGGCAATCGTCGAAACTGGTGACCGAGCCGTAATTGGCGACCGCCTTGCCGCCCGCCGCCTTGATCTCGTCGACGAGCTGCTGCGCCGGGGTCTGGTCCAGGCCTTCGCCGCTGCCGCTGGTGCCGGGGTCGTTGACGACGATTTTGGCGCCGTGCGCGGCCATCAATTTGGCGACTTCGCCCCCGACCCCGCGACCCGAACCGGTGCAAATCGCGACGCGTCCATCCAGCATGCCCATCGTGCGGCCCTCCCAAAACAGATGTCGGCGCGCAGTTGACCCGCCGGCCGCCGGCTTTGTCAATTCGCGAACCGTTCCTGTTCGGCCTGTTTTGCAGGTCGGGAACCGGGCGCGCCGATGGGCTCGTCGTGTCGGCCCATGTGTCGGCCAGAGTCGGCCAGTCTCCGCCATCTGCGGCGTTGACGTGCGCCGGCGCAGCGATCACGCTTGGCGCGAGGGTTTCCTGAATGCCGTTCGGAAGGGCGAAGCCATGAAGCTGATGTGGTTCCATCTGATGCCGTATACCGAATTGCCCGACGATTTCCGGGAGAAGCATCCCTCGGTATGGGTCGACATTCATTCCTCGCTGTTCGACCCGCTTCGCGCGCATCACATGTACAACGACTTCATGGACGAGCTCGAATACGCCGCCGAATGCGGGTTCGACGCGGTCTGCGTCAACGAGCATCACTCGAACGGCTACGGGCTGATGCCGTCACCGAATTTGATCGCGTCGTCATTGGCGCGGCGCACGACCGACACCGCGATCTGCGTGATGGGCAACTCGCTCGCGCTCTACAACCCGCCGACCCGAGTGGCCGAAGAGTTCGCGATGATTGACGTGATATCGGGGGGGCGGCTGATCGCCGGGTTCCCGGTCGGCACGCCGATGGACACCTGCTTTGCCTACGGCCAGAACCCGTCGCAATTGCGCGAGCGCTATCTCGAAGCGCACGATCTGGTCATGCGCGCCTGGACCGCGCCGGACACGTTCGCCTTTAACGGCCGCTTCAACCAGCAGCGCTACGTCAACATCTGGCCGCGCCCGATACAAAAGCCGCACCCGCCGGTATGGATCCCGGGCGGCGGCTCGGTCGAGACCTGGCAGTGGTGCGCCAAGATGGACTACGTCTACGCCTACCTGTCCTATTTCGGCTTCAAGGAAGGGCAGGCGACGATGAGCGGCTTCTGGAACGAGATGAAGCGGCTCGGCAAGGACATGAACCCGTACCGCGCCGGGTTTCTGCAATTCGTCGGCGTGGCCGAGAGCCGCGAGCAGGCGATGGAACTGTACCGCGAGCCGGCCGAGTATTTCTATGGCCGCTGCCTGCGCGTCGACCCGAAATGGGCGATGCCGCCGGGCTATGTCACCGAGGCGACGCAGCGTGCCGGGGTGGTCGGCCAGATCGGCCGCGCCGCCAGCGCCGACGCTCGTCAACAGGCGCGCGCGACGACCCGGATGGAGGACATCGTCGAGCGCGGCTATGTCATCATCGGCTCGCCCGACGAAGTCGTCGAGCAGCTGACGACGGTCGCGACCAGCCTCAATGTCGGCCACCTGATGCTGCTGCTGCAATTCGGCTGCATGGGGAAAGACCTCGCCAAGTACAACACCAAGCTGTTCGCCGAGCAGGTCATGCCACGCTTGCAGGGCTTGTTCCCGGAATGGGAGGACCGATGGTGGCCCGAGCCGATGGCCCGGGGCGACAGGGCGGAGCCCGCGGCTTTCCAGGCGGGGACGATGGCGGCGGAGTAATACCGGAGTCACGATGCTCTGAGTCGACGAACGTCTTTGGGGGCTCTTGAGCAACCCTCAACCCAAAATTGTCATCCCGGCGAAGGCCGGGATCCACTTGTCAACCGCTCGGGAGGCGGACCGGTGGATCCCGGCCTTCGCCGGGATGACAGTTTATTAGGGTCGATAATCGCTCAAAGCATCGTGACTTCGGAATAATAACAAAACTCCCTCTCCCCCACCGGGGGAGAGGGGTATCAAAGCGGCGCGTAATGCGGCGCTGCCGGGAACTCGCGGTCCTTGCTCGGGATCAAATCGTACGGCAGCGCGAAACCGGGCATCGCCTTGATGCGGTTCGCCCAGGCTTCGAGGTGGGGCCATTGGCCGATCTCGAAGCCGCCCTCGGCCATGAACACCATGCGGCCCCAGCAGCCGATATCGGCGATCGTGCAATTGTCGCCGACCAGGAAAAGCTGGTCCCGGACCGTGTTGTCAACGAACGCCAGCGCCGCTTCCGCGCGCGGGCGGAATTCGGCGATGACCTCGTCGTGCATCTTGCGGAACCGGGCCGAGTGCCGCACCCGCGCGACCGCGGTGATGTGGTCGGCCTCCCACGACAGCCATTCGCGCGCCTGCCAGCGCTCTTGCTCGGTGGCGCCCTCGAAATGCCCGGTCGCGCGCGCGAGGTAGTCGAGGATCACGTTCGATTGCAGGATCGTCAGCCCGCGATGGCGCAATGACGGCACGACGCCCCAGCGGTTGACCGCGAGGTACTCGGGCGTGTTTTGCACGCCGATCTTGAGATTTACCGTGCGGAACGAGAACGGCAGCCCGGCCAGCGCCAGGTACAGCATCGGCTTGTAGCTCGAACTCGAGGTGAAGCTGCCGTAGAGGGTGATGCGGTCGTCCATCGGTTTGCCTCCACTCACCATGCCAATGCCCAGCCGTCGCGGCGCGGGTCGGAGCCGGCGAGCAGCATGCCGGTATCCGCATCGCGGCGAATGATCTCGACGCTGCACGGGCCGTCGAGATCGCCGACGATATCGACCGGATGGCCGCGCCGCGCGAGATCGCGCCGCACCGCGTCCGGAAAGCGCCGCTCGATGGTCAGCACGTCCGGCCCGTCATGCGGGTAGTTGGCGTATTGGCCGGGCACGTTCGAGGTCCAGCGCGGCGTCTCGGCGGCCTGCTGCGGGTCGAGCCCGAAATCGATCATCGCCGTCAGCACCTGGAAATTGATCTGCACCTGGTTGTCGGCGCCCGGCGTGCCGAACACCGCCCACAGCGCGCCGTCCTTCATCACCAGCGGCGGGTTCATCGTGTGGCGCACCCGGCGTCCCGGCCGCAGATAGTTCGGGTGGCCGGGGTCGAGGTGCCAATAGGCCATGCGGTTGTTGAGCAGGATCCCGGTATCGCCGGCGGTCGCGCCCGAGCCCCAGGCGCTGTTGATGCTCTGGATGCCGGAGACCGCGTTGCCGTCGCCGTCGGCGGTGCAGAAATAGGTCGTGTCGCCGGCCGCGTCGGCGATCGCGTGGGTCGGCGCGGCGCGGGCCGGATCGATGCGGGCGGCGAGGCGGGCGGCGTAGTCGTCCGACAAGAGCTCGGCGAGCGGCGCGTCGATGCTGCGCGGGTCGGCGCCCCAGCGCTCGCGGTCGGCGAAGGCGAGTTTCTTGGCTTCGACCATCACATGGACCGCGTCGGCCGAGCCGAGACCCATCGCGCGCAAGTCGAAATGCTCGATGATCTTCAGCTCCTGCAGCAGCACGAAGCCGGTCGAGTTGGGCGGCGCTTCGAGCACGCGGAAGCCGCGATAGTCGATCGCGATCGGCTCCTGGCGCTCGGCCTCGAATTCGGCGAGATCGGCCTCGGCCACCGGCGCACCGGCGGCGGCGCAGCCCGCCGCCAAGCGCCGGGCGAGGGCGCCGCGATAGAAGCACTCGGCCCCGTCGCCGGCGATTTCCTCGAGGGTGCGGGCGAGGTCGGCCTGCACGACCGGGTACCCGGCCGCCGGCGCCGCGCCGTCGTCGAGAAACACCGCGGCGCTGCGCCGGTCGGCCCGCAGGCAATCGAGATGCTCGGCCGCGAAGTGCCGGTAATGCGGCGTCGCGCCGAACCCGTCGCGCGCGTAATTGATCGCTTCGGCAAACAGATCCTGCCACTTCAGGCGGCCGAACTGGCGGTGCATCATACCGAGCCCGGCGACGAGGCCCGGCACCGATACCGACATCGGCCCGGTGCGCGGGATGCCGCCGCTATAGCGCTCGGGGGTCGCGGCGCGCGGCGCCGGGCCGGTCGCGTTGAACACGACCGCGCGCCCGGTCGCGGCGTCGAACACATTGAAATAACCGTCGCCGCCGAGCCCCGACATCATCGGCTCGACGACCGCGAGCGCCAGCGCGGTCGCGACCGCCGCGTCGACCGCGTTGCCGCCGGCGCGCAACGCCAGCAACCCGGCCTGCGCCGCCAGCGGATGGTTCGCCGCGACGGCGCCGCGGCGCCCGATAATCAGCGGCCGGTAGGAGCGGATGTCTTCCATGTGGCGGTCTCCCGATGCGTGTCGACCCGAAAGAAACACTTTACCGCAAAGGACGCAAAGGATGCGCGGAGGTCGCGGAGGACGGATTAAATCCTCGGCGTCCTCCGCGTATCCATGGCGACCTCCGCGGTAAAGCGTTATTTTCCCCGGAGGCAATCAGGGCTTACCGCATGGGCAAGAGGCTTTCCGCCGCTGAGGTGGCGCGCTACCAGCGCGACGGGTTCCTGTTCCCGGTCGATGCGTTCCGCCCGGACGAGGCGGGGCGCTATCTCGACCAACTCGAAGGCTTCGAGCGGCGTGACGGGCGCGATTTCGGCAAGGGGCACAATTTTAAGCCGCATCTCTTGTTCAGCTGGGTCGATGAGATCGTCCACCACCCGGCGGTGCTCGATGTCGTCGAGGAGCTGCTCGGTCCCGACATCCGGCTCTTTCACCTGTCGGTATGGCCCAAGCACGCGCACGACCCGGTCTTTGTCAGCTGGCATCAGGACGCGACCTATTTCGGCCTCGAACCGCCCGACCAGGTGACCGCCTGGGTGGCGCTGACCGATGCCCCGGTCGAATCCGGCTGCATGGAAGTCGTGCCGGGCAGCCACCGCTCGGGCCAGCGCCATCACGGGCAATCGGATTCGCCGCATAACCTCTTATCGCGCGGCCAGACCGTCAGCGAGGATTTCGACCGCCGCGATACAGCGTTCATGGCAATAGGCGCCGGGCAGATGTCGCTGCATCACACCCATCTGATCCACCGCTCGGGGCCGAACCGCTCCGACCATCGCCGGGTCGGGCTCGGCATCAGCTACATCCCGACGGCGACGCGCTGCCGTTGCGACACGCGGTTGTCGGCGATGTTGGTGCGCGGGGTCGATCGCTACGGAAATTTCGACGACGAGCCCCGCCCCCGGACCGATTACGGCGCCGCCGAGCGCGAATTTCACGCCGGGGCGTTGGCGCGCTTCCGCGAAGCCAACCGCGAGGAGACGCTGCGCTACGAACGGCTGGTATCATAAGGTGCAGCGTATGGCACTCGGCTGGATTGACGCTGTGCGTCCGTCAAGACGCCCGCGTCGCGGGCTCCTCAGGATGAGGTCCTTTCCCAATGCCATCAAGAATTTGCCTCATGCTGAGGAGCGCCCGGAGCGCGTCTCGAAGCACGCAGGCTGCCGATGCAGCCCGTCGGCAATGCTATGGGCGCACTGCCGTTACTTTGCCGAGCCTCATCGGTTGTCTGCTCATCGCCGGCTGCACCCCGCGCGAGACTGCCGACGACAACCGGCCGGGCGGTTTCTACGGCGGGGTCGTCGGTGGCGTGACCCGCCCATGACGCCGTGAACGCGAAGGTCACCAGCTGCGGGGTCATCGTCACCGATGGCGAGCGCCTGTTGCTCGGCCACGCGACGCGCTCGCCGCGCTGGGACATCCCCAAAGGCATTGCCGAGCCCGGCGAGAGCCTCGTTGCCGCCGCCCGCCGCGAGCTGTTCGAGGAGACCGGCCTCGACGCGCCGGAAAGCGAATTACGGCCGCTCGGGGTTTTCGCGTACCGGCGCGACAAGGATCTCGCCCTGTTCGCCTGGGTTCGGGCGGAAATGCCCGACCCGCAAAACCTGGAATGCGTCTCGTGCTTCGCGTGGCGGGGCGAGATGCTGCCGGAATTCGACCGGTTCGGGCTTTTCGCGCACGAGGAGGCGCTGATTCGGGTCGGCAAGGGGCTGGCGCGGCTCCTCGCCGGGATTTCGCTTGAGGCGTTATGCGACGCTTCGAGATGAACCGCCGATCGTGCTAACCTGCTGCATCTTTAACGGGAAGAGGCCGACATGCCCAAGCTCCGCCACATCGCGATCGCCGCCGAAGACCCGGAGGCGATGGCCGAGTTCTACAAGAAGGCGTTCGATTTCGTCGAGGTCGGCCGGCCCAACGGGGTGCTCGCCGACGGCGTGTTTCTGAGCGACGGCACGCTCAACATGGCGATCCTCAAATTCAAGAGCGACCAGCTCGGCAAGGGCATGGATTTCCGCGGCATCCACCATTTCGGCGTGCTGGTCGAGGACGTCGACGAATTCTCGCAAAAGCTCGAGAGCCTGGGCGCCGAGCACTATATCGACCAGGGCCACGGCGGCCACCAGGCCGGCTATTTCGAGAAGAAGTTCTACGGCCCCGAGGGCATCCTGTTCGATATCGCCGAGCAGGGCTGGGCCGGCGCCGAGCCGTTGCCCGAGCCCATCGAAAACCAATCCGTCAAACAAGCCGCCGAATAGGGAGCGCACCGACATGGCAAAACTTCGTCACTTGGCCATCGCCTGCAAGGACCCGGACGCGATGGCCGAATTCTACATCAAGGCCTTCGACTTCACGGTCTCCCGGCGAGGCGACGGGCCGCTCGCCTATGGCGTCCACCTGACCGATGGCACGATCGATCTGGCGCTGCTGCGCTTCAAATCGGACCAGATCGGCAAGGGCATGGACTATACCGGGCTGCACCATTTCGGCATCCTGGTCGAGAATGTCGACGACGCCGCCAAAGTCGCGGCGGCGGCCGGCGGCAAGCACTACATGGACCAGGCCGAGGCCGACCGGGTCGGCGGGTTCGAGGTAAAGATGTACGGCCCCGAGGGCATCCTGTTCGACATCGCCGAGCACCCCTGGACCGGCACCGAGCCGCTCCACGCACCGCTCAAGCAGGCCGCCGAGTAGACCATCGGGATTGCCTCGCTCCGCTCGCAATGACAGCCTTCCGTTGTCATTGCGAGGAGCGGAGCGACGAAGATGCGGCTCGCTGAGCGTTAGAAAGCATGCCACGACAAGATCAGAAACCCTCTCGCCGCTCTCGCTCCAGAAATGACACCGAGCACCTACTAAGCGACCCGACGAATGCCGCCCATCTGCTCAGGTCGATAGCCCAGGCTAATGCCGGACAGCTGATCGAGGCAGAGATCATCGATGTCGGTCCTCGTCCCAGCAAACGACGGCGTCGCCGGGCTCACCACGCCACCTCGCGGCCGCGGTAGTCGACAAACCCGTGGCGGCCTGTGCCGGCGCGGGCTTCGAGCACATCGACGATGCCGCGCACGCTGTCGTCGACCGAGAGCGGCGCGCCCGAGCCGCCCATATCGGTGCGCACCCAGCCCGGCGCGATCGCCAGGACCGTGATGCGGCGCCGGCCGAGCGATGCCGCGAAACTGCGCGACAGCGAATTGAGCGCCGCCTTGCTGGCGCTGTAAATCTCGCTGTAGCTGTCGGTCTTGTTGGCGACGCTGCCGAGCCCTGAACTCATGAAGGCGACGATGCCCGGGCCGTCGCGCACCCGACAAACGCGCGCGCCAGTCGGATCGGCGCGACCACGTTGGTCAGGAACAATTCGGCCGCCTCGTCGCGGCTGGCGCTCGCCGCGTCGCCGCGCCCGCGCGGCGCGATGCCGGCATTGACGAAGACGAGGTCGAACAGTTCGCCGTCGAGGCGCCGCCGCAGCGCCGCGATTCCGGCATCATCGTTGATGTCGAGCCGCTCGACCCGGATCTTCCCGCCGGGTTTTGCCGCCAAATCCTGCAACCGGCGTTCGCCAGCCGTGTCGCGCACGGTCGCGACGACATTCCAGCCGCGCCGCTGCAATTCCGCCGCAAGCCCCAGCCCAAGTCCGCGCGAGGCGCCGACGATCAGTGCCCACCTATTGTCGACCGCCATGTGGATTGATCCTTGCTCTTGATCCCCGGAATTGTACGCTTAAATTGAGCGACAAGGTTCTTTCGAGAGGCGCGGCGGTGACTGATAGCTGGCAAGCGGCGCAGGCACGGGCTCATTTCTCCGACATCGTCGACGCCGCAATCGAGGGCAGGCCCCAATTCGTCCGGCGCCGCGACGGCAATGAAGTAGTGCTCGTCTCGCGCGATTACTTCGACCGCATGAAGTTGAATTTGAAGACATATCTCCTCACTGCCGGGTTTGCCGGAAATCAGAGCGATGCCTTCGACGCGGCGCTGACCGAGGCGAGAGAAATCGGGTCGCTTCTCGCGCCGCGCCCAGTGCGCTCCAAGAGGTGACGTGTTCGTCCTCGACACGGACGTGGTCAGCGAACTGCGCCGGCGCAGGCCCAATCAGGCATTGCTCCGCTGGTTCGCGAGCATCGGGCCGGACGAGTTGGCGACCAGCGCGATCACGATCATGGAGATCAGTTTTGGCATCGAGGTGACCCGCCGCTCGGAGCCCACCATCGCCGCAATCATCGAGAATTGGTTGAAAGGACTGCTTGAGATCGGCGGGCCGCAAGTGCTTCCGCTGGATGTCCCGGCGGCGCAGATCCTCGGCCGCATGTATGCCACACCTGCACTGAGGAACTTCTTCACCACCAGCCCCGCCGCCCGGCAGGCAAAAACCGGGGCGGATTTGGCGATCGCCGCAATCGCCATTTCGCGGCAGGCAGCCATCGCAACCAATAACATCGCCGATTTCCAATCAATTCACCGGCATTTCCAGCTGGCCGGGCTGTTCAACCCGTTCACCGGCGAATGGCACGTCCCCGCGGCTGAAGTCGCCGACTCTCAGCCCTGATCACACATCCAAATTCGCGACGTTGAGCGCGTTTTGCTGGATGAAGTCGCGGCGGGGTTCGACGAGGTCGCCCATCAGGGTCGAGAAGGTTTCTTCGGCCAAATCCTCGTGGCTGACCCGGACCTGCAGGAGCGAGCGCGCGTCGGGGTCGAGGGTCGTTTCCCACAGCTGGTCGGGGTTCATTTCGCCCAGCCCTTTGTAGCGGTTGACCTCGATACCGCGGCGGCCGATCTCCATGACCGCGTCGACCAGCGCCGACGGGCCGGCGATGCGGTATTCCTTGTCGCGCGCGACAAGCTTGCCGGGCCGCTCGTAGACCTCGCGCAGGCGCTCGCCGTCGCCGTCGAGCCGGCGTGCCTCGCTCGATCGCAACAGCGCCGCGTCGATCAGCCGACGCTCGTCGACGCCCTGGCGGTCGCGGCTGAAGACCAGCCCCTCGCCGGCGATGACCTCGCCGCGCCACCTGCCGTCGAGGCCCTCGACGAGGCGGTTGAGCCGGTCGGCGGTGCGATGCGCCATCTCGACCGCGCGGGTCGGGTCGGCGACCAATCCCGCTGCCAGCGCGCCGCCGATCGCGGCCTGCTCGACGACGTCGAGATTGCCGATTTTCGCCGCGAGCGGTTGCACCCAGCGGCGCTGCACCCGGGCCTGCTCCAATAGGTCGCGCAGATCGTTGCCGGCGCGCTGGCCGCCATCGAACTGGGTGAACACCGCGTCGCGGATCGCGGCGGCGATGCAATACGCTTCGAGCGCGGCATCGTCCTTCAAATAGACTGCCTTCGCGTTACCGCGCAGCAGCCGGTAGAGCGGCGGCTGGGCAATGTAGAGAAAACCCTTCTCGATCAATTGCCGCATCTGCCGGAAGAAGAACGTCAGCAACAGCGTGCGGATATGGCTGCCGTCGACATCGGCGTCGGTCATGATGATGATGCGGTGGTAACGCGCCTTGTCGGCCTCGAAATCCTCAACGCCGATGCCGGTCCCGAGCGCCTGGATCAGGGTGCCGATCTCGGCCGAGGACAGCATCTTGTCGAAACGGGCGCGCTCGACGTTGAGGATTTTGCCCTTCAACGGCAGGATCGCCTGGAAGGCGCGGTTGCGGCCCTGCTTGGCCGAGCCGCCGGCGCTGTCGCCCTCGACGATGAACAATTCGCTCTTGGCCGGGTCGCGCTCCTGGCAATCGGCGAGCTTGCCCGGCAGGTTGGCGATGTCGAGCGCGCTCTTGCGGCGGGTCAGATCGCGCGCCTTGCGCGCCGCCTCGCGCGCCGCCGCCGCCTCGACCACCTTGCCGATGATCTTCCTCGCCTCGGCCGGGTGTTCCTCGAACCATTGCGTCAGGCGATCGGCGACGAGGCCCTCGATGACCGGGCGCACCTCGGACGACACCAGCTTGTCCTTGGTCTGCGACGAAAATTTCGGGTCGGGCAGTTTGGCCGACAGAATGCAGGTCAGCCCCTCGCGCATGTCTTCCCCGGTCAGCGCGACCTTTTCCCGTTTGGCGATGCCGCTGTCATTGGCATAGGCGTTGACGGTGCGGGTCAGCGCGCCGCGGAAGCCGGCGAGGTGGGTGCCGCCGTCGCGCTGCGGGATGTTGTTGGTAAAGCACAGCATCGTCTCGTGATAGGAATCGGTCCACTCCATCGCGATTTCGAGCATGACCCCGTCGCGCTCGCCGCCAATAGTAATCGGGGGCGCGTGCAGGGCCTGCTTCGAGCGGTCGAGGTAATGGACGAAGGCTTCGAGCCCGCCATCGTAGTGAAAGGTGACGGTCTTCGGCTCACCCTCGCGCAGATCGGTCAGGACCAGGGTGACGCCGCTGTTCAGGAAGGCGAGCTCGCGCAGCCGGTGTTCGAGCGTCGTGAAATCGAACTCGGTCTGGGTGAAGGTCGCGGTGCTCGGCAGAAAGGTGATCTCGGTGCCGGTCGCGAGCCCCTCGCGCCGCGATCCGGGCGGCAGACCGGGTGCCGGGCCGATTTTCGCGAGCGGTGCGGCCGGCACGCCATCGTGAAAACTCATGCACCATTCCGCGCCGTCGCGGAAGATGCGCAGATCGAGCCGCGACGACAGCGCGTTGACGACCGACACGCCGACCCCATGCAGGCCGCCCGAGACCTTGTACGAGTTCTGGTCGAATTTACCGCCGGCATGGAGCTGGGTCATGATGACCTCGGCGGCCGATACGCCCTCCTCCTCGTGGATCCCGACGGGGACCCCGCGCCCGTTATCGGTGACCGTGCACGAGCCGTCGGCGTTGAGGGTGACGGTGACCGTATCGCAAAAACCTTCGAGCGCCTCGTCGATCGCGTTGTCGACGACCTCGTAGATCATGTGGTGGAGGCCGGAGCCGTCATCGGTGTCGCCGATATACATGCCGGGCCGCTTGCGTACGGGGTCGAGCCCGTGCAGCACCTTGATCGAAGTCTCGTCGTACAGCCGAGCGGTTTCCTCGGCTTGGACGTCATGCACCACCGGCGCGACCGGCACGCCCTGAGGTTCGGATGCGGATGGGTTTGTCATCAGATCGGTTTCAGCTCTCGCTCAGAAGATGGTTGGCGACACGGCGCCGTCGCACACGTTCAGAAAGCGCGCGATGCCGCGCAGCGGGGCGAACAGCGCGGCATCGGTGCCGGTCATCCAGGCCTGGCTGTCGAGCCCGGCCAGGACCTCGAACAACGCGGCCCGCCGGGTCGCGTCGAGATGGGCGGCGACCTCGTCGAGCAGCAGAAGGGGCGCCTCACCCCGGACGGCGCGCTGCAACCGCGCCTGGGCCAGCACGATCGCGATCAGCAGCGCCTTCTGTTCGCCGGTCGAGGCCGCCTCGGCCGCGATGCCCTTATCGGCATGGACAACCGCGAGATCGGAACGATGCGGTCCGATCCCGGCGCCACCCGACACGGCGTCGCCCGCCCGGTTCCGGGCCAATGCCGCCCGTAACCGATCCTCGGCGGCAAGCGCCGTCATCGTATCGAGCCAGTCCTCGACCGTACCCAACAGCTTCAGGCGAGCCCGCGGAAAGGCGCCCTCGGTCGTGGCGCAGACCCGGTCGAGCTGCTCGATCGCATCGCGCCGGGCCGCCGCAACCGCGACCCCTTCGGCCGCGATAATGTCCTCGATCGCGGCAAGCCAGACCGGATCGGCCGACCGGCCCGACGGAAATCCGTCCCGCAGCAGACGCGAGCGTTCGCGCAGCGCCTGCTCGTAGCGGGCGACCCGAGCCGCATGCGCCGGATCGAGCCCGAGCACGAGCCGGTCGAGCAGCCGCCGGCGCCCGCTCGGTCCCTCGACAAACAGCCGGTCCATCTGCGGCGTCAGCCACAGCACCCCGAACCGCTCGCCGAGCGCCGCCTGCTCCCGCACCGGCTCGCCGTCGATGCGAATCGTGCGGCGCTCGCCGCCCGTCCCATTCCGCCCGGGGCCGATCCTGCCGGTACCAATTGAAATCGGGCCGCGCCGGGTTGCGAGCGTCGTCGCCACCGCCCAGCCCGAACCGGACGGCTCGTCGCCGCCCTGTGGCCCGCCATTTGGCGCCTCATCGCGCCGGTCGATATCGCTGAGCCGGGCGTTGCGCAGACCGCGACCGGGCGACAGGAACGACATCGCCTCCAGCAGATTGGTTTTGCCGGCGCCGTTCGGCCCGGTCAGCACCACCGGCCCGAGGGTGGGATGCGGGTCGAGATCAAGCCGAACCGACCGATAGTTACGGAATTGGGTCAGCACCAGCCGGGTCACGCCAAGCTGCCCGCCGGGTGGCGCGAGACCCGCGGTGCTGGCGCTCCGACGGTCTTGCCGCGCCGCGATAAGCATCGCTTCTATATGGGTTGAAAACCCTGAATTTCCAGCGAAATCCAGGCGTTTATGCGCCGGCGCGGGGTCAGACGCGCATCGGCATCAGCACGTAAAGCGCGCTGACGCCATTGGCCTCGGGGGCGGTGTCGCGCACAATCGTCGGCGAGCCGGCGTCGGCCATCTGGAACTGCACATATTCGCCGACGATCTGGTCGGTGATGTCGAGCAGATAGCGGGAATTGAAGCCGATCTCGATCGGAGTGTTCTGATAGCGCACTTCGAGCTCCTCAACCGCCGTGCCGTTTTCGGGGCTGGTCGCCGACACCACCAGGCTGCCGTGCTCGATCGCCAGCTTGACGGCGCGGCTGCGCTCGGTCGAGATCGTCGACACCCGGTCGACCGCTTCGGCGAATTCCTTGCACGGCACGTCGAGGAGCTTGTCGTTGCCGACCGGGATCACCCGGTCGTAATCGGGGAAGGTGCCGTCGATCAGCTTCGAGGTCAGCTCGGCGTCGCCGATCGCGCAGCGGATCTTGGTGGCGCCGAGCGCGATCTGAACGTCGTCATCGCCCTCGTCGACCAGTTTTCTGAGTTCGAGCACGGTCTTGCGCGGGACGATGATCCCCGGCATGCCGGCCGCGCCCTCGGGAGCGGTCATCTCGACCCGGGCGAGCCGGTGCCCGTCGGTCGCGACCGCGCGCACCACCGGCACCTCGTTGTTCTTGGTCGCGTGCAGGTAGATCCCGTTCAGATAATAGCGCGTCTCCTCGGTCGAGATCGCAAACCGGGTGCGGTCGATCAGGGTGCGCAGGTCGCCGGCCGACAGCACGAAATGGTGCGGCAATTCGCCGGCCGACATGACGGGGTAGTCATCGGGCGGGAGGCAGGCGAGGGTGAAGGTCGAGCGGCCCGAGCGCAGCGCCAACTCGTTGCGTCCGCCGCCAGCGCCACTTGGCGTCTCAAGCTCGACCTGGGCGCCGTCGCGCAGCTTGCGCACGATGTCATAGAGCGTGTGGGCCGGGGCGGTGGTGTGCCCGTCGCGCTCGACCCGCGCGGCGACCCGCTCGACGATCTCGACGTCCATGTCGGTCGCGCTCAGCGCCAGGCGCCCAGCTCCACCGGCGCCTTCGGCGCGCAGCAGCACATGCGACAGAATGGGGATGGTCGTGCGCCGTTCGACGACGCTCTGCACGTGGCTGAGCGCCTTCAGGAGGGCGGCCCGTTCAATGGTAATCTTCATATCGCTGCACTGGGCTCTTGGCGGACCGGTCGGAAAGACCCGGACACCGCCTCTGTCGCCAGCGAGGTGAGCCGGTTCCGAGGTCGGCAGACGGGACGGCAGTATAGCACGGAACCGGCCGCGCCATACCCGGACGGTTCGGCCGGCGAGGCGGCCTCGCGGTACGACACGGTCATCGACGCCTCGTCTCAGCTCTGCAGCATGCGGCGGAGCAACTCGACATCCTCGGCCAATGCGCGGTCGCCGGCGATCAGCTCTTCGATCCTCTTGACCGCGTGCATGACGGTCGTGTGGTCGCGGCCGCCGAATTTGCGTCCGATCTCGGGAAGCGAGCGCGAGGTCAGCTGCTTTGCCAGGTACATCGCGACTTGCCGCGGCCGGGCGACGATGCGGGCCCGCCGGCTGGAAGTCATCTCGGCCATCTTGACATTGAAGTGCTCGGCCACCTGCTTTTGAATCTCGTCGATCGTGACCCGGCGCTCGTTGGCGCGCAGCAGGTCGCGCAACAGCTCCTGGGCGCTTTCGAGCGTGATGGCTCGGCCGATCAGCTGCATCTGCGCGATGATGCGGTTCAGCGCGCCTTCGAGTTCGCGGACATTCGAGACGATCTTGTGGGCGAGGAATTCCATGACTTTCTGCGGCAGGTGCAGGTCGCTCTGCTCGGCTTTCGATTGCAGGATGCCGAGCCGCAGCTCGTAGGTCGTCGGATGGATATCGGCGACCAGGCCCCAGCCGAGGCGCGAGCGCATCCGTTCCTCGAGGCCGGCGAGGTCGGAGGGAGATTTGTCGGCGGAAATGACGATCTGGCGGCCCTGGTCGACCAGGGCATTGAAGGTGTGGAAAAATTCCTCCTGCGTCGATTCCTTGCCGCTGATGAACTGAACGTCGTCGATCATCAGTAGATCGACCGAGCGGAACTGGTCCTTGAAATCCATCGTCGAGCGAAAGCGCAACGCCCGGATGAACTGGTACATGAATTTCTCGGCTGACAGATAGATCACCTTGCGCGCGGGGGCGTGCATGCGGACATGCCAGGCAATCGCGTGCATCAAATGGGTCTTGCCGAGGCCGACCCCGCCATAGAGGAAAAGCGGGTTGAAGGGCACGGCATGAACCGGGCTGGCGCACCCCTCCGCGACCCGCCTTGCGGCGGCATGAGCGAGTTCATTGGGCTTGCCGACGATGAAGTTCTCAAAGGTAAAACGGGGATCGAGCGCCGCCAGGAGGTGTCCCTTGTCCTCGGCGATCTCGATCAGGCTCGCCGGCTCGGCCGTGATGGCGCTCGCGGTGTCGGACGGGCCTGGCTTCTCGACCCGCGCCTCCTCGCGCGGCCGGACGGGCAGATGCGCTTCGACGATCACCGACAGTCGAGCAATGGCCGGATTTTCGCCGCGCCACAGCGTCAGCAGGCGATCGGCGTAATGTGTGGCGACCCAATTGCGCAAAAACCGCGTCGGTGCGGTGATGACCGCTTCGCCCGCATCGATGCGCTCGACCCGCAGCGACTGCAGCCAGGAGCGGTAGGCAGTGTCGCCGACCTCCTCCTTGAGACGCTCCAACACCCTGCCCCATTCGCCGATGCCCGGGGTCGGGACATCGTCGACCCCCTTACTGCGAGCTGGTTCCCCCACCACGCTCTCCCCCTGATCTACATGTATTTTTGTTCATACAATAAGTTATGAACGGCATAGTGGCAAGTTAAAGCAATATTTCCTCCTATAAAAGCCAATAACGACAGCACATACTCCTGGATTCCGGCCCAGTTTGTTTTGGGCCAGCCCAAGGAACACGTTCCAGGATATTGGCGGCTACTCTGATCTACACGAAGCTTACGGAGTTTCGCGCCTCGATGCTGTAAACTTTAGCCACATGGAGTGAGCGTGGCAACGAGATCGAAAGAGGAACAAAGACAAATTTGCGGCAACCCATCGCAAGCGCGCGGAAACCCTCGCCGGAGTAATTTGCATTTCACGCCTGTGATTTTTGGTCGGGCCTGTGGCTTTTAATCGGGCCTGTGGTTTCTAGCGGCCGAAGCTAATCCGCGGCCTGCGCCACCCGCAATTGCCAAAACGCAAGCGCCGGCGTTACCCCCAGTTCCATCGCCAGCGCGAACAGCGTCGGCGCATCCGGCGAGCCACCGAGGGCGAGCGACAATAACCGACCGAGCCCGCCGATCACGACGATCGCGGCAAGCACCCCGAAGCGGGCCGACCTCATTTCGATCCGAGGCACCGTGCTGAGAAAGCACAGGCCGATTCCCAGCAACAGACCGGAAAGATAGCGGAAATGGCCGTCGCCCGAGGACGAGGGCGGCGCAACCGCGACCATCGACAATCCCCAGAAGACCCCGAGCCCACCCCAAAAAATCGGGACCAGACAGCACAGCGCGACCGCAGCCTGCAGCAGGCGTTTTTCGCTCATTTCTCTGGTCCGTGCCGATCGAGCCCGGAATTATCGAGCCGGTCGAGCGCTACGGCGCATGTGCGGCGACAGGGATACCAGGGTCGGGCGGCGGCGGCGGCACGCAATGGGTGCGCGGACCCGCAGTGCCCGCAACTTCTACGCGCAGACGCGCCGGATCAGAGGGAATTGATGCGGGCGGAGAGCCGCGACAGCTTGCGCGCAACCGTGTTTCTGTGCAGGACGCCCTTGGTCGTCGCCCGGTGCAGTTCGGGCTGAGCGTCGTGAAACGCCGACTGCGCCGCCGCCTTGTCGCCGGTTTCGATCGCGCTTTCGACCTTCTTGACGAAGGTGCGCACCCGGCTCAGCCGGGCCCGGTTGATGGCCGTCCGTGTTACGGTTTGGCGAAGCCGTTTTTCGGCTGATTTATGATGCGGCATCTGTTCTCGTCATCCACGCAGGAGCGGGCTTATATCGGTGCTGGAGCCGAGCGTCAACCGCGCGATCCCGTTTCACCGACATGGCCGGAGTAGAGACCCCGTTGTTCAGTCTTTTCGGCGGATTTATCGCGCTCGCCTGGCTGACGGTCCCGAACATGAACCGGGCCGATTGCGCCAATGCAGCCCATCGCTACGAGGCGGCGGTCGGTAAGGTCATCGCCGCCGTGCGGGTCTACGAGCGTTGCGTCTCGTCAGGCAACAAGCGCGACGACTGCGCCGCGCAAATGGAGACGCTCGACAGCGCCCAGGAGGCTTTCGTCGATGTCGTCGACGATTTGAAGAGCTGCCGATAGCGGCGAGCGCCTCGGCGGATCGCGCTCACTGCGGGAGTTTCCCGAGTTCCTCCTCGAGCTCTGGCAATATCTTGAACAGATCGCCAACCAGGCCGT
This sequence comes from Rhizobium sp. Q54, assembly GCA_945861155.1. Lineage (GTDB taxonomy): Bacteria > Pseudomonadota > Alphaproteobacteria > ATCC43930 > CGMCC-115725 > DATARH01. The sequence goes on from CAMATN010000084.1 coordinate 19,996, forward strand.
AATCGGCGATCTGAAAGATCGGCGCTTCGTCGTCCTTGTTGATCGCGACGATGACCTTCGAATCCTTCATGCCGGCGAGATGCTGGATCGCGCCCGAAATGCCGACCGCGATATAGAGTTCGGGGGCGACGATCTTGCCGGTCTGGCCGACTTGGTAATCGTACGGCACGAAGCCGGCATCGACCGCGGCGCGCGACGCGCCAACCGCGGCGCCGAGCCTGTCGGCGACTTTTTCGAGCAGGTGAAAATTGTCGCCGGACTGCATGCCGCGGCCGCCCGAGATGATGACCCGGGCGCTGGTCAGTTCGGGCCGCTCCGATTTCGACAATTCGGCGCGCACGAACGCGCTCATGCCCGTGGAGCCGGCGCCCGCCACCGCCTCGATCGCCGCCGAGCCGCCGGTCGCCGCCGCCGGCGCGAAGGCGGTGCCGCGCACCGTGATGATCTTGACCGGGTCCTTCGATTGCACCGTCGCCAGCGCGTTGCCGGCGTAGATCGGGCGCACGAAAATGTCGGCCGACACGACCTCGCTGATGTCGGAGATCTGCATCACATCGAGCAGCGCCGCCACTCGCGGCATCAAATTCTTGCCCGACGTCGTCGCCGGCGCCAGAACGTGGCTATAGCTCGCGGCGAGTTGGACGATCAGCGGCGCCCAGTTCTCGGCGAGGCCGTGATCATAGGCGGCATCTTCGGCGACGAGCACCTTGGCTACTCCGGCGATCTGGGCCGCCGCCTCGGCCGCGCCGCGGCAATCGGAGCCGCCGACCAGGATGTGCACGTCGCTCGCGGTCGCCTGGGCGATTTCGACGGCGGCGGTCACCGCATGAAGGATCGCGGGCTTCGGCCCCCGGTCGTCGTATTCGGCAATGACGAGAACGCTCATCGGTAGTGCCTCAGTTTGAATTGCATCAGCGTTGTGCGTCCTTCGAGACGCGCTCCCGGCATGCGCCGAAAGCGCTCCTCAGGATGAGGTACTTCTTTGATGGCATTAAGAAAAGCCCTCATCCTGAGGAGCCCGCGAAGCGGGCGTCTCGAAGGACGCACGCCATTTCTCCAATCGAAACTGAGACACTACCCGCTCATCAAATCACCCGCGCTTCGTTTTTGAGCTTGTCGACGAGTTCCTCGACCGATCCGACCTTGACCCCGCCCTGGCGCTTCGCCGGCTCCACGACCTTCAGCGTGACCAGCCGCGGGGTCACGTCGACCCCGAGTTCGGCCGGGGTCATCGTCACGATCGGCTTTTTCTTCGCCTTCATGATGTTGGGGAGCGAGGCATAGCGCGGCTCGTTGAGCCGCAAATCGGTGGTGACGATCGCCGGCAATTTGAACGCGACGGTCTCGAGCCCGCCATCGACCTCGCGGGTCACCTCGGCCTTGTCGCCATTGATCACGATCTTCGAGGCGAAGGTCGCCTGCGGCCAGCCGAGCAGCGCCGCCAGCATCTGCCCCGTCTGGCTGCAATCGTCGTCGATCGCCTGCTTGCCAATGATGACAATCTCGGGGCCTTCCCGGTCGATCACCGCCTTCAACAGCTTGGCGACGGCGAGC
>CAMATN010000085.1 GCA_945861155.1 Rhizobium sp. Q54
CCACATCAGCGGCCTCCCCCAAACCAAGCCGCCTCCCTTGAATCATAAATGATTCCTACGAATCAAGATGTTTGCGGACAGACACTGATAGTGAGAGCTAACCCGCGACAGTTGCGGCTGTTTCAGGCGGAAAAGATCGGGAACCTGCCGATTCCGGTAGCTCGAAAGTTGTCGGAGTTCCTCCAAACCGTGCAAACGCTCACGCGATCTGAGAAGCAGCTTGTCACGGACGCGCTCGTCAATTTGATCTGAAAGCCGACGGTTGAAATTTCAAACTGATGCACTATCCGCGTCGCGCGCGAATTGACAGCCCTTTCCGCCATCCTCATACTCCGTCGCTTTCCTGTCGGTAATGCGCGGGCGCGGCTCGTCTGGCCCGCGGCAACGAGGAGAGTGAAATGATGCGCGATCCCGGCACGACAAGCCGGCAAGGGATGGCGGCGCGAGCGATCGCGTCTGACGCGGAACGTCGACGACGATAGTTCGCGTCGACCGATCGCGTTCCCATTATCCTTTTCGCGCAGGAGAAAGCCCGTGATTCCAGCTGTTATGCCGACCTATGGTCGGTGGGATGTTGCCGCCGAGCGGGGCGAAGGCTGCTACCTCTACGCCACTGATGGCCGCAAATTCCTCGATTTCACCAGCGGCATCGCCGTCACCTCGCTCGGCCATTGTCATCCGCGCCTGATCGAGGCGGTCACCGCCCAGGGGCGGCGGCTCTGGCACGTCTCGAATTTGTTCCAGATCCCCGGGCAACAGCGCCTCGCCGAGCGGCTGGTCGCCAACAGCTTTGCCGACACGGTGTTCTTCAACAATTCCGGGGCCGAGGCGGTCGAGCTGTCGATCAAGGTCGCGCGCAAATACCAATCCCATGTCGGCCATCCCGAGCGCTACCGGGTGATCGGCTGTCAGGGATCATTTCACGGCCGCAGCTTCGCGACCTTGGCCGCCGCCGGCGCCGAGGCGTATCTGAAGGGCTTCGGGCCGGTCATGGACGGGTTCGACCACGTCGCCTTCAACAATCTGAACGAGATGCGCGCTGCGATCACCGACCACACGGCGGCGATCCTCGTTGAGCCGGTGCAGGGCGAAGGCGGCGTGCGCTCGCCGTCGGACGACTATCTGAAGGGGCTGCGCGCGATCTGCGACGAATTCGGGCTGCTTCTCGTCTTCGACGAGGTGCAGAGCGGCATGGGCCGCACCGGCCGGCTGTTTGCCCATCAATGGTCCGAGGTCACCCCCGATGTGATGGCGGTGGCCAAGGCGCTCGGCAACGGCTTCCCGATCGGCGCCTGCCTCGCGACCGAGGCCGCCGCCGCCGGCATGGTCGCGGGCAGCCACGGCTCGACCTTTGGCGGCAACCCGATGGCGGTGGCGGCCGGCAACGCGGTCCTCGACGTCATGCTCGAACCCGGCTTTTTCGAGCGCGTCGAGCGCGTCTCGCGGTTGCTGCGGGGCAAGCTCGAAGCCCTGGTCGGCGCCTATCCGAAGCTCTTTGCCGAAACGCGCGGCTCGGGCCTCCTGCTCGGCATCCGCTGCCATGTGACGGCCGGGGATTTCGTCGCCAAGCTGCGCGCCGAGGGCCTCCTATGCCTGACCGCCGGCGACAATGTGCTGCGCATCCTGCCGCCGCTGATCGTCGGGGAGCGCGAGATCGAGGAGGCATCCGGCATTCTCGACAAGGTCGCGCGGGAATGGCCGCAATCGTGAGGACGCGATCATGAGGGCGCTGGCCAAAGGCGCGGCGCCGCTCGGGGAACGGCGAGGCGTTGCTTCGCCGCCTGGCCCGCCGCGCCATTTTCTCGACATCGACCGCTACGAGACCGCGGAGCTGCGCCGCATCCTCGATCTCGGCTTTGCCTACAAGAACGGCCGGCGCGACCGGCCGCTCGAGGGGAAGACCCTGGCGATGATCTTCGAGAAGCCGTCGACCCGCACCCGCGTGTCGTTCGAGGTGGCGATGCGCCAGCTCGGCGGCGACGCGATCATCCTCAACACCGCCGACAGCCAGCTCGGCCGCGGCGAGACCGTCGCCGACACCGCGCGCGTGCTGTCGCGCTATGTCGACGCGATCATGATCCGCACCAACCACGCCGAGAAGCTCGACGACCTGGCGCGCCATGCCACGGTGCCGGTGATCAACGGGCTGACCGATTCGTCGCACCCCTGCCAGATCATGGCCGATGTCATGACCCTGCAGGAAAAGAAGGGATCCCTCGGCGACACGGTCGTGGCGTGGAGCGGCGACGGCAACAATGTCGCGGTCAGCTGGATCCACGCCGCGGTCCGGTTCGGCTTCGCACTGCGGCTCGCCTGCCCCGAGGCGCTGCAGCCGCCGCCTGGGATCATCGAATGGGCGCGGCGCGAGGGCGGCCGGGTCAGCCTGACCGGCGAGCCCGACGAGGCGGTCGCCGGCGCCGATTGCGTCGTTACCGACACCTGGGTGTCGATGGGGATCGAGGCGAATGTCAGCCGCCACAATCTGCTCGCCCCCTACCGGGTCGACGAGCGGCTGATGGCGAAAGCCAAGCCGGACGCCATATTCATGCATTGCCTTCCAGCGAAGCGCGGCGAGGAAGTTACCGCGGCGGTCATCGACGGCCCGCAATCGGTCGTCTGGGACGAGGCGGAAAACCGGCTGCATGTCCAGAAGGGTATTCTCGCGTGGTGCCTGGGCTGACGGCCTCGGGCGTCATTGCGAGGAGCGCAGCGACGAAGCAATCTCGATCCGCAGAGTCCCGCTGCCACGAGATTGCCTCGCTGCGCTCGCAATGACATTTTGTTTCTTGAGAGCTGGAGTTTCTTGTTGCCTGTTGAGAACGACCCGCCCCCCGACGATCTCGTACAACCCTTTCAGATCGACCCCTTCGCGTTGCGCGGCCGGCTGATCCGGCTCGGGCCGACGATCGACCGCATCCTGTCGCAGCACGATTATCCCGAACCGGTCGCCACGATGCTTGGAGAGGCGATAACGCTCGCGGTCGTGCTTGCCGGCGCGCTCAAATACGACGGCGTATTTACCCTACAGACCAAGAGCGACGGGCCGGTGCGGCTCCTCGTCGCCGACGTCTCGACCGAAGGCGCGGTGCGCGGCTATGCCCAATACGACCGCGACCGGCTTGCTTCGATGCCGGCTCCGAGCCCGACGAAGCGCGGCGCGAGCCCGTCCGTGCCCGACCTGATCGGCGCGGGCTACATCGCGTTTACCGTCGACCAGGGCGAGGATACCGAACGCTATCAGGGCATCGTCGAGCTGATCGGCGCGAATCTCGCCGAATGCGCCCAGCATTATTTTCGGCAATCCGAACAGATCCAGGCCGGCATCAAGCTGGCGGTCGCACGCACCGGCCCGGCTGGCGCGTGGCGGGCCGGCGGGCTGATGCTGCAGCGAGTGCCTCCCGAAGGCGGCTACACGGTCATCCCCGACGATGTCGAGGATGGCTGGCGGCGCGCAATGGTGCTGATGAGCACGGCGACCCCGGCCGAGCTGGTCGACCCCGAGCTGTCGCCGCACCTTCTGTTGTTTCGCCTGTTCCACGACGAGGGGGTGCGGGTCTTCGATACGCATCCGATCGAGGCGCGCTGCCGCTGCTCGCGCGAGCGCATCGCCGGCATCCTGCGCTCGTTCCCGATGGAAGACATCGACGACATGCAGAAGGACCCGGTCACCACCGTGACCTGCGAATTCTGCAACACGCGCTATGATTTCGCCGCCGATGAATTCGCCCCGCTCGATTCGTGAGGCAAGACGATTGCAGATGCGCCGTGCGTCCTTCGAGACGGCGCTCCGCGCCTCCTCAGGATGAGGATAAGTCTGTGATGGCATTAAGAAAGAACCTCATCCTGAGGAGCCCGCGTAGCGGGTGTCTCGAAGGACGCACCAGCGCCTGTCCCGGACCGGGATGCAGGAGAATTATAAGAGACTAGGGATGCTGGAAATCGTCGATCTCGTCAAAAAATTCGGCCCGATCGTCGCGGTCGATGGCGTGTCGTTCGTGGTGCCGCCAGGCGAGGTCCTGGGTTTTCTCGGGCCCAACGGGGCCGGCAAGTCGACGACGATGAAGATGATCTCGGGCTTTATGGCGCCGACCGCCGGCACCGCATTGATATGCGGCCACGACATTCGCACCCGGCCGCTCGCGGCCAAGCGCCAAATCGGCTACCTGCCGGAAGGCGCCCCGGCCTATCCCGACATGAGCGCCGCCGAGTTCCTCGGCTTTATCGCTCATATCCGCGGCTTTCGCGGCGCCGAGGCGAGGAAGCGCGTCGCGCACATCGCCGAATTGATCAACATCGCCGACATCCTGCACCAGCCGATCGAGACTCTGTCCAAAGGATACCGGCGGCGGGTCGGCGTGGCGCAGGCGCTGCTGCACGACCCGGCGGTGGTGATACTCGACGAGCCGACCGACGGTCTCGACCCCAACCAGAAACATGAGATGCGCGGCATCATCCGGGCGATCAGCCCGGGCAAGGCGATCATCATCTCGACCCATCTGCTCGAGGAAGTCGAGGCGGTGTGCAGCCGGGCGATAATCATCGCGCGCGGCCGCATCCTCGCCGACGACACCCCGGCGGCGCTGGCGGCCCGCTCGCGCTACCACAACGCCGTGCGCCTCGCCGTGCCGGCCGACGCCGACCCGGCGATCGCCGCCGAGCTGGCGGGCCTGCGCGGGGTCGCATCGGTCGAGCCGGCGAGCGATACCGACGGTGAGGGCTGGTGGCTGTTCCCGCAAGACGCGCGATCGATCATCGCCGGTGTCTCGGAACTGGTTCGGGCGCGCGGCTGGCCGGTGACCGGCCTCAGGGTCGAGCACGGCCGCCTCGACGAATTATTCCGCGCGATCACGCTGCCGCAGCCCGCCACATCTACGTCGGATCGTGACGCCGCTTAGCACTCGCCACAAGACGGTTGTCATCCCGGCGAAAGCCGGGATCCATCCCGGTGCAACACACCGACTAATGGGGGAGTATCGCCGGTCGTGCCGTCTTCCTGCCAAAGAGCGGCTGATAAATGGATCCCGGCGTTCGCCGGGATGACATTCTGAGGGCACATACCGGTGCAGCGCACGATCACCGTGTTTCAACGCGAGCTAGCGAGCTATTTCGCGACGCCGCTCGCCTATGTGTTCATCATCATATTTTTGGTGCTGGCGGGGGTCCTGACCTTTTTTGTCGGCGACTTCTTCGAGCGCGCGCAAGCCGATCTGCAATCCTTTTTCACCTTTCATCCCTGGCTTTACCTCGTACTGATCCCGGCCCTGTCGATGCGGCTCTGGGCCGAGGAGCGCAAGAGCGGGACGATCGAATTGTTCCTGACCCTGCCGATCCGGCTCGCCGAAGCTGTGCTCGGCAAGTTCCTCGCGGCCTGGTGCTTTGCCGGGATCGCGCTGGCGCTGACCTTCCCGTTCTGGCTGACCGTCAATTTTCTCGGCGAGCCCGATAACGGCGTCATTGTCGCGAGCTATGTCGGCAGCTGGCTGATGGCCGGCGCCATTCTGGCGATCGGCGCGGCGGTGTCGGCGGCGACCAAGAACCAGGTCATCGCCTTTATCGTCACCGCCGCGCTGGTGTTCGTTCTAATTGCGGCCGGGACATCGACGGTGCTCGGACTGTTTCGGGGCTGGGCGCCCGCAGGGCTGGTCGACGCGGTGGCTGCCGCCAGCATCCACGGCCATTTCGCAGCGATCACCCGCGGCGTCATCGATCTGCGCGACGTAGTTTATTTTCTGTCGCTGATGATCGCCGCTCTCGGCGCCAACGCGATCCTGATCGACCTGAAAAAGGCCGATTGAGGTGGCGCGCTGGCGGATGTTCGAATCAAGACCGGCGCGCTCGCTGGTCGGGCTTGCCTGCATCGCGCTGATGCTGGTCGCGACCAATCTTCTCGCCGCGCGCTACCTGACCGCACGGCTCGATCTGACCGGCGAGCGCCTGTACACGCTGTCGCGCGGCACCCGGCTGACCTTGGCCCATATCGACGAGCCGATCACGCTGCGCTTGTACTATTCGGCACGGCTCGGTTCGGCGATCCCGGCTTATGGGGTGTACGCCCAGCGGGTGCGCGAGCTGCTCGACCAGTACGTCGCCGAGGCGCACGGCAAGTTGCGCCTCGAAGTGCATCAGCCGCAGCCTTTCTCGGACGCCGAGGACCGCGCCGTCGCGTTCGGCCTGCAGGGGGTGCCGCTCAATACCCAGGGCGAGCAGGTCTATTTCGGTCTCGCCGGCACCAATTCGACCGACGACCAGCAAATCGTCGCGTTCTTCGCGCCGGAGCGCGAGCGTTTTCTGGAATACGATCTGACCCGGCTGGTGCGGGCGCTGGCCTCCCCCAAGCGGACCATGGTCGGGCTGGTCAGCGCCTTGCCGCTCGACGGCGATCCAATGGCGTCGCTACAGGGCCGTCCGAGCCGGCCGACGGCGGTCCTCCAGCAATTGCGCCAGCTGTACGATGTCGAGACGCTGCCGAGCGCACTCGACGCAATCCCGTCCGGGACCGACGTCCTGATGCTGGTCCATCCGCAATCCCTGCCCGACAAGACCCTGTTCGCGGTCGATCAATTCGTGTTGCAGGGCGGCAAAGCTATCGTCTTCGTCGATCCCTATTCCGAGCTGCAGGCGCGCGGCGGCCCGTCAGGCGGGGGCGCGCCAGCGGCGGCGCCCGGCGGCGACCTGGCGCGGCTGTTGCACGCGTGGGGCGTCGCCGTGCTGCCGAACACCGTCGCCGCCGACCGCCGCTCCGCGCGCCGCGTCACGGTGCCGGCGAGAGCGGGGGCTGGGGCGGGCGGGCGGGGCGCCGAGGCTGTCGATTACATCGCGTGGCTCAATCTGCGCGGTGCGGAGTTGAACTCCAACGACCCGATCACCGCCAATCTGCGCCAGATCTCGATGGCGTCGGCCGGCATCATCGAGCCGCTCGCCGGCGCCTCGACGACGCTCGAGCCCCTGGTCACGACCTCGCCCGAATCGATGAAGCTCGCGGCCGACAAAATTGCCGGCCTGCCCGATGTCGCCGGGTTGCTGACCCGCTTCAAATCGGACGACACGCGCTATTTGCTGGCCGCGCGTATCACCGGTCCGGTCGACACGGCCTTCCCGGAGGGGCCGCCCAAGCCTGCCGGGGAGCCGGCCAAACCGGACGAACCTGCTGCCGCGATCGCATCCTCCCTGCGCAAATCGGTCGCCCCGGTCAGCATGGTCGTCGTCGCCGATACCGACATGCTCGACGATCGGTTCTGGGCGCAGTCGCAGGATTTCTTCGGCCGCCAAACAATCGTACCGGTCGCGGGCAATGCCGATTTCGTCGCCAACGCGATCGAGGTGCTGGCCGGCGGCCAGAATTTCGTCGATCTGCGCGGTCGCGGCACCTCGGCGCGGCCCTTTGAAATGGTCGAGCGCATCCAGCGCGAGGCCGACGACCGCTACGCCGCCGAGCAGCAGGCGCTCGAGCGCAAGCTCAAGCAGACCCAGGCGAAACTGCGCGACCTGACCGCCGGCGAGCCGGCCGACGCAAACGCCGCGCTGGCGCCGGAGCAGGCTCGGGCGGTCGAACAGTTCCGCGCCGACATGCTGACGACTCGCCGGGAATTGCGCGGCGTGCAAGCCGCGTTGCGCCAGGATATCGAGGGGCTAAAGATGATCCTCGAATTCGTTAATATCGCGCTCGTCCCGATCCTCGTACCCGCCACCGCGACCGTCGTCGGCGCGCTGCGACTGCGGCGCTGGCGCCGTCGGCGTGCCGGGCTGGCGTGACGCGCGGAGGGGTGACGCCGATGGATGGTCCGATCGAAGCCACCGAGCTTGAGCATGTGGCGGATTGGCGGATCCGAAAAATCGGCGAGGATCCGGCCGACACGCAGAGCGACGCGGCCGCCGCGCTGTTGCAGAAGCTGGCGGACGATCTGCGCGGGATGCGCGGCGCGCCGGCCTATGTCGAATATCACGCGATCCTGAACTGGCTCGGCGAGTTCGACGTCATGGACGATTTTGCCGAGCGGGCGAACGCCTACCGTGCCGGGATCGGGGTCGATCACTGGCCTCGGAATGGCGAAGACTATCTGCGCGCCCTGGTCGGGTTGGCGAAGGATACCGCCGGAATGTGATTTCGGGCGGCTTGGGCGAATCTAGCCGGCGTCGCCGTCATCCGCCGGCTTGTCGCCGGAAGCTGGCCGCTTGCGCGGGCCGACAAAGGCGGTAATGACGCCGTGCAGGGTGCGCAGCTCCTGCTCGGTGCATCCCGCGCGCTGGAACAGATTGCGCAGATTGCGGGTCAGGCTCGGGCGCTTGTCCGGGTGGCGCAGAAACCCGCTCTCGACCAGCGCCTCCTCGAAATGCCCGAAAAAGCGCAGCAGCTCCTCCTTGTTGGCCGGCCGGCTGTGGCCGGTGTGCATCGTCTCGGGCGGCGGCGCGGTCTGCGCGGTGAACCACTCGTAGCCGATCAGCAGGACCGCCTGCGCCAAATTGAGCGAGGAGAAAGCGGGGTTGAGCGGCACGCTCAGCACGGCGTCGGCCAGCGCGATGTGGTCGTTGACCAGCCCCATTCGCTCCGGCCCGAACAGCACGCCGCACGGTTCGCCGGCGGCAAAAAAGCCGTGCATTTCCTCGGCGGCGCGGCGCGGCGTCAGCTCGCGCTTGACCATGGAGCGGTCGCGCGCGGTCGACGCGTAGACATGGACCAGATCGCCGATCGCCGCCGCGACGCTGGGGTAGAGCCGCGCCTTGTCGAGCACCGTATCGGCGCCGCTCGCCGCCGCGACGGCGCGGTCGGACGGCCACCCGTCGCGCGGCGTGACGAGACGCAAATCGTCGAGGCCGCAATTCAGCATCGCCCGCGCCGCGGTGCCGATATTCTCGCCAAGCTGCGGCTCGACCAGAATGATCGCCGGCCCCCCGGTCAATCCGCCCCGGCTGCGATCGGTGCCGGCCATGGCTAGGGCAGCAACCCAAATACCGTCATCCCGGCGAAGGCCGGGACCCATGTCCGCCATGGATACCGGCCTTCGCCGGTATGACAAGAAGGGGGGAGCGCACGCGCCAAAGCCATCCTCAAGCCTTGCGCCAGTCTGTCGTGCCGTCTGGCTTGTCTTCGAGGATTATGCCGATATTCACAAGTTCATTGCGGATTTGGTCTGCGTCAGCAAACCGCCGCTCCCTGCGAGCCTGAATTCGAGCAGCAATCCGCGACCGGATCAGTGCATCATCGCTCCGCTGTTCCCCCTTCAAAAATATTTCCGGTTCTATGGAAAGCAGGCCGAATAGTTGTCCGCTCGCAGCGAGAACCCCCTGCAAACGATCGCGCTCCTCGATCTCGCCTAAATCATGGGATCGGTTGACCAACGTTGCCAAGTCACTTAAGTGCGTCAGTGCCAACGGGGTATTAAGGTCATCCTCCAACGCCTCCCGCACCGGGTCCAATGCGAGATCATTGTCGCGAACTACCGGATGTTTGCCCCGATTCAGCGCGACATATAGCCGAAATAACCGTCGCCGCGCCTGATCGAGTGCCTCGTCGGTCCAGTTGAGCGGGTCGCGGTAGTGGGTCGAGAGGAGCGCGAGGCGGATGACCTCGCCGGGCACGCCCTGCTCCAGTAAATCGTGCACGGTGACGAAATTGCCGAGCGATTTCGACATCTTGGTGCTGTCGACGCTCAAAAACCCGTTATGCATCCAGAAATTGACGAATTTTTTGCCGCCGTGCGCGCTTTCGCTCTGGGCCAGCTCGTTTTCGTGGTGCGGGAAGATCAGGTCGAGGCCGCCGCCGTGGATATCGAACGTTTCGCCGAGATGCGCCTCGCTCATCGCCGAGCATTCGATGTGCCAGCCCGGCCGGCCGCGTCCCCACGGGCTGTCCCAAGCGGGCTGGTCCGGGGTCGACGGCTTCCACAAGACGAAATCGCCGGGGTCGCGCTTGTAGGGCGCGACCTCGACCCGGGCGCCGGCGATCATCTCCTGCCGGCTGCGGCGTGACAGCCTGCCGTAGCGGGGCCACGACGCAACCGCGAACAGTACGTGGCCCTCGGCCGCATAGGCGTTGCCGCCGGCGATCAGCTTCGCGATCATCGCGATCATCTGCGGGACGTGCCCGGTGCAGCGCGGCTCGACATCCGGGCGCAGGGCGCCGAGCGCGTCCATATCGGCGTGGAACAGCGCGGTCGTCCGCGCCGTCAACGCCTCGATCGGCTCGCCATTGGCGCGCGCCGCGTCGATGATCTTGTCGTCGATATCGGTGATGTTGCGGACGTATCTGACATGGTCGGCGCCGTAGGTGTGGCGCAACACCCGGTAAAGCTGATCGAACACGACGACGGCGCGGGCGTTCCCGATATGCGCCAGATCATAGACCGTCGGGCCGCAGACATACATCCGCACGTTGTTGCCGTCGATCGGGACGAACGGATCCTTGCGGCGGGTCAGCGAATTGTAGAGGACGAGGGGCATTTGCGGGCGATCAGTTACTTTCGCGTATCGATTCCACCCAACTCGTCATACCGGCGAGAGGAGTGGGACAACCTTGATTTACCAGATTGCCTCACGCGGAGCGATAGCAAGGGCCGCGTCGCCTCACGGCTTGCCCGCATCGCGCGCTGCGTCGCGATAGGCCAGCATCCGCTGGCGCAGACCCGGCCGGCTTGCGCTCTCGACCAGCGCCGCCATGTCCGCTTCGGCGTGCCGCGCGACGGTCAGCCCGAGCAGCGCAGCCGCGGCGTCACGCGCCAAGGCGTTGCCGCCGCTCGCGGTGGCGATCGATTTCGGCCAGCCCGGCTCGGGCGCAATGTCGGTCGCAAAGCCGATCGCGCGCGCGAGGTCGGCGTCGAGCACCCGGTCTTCGAGCAGCAGGAGCCGCGCGACATCGTTGCCGACCCGGTCGGCCAGGCGGCGCGTGCCAAGCGCCAGGCCGAAGCGCCAGCCCGGCATCCGAAAGCTCGCGTCGGGCGATGCGATGCGGTGCTGCGCGGCGCAAAACAGATCGGCTCCGGCCCCGATCACCCGGCCCTTGGCCAGCGCCATGACCGGCACCGATGATTCATAGACCCGCTGCAGCAGCCGCTCGATCCGCACAAAGCGCAGCAACAGATCGCCGTCGCTGGCGCGGTCGAGCCCGGACAGGTCGAAGCCGGTGCAGAAATGCCGCCCCTCGCCGCCGATGACGATCAGCCCCGCCGCCTCGACCGGAGCCCGCTCGATCGCCGCCATCAAGGCTTCGACCGTCGCCGTGTCGAGCGCGTTGCCGCGCTCGGGCCGGTTCAAGGTCAGGATCATGACCTCGCCGGCGCGTTCCTGAAGCAGCGAGTCGGCCATTCGCCTCTTTCGCGATAACGGCCAAGTCTAAGGCAACCCAGGGAATGCGGAAAGGCGCCGCCGCCAAAGCGCCGGACAGCCACGCTTTGCCAGCCTGTCCGTGGTGATGTGGGATTGCCGCGCGTTCGACGTGATTCGCCGAAGGCGGGGCAGCAGCGCGGTCACGGGCATCATTTCGGGCGTCGCCACAGCACGCGGGCGACGCTGCGCGGCAAGGCGGCGGCCTCATAGAATGCCAAACCCAGCGCCGCTGCCGCCGAGCGCGACGGCACCCCGTGGCTGGCGACGATCGTCAAGCCGGCGAGGCCGAACAACAGCCTGGCCCGGAACAAATGCGTGCGGTGGCTGACCAGGACGATCCGGCACAGGCCCATTTCGCGCAACAAGCGGGCGCCGTAAAGCGCGTTCTCGGCGGTGTTGCGCGACCGCTCCTCGCGGACCAGCGCGGCTTGCGGCACGCCGAAAGCGGTCGCGAGTTCGCTCATGGCCTGGGCTTCGCTGATCGGACCGCCGCCGCCCGCCAGCAGCAACAGCGGCGCGACCCCGGCGTGGTAGAGCCGCACCCCGAGCGCGACCCGCCGGCGCAACTGCTCGCCCGGCGACCCGTCCGGTCGCAGCTTGCAGCCGAGGACGACGATCGCATCGGCCGGGTGCGGGCAAACCGGGCCGGCGACGGTGTTACGAATCCTGCCAGACCGGCGCGCGCTTGGCGAGAAACGCGTCGATGCCTTCAGCCGCGTCGCGCGCCAGCATGTTGCGGGTCATTACCTCGGCGGCGTAATGATACGCTTCGGCGAGGCCGAGCTCCGCTTGAGCGTAGAAAGCCTCCTTGCCGATCGCCAGGGTGAAGGCCGATTTCCCGGCGATCTGACCGGCCAATGCGGTCGCTGCGGCGCACAGCTCGGCGCCGGGCACGACCCGGTTGACGAGCCCCAACGCCTTTGCCGTCGCGGCATCGACGAGATCGCCGGTCAACAGCATCTCCATCGCCGCCTTGCGCCCGACGGCGCGGGTCAGCGCGACCATCGGGGTCGAGCAGAACAGCCCGATATTGACGCCCGGGGTGGCGAACCGCGCGTCCTCGGCCGCGACCGCCAGATCGCAGGTCGCGACAAGCTGACAGCCCGCCGCGGTGGCAATGCCGTGCACCTCGGCGATGACCGGCTTTGGCAGCCGGGTGATCTGCAGCATCAGCGCGCTGCACTGGTCGAACACGCGCTGATAGGAATCGCGGCCGGGGTCGGCGCGCAGCTCGCGCAGATCGTGGCCGGCGCAAAAGGCCGGCCCGGCGGCCGCGATCACGACGACGCGGCATTCTTTGTCGTCGGCGGCGCGTTCCAGCGCCCGGCTCAGCGCCGTCATCAGCCCGACCGACAGCGCGTTGCGCGCCGCCGGCCGGTTCAGGGTCAGCCGCAGCACGCCGTCATCAAGCGCTTCCAGCAGGACCGGCTCGTCGTCCATCGATTGCGCCGCCGCACGCATCGCCGCCTCCACCATGCCCCGGACCCGCTCTCGCCCGTGCCGCATCATATATTGTCATACCGGCGAAAGCCGGTATCCACGGCAGAAATGGATCCCGGCTTTCGCCGGGATGACAAATTGGAGAAGCATTTTCTTGCAGTGAGGGGATTGACGGTATCTCAATACCTCACCATGAACCATGTTGTTTCATAACGGTTTTACTTGACCCCTGTCTCAGGATGGCCTAAACGAAGCGCCTGCAACAGGCCGGGTGCCGGCATATTCGGGCCGCTAGCGATGAAAACCTTTTCCGCCAAACCGTCCGATATCGACAAGCAATGGCTGCTGATCGACGCCGACGGGCTGGTGCTCGGCCGGCTCGCCTCGCTGATCGCGATGCGGCTGCGCGGCAAGCACAAACCTTCTTATACGCCGCACATGGATTGCGGCGACCATGTCGTCGTCGTCAATGCCGAGAAGGTCCAGCTGACCGGCAACAAGCGCGCCGACAGCATCTTCTATTGGCATACCGGGTTTCCCGGTGGCATCAAGGGGCGCAGCAAGGGCGCCATCCTCGACGGCAAGCATCCCGAGCGGGTCATCGAGAAGGCGGTCGAGCGCATGGTGCCGCGCGGGCCGCTCGGCCGGCGGGTGATGCGCAATCTGCGGGTCTATTCCGGACCCGAGCATCCGCATGCAGCGCAAACTCCGGCGCCGCTCGATATCGCCGCGATGAACCGCAAGAATGTGAGGGCGTGACGATGGCCGACGAGGACACGCCGGACAACGACGCGCCGGACAACGACGCCGCCGCGCAGGGACGCGCAGACGCGCAACGCGGCCCGCAGACCTTCCAGGGTCTAGCGAGCCTGCGGCAGGCGCTGGCCACGGCGCGCCCGGAGCCGACAACCCCGGCAGCACCCTCGACAATGGCGGCAATCCCCGAGGACGTGCAGCCGAAGCGGGACGCGTTCGGCCGCTCCTACGCGACCGGCAAGCGCAAGAACGCGGTGGCGCGCGTCTGGATCAAGCCCGGCAACGGCAAGATCGAGGTCAACGGGCGCGACAGCCCGGTCTATTTCGCCCGGCCGGTGCTGCGCATGCTGCTCAACCAGCCTTTCGTCGTCGTCGACCGGCTCGGCCAGTTCGACGTGTGGTGCACGGTCAAGGGCGGCGGCTTGTCGGGCCAGGCCGGAGCGGTGCGCCACGGCATCAGCAAGGCGCTGACCTATTACGAGCCCGGCTTGCGCCCGGTCTTGAAGCATGGCGGGTTCCTGACCCGCGACAGCCGCGTCGTCGAGCGCAAGAAATACGGCAAGGCCAAGGCCCGCCGCAGCTTCCAGTTCTCCAAGCGCTAAGACGTATTCACCACGGAGGCACGGAGAACACGGAGAGGCGCTATACCCCTCCGTGTCGCCTCAGTTTGAATTTCGTTTTCCGACCCAACCGACCGGTCGTAGCCACCGACCAGAGGGCAGCTCATGCCCCTTTCGGACCTTGCTCGGCCAAACCGCGTATGGCCAGTCGGGTGGTCTTGCCTCATTCGATGACCTTGTCGGCGCGGGCGAGGAGCATTCGCGGCACGGTGAGGCCTAGCGCTTCGGCGGTTTTCAGGTTGAGGAAGAAGGGAAACCTCTCCGGTTGATACACCGGGACATCGCTCACCTTGCTCCCGCTGAGGATCTGGTGAACCTGCCTGGCCACGTGGCGGCTCAGGCCCGTAAGGTCGGGGCCATAGGACATCAATCCCCCATCGGTGACGCATTCGGGATACCAATAACTCGCCGGCAGGCGATATTCATTCGCCAGATCAATTATTAGGAGACGTTCGGTAAATAATTCAGCGGATGGACCAACACTCAATGCATCTACCTTTTGGCGCGCTGCAGCTGCGAACAAACGGTTATATTCTGTTGGCGTAGGCTCATTAAACAAAAAATCGATGGCTTCAATATTTAATTTACGTTCAGCTTCTCGCCTGAATTTTATATCCGGCCTGTCCGGTAATAGATTTGCCCGCAGGTTCATATAGGCGATTTTGGTTGCTGATGGGACGATCTCTTTAAGGATCTCAAGCTGTTTCGCGGCCAGCTCCCAGCCGGCGTCAACCGAGATCCCTGTGATGTTGCCGTCCGGGCGCGCCAAGCTCGCAACGAGCCTAAACGCGATTGGGTCTCCCATCCACGATACGATTGGGATCGTGGTGGTTGCAGCCGCGAGCGCTCTGGCGATGCCGTTACCTTCCGACAGGATCACGTCGGGGTGCCGTTTGACAATCTCTCTCGCCATATCGCCAAGACGCTCGGCTTGCCCTTCGGCGGAAAACCGGTCGACAATTAAATTTTCGCCCTCTATGTAGCCCAAGCGGCGCAATTCCAAATACATCGCTCGCCACGCAGGGTTGTTTCCTTTGTCGGCGATCAGCGGGGCTGGTACGCTGAAGGCGGCGAGCGCGATGCGGAGACGCTGATGCGCCGCTTGCTGCGCCCAGGCCGGCCGTGCGGCCACCGATCCGACCATCGAAATGCAGAACTCCCGCCTTCTCATTTTTGCCCCCGAGCGGCTCGGATGAGCTTGATCCGCTGCGACAAACGTATCATGTCGGCCCGCCCGTTTCATGAACTCATCGACCTAAGCCGGCGGCAAGCAGCAACATCCAGTTCGCGGAAAACACTCACTGTCACGGAACCGGGGCTTTCGGCGCATAGGCGACCCCGACGCGCAGGAACGGGTGATCCGCTCACCGCTTGCAACGGAAGTGCAAACTGAGACAGACCTACCTCTTCGTGTCTTCGTGGTAAAAGATTCGCCATGCAGTGTGCCGGGGAGGGTGCCATGCGGTTTGCGATCGCGATACCGACCGACGCGGAATCATGGCGGGTGGTGCGCCGCGCCGAGGAGCTCGGGTTCAGCCGGGCGTGGTTCTACGACACCCAGATGCTGAGCGCCGACCCGTTCGTCGCGATGGCCGCCGCGGCAATGAAGACGACGCGCATCCGGCTCGCCACCGGCGTCCTCATTTCCTCGAACCGCATCGCGCCGGTGGCGGCGAACGCCTTTGCCTCGCTGAACAAGCTGGCGCCGGGGCGGATCGATTTCGGCATCGGCACCGGCTTTACCGGACGCCGCGCGATGGGGCTCGGCGCGGTCAAGCTCGCCGATATGGAAGACTACGCCCGCACCGTCATGGCGCTGTTGCGCGAGGAGACGGTCGAGACCGAGATCGAGGGCAAGCGCCGCCTCATTCGCCTGCTCAACCCGGAACTCGGCCTGATCAACACGCGCGATCCCGTAGGGCTCTATGTCGCCGCCTCCGGGCCGCGGGCGCGCCAGCTGACGGCGCGGCTCGGCGCCGGCTGGATCAACACGACCGCCGATGTCGCCGGCGGCGTCGCCGCGCTGGCCGAGATGCGCGAGCTATGGGCGGCGGCCGGCCATCAAGAGGGCGCTCTCGACGCGATTGTGCTGACCGGCGGGGTCGTCCTCGAGGAGCACGAGCCCGCCGATTCGCCGCGCGCCGTCGCGCAGGCCGGCCCGCGCGCCGCGATGCTGCTGCACCGCGCCGCCGACGCGGCATTGATGGGCTTGCCGACGATCGCGACGATCCCGCCCGAATTGGCCGACACGGTCGCCGGCTACGTCGAGCTGGCGCGCGGCTTCCGGCCGCAAGGCGCGCATTACCTGGAAAACCATCGCGGGCATCTGATGTTCGTCAAGCCCGAGGAGCGTCCCTACGTCACCGCCGATCTGATCCGGCTGACGACGTTCGCGGCGAGCGAGAAAGAACTGCGGCAACGCATCGGCGCCCTGGCGGCGGCGGGCTACAGCGAGATCGCGATCCAGATCGTGCCCGGCCAGGAGCACGCGATCGAGGATTGGGGCCGCATCCGCCGCGCCTTCGCCTGACGATATCGCCGCGAGCGGGAGTCGCCGTCCGCAACCGCCCGGAACCGCGGGGTCCGCCTCTTCAGCAATGTTCAGCCGGTGTCGTGGCCGGTACAATCGCCTGATGCGGATCCTCTATCACCTCACATTGTCGCCGGTCGCGCGCAAGGTGCGCATCGTCCTCGCCGAGAAGAACCTCGAATTCACGCTGAAGCTCGAAAAAGTGTGGGAAAGGCGGCCCGAATTTCTGGCCCTCAACCCGGCCGGCGAGGTGCCGGTACTGATCGAGCCGGACGGCGCGGTGCTGGCCGGGACCGAGGCGATCGTCGAATATCTCGACGAAGCCTATCGCGAAAAGCTGCTGATCGGCATCAACCCGGTCGATCGCGCCGAAGTGCGCCGCCTGGTCGCCTGGTTCGACGTCAAGATGAATTTCGAGGTCACCGAAAACCTGCTCGGCCAGAAGATGATGCGGCGCTACGGCCCGCCCGGGCAGCCCAACGCGCAACCGAACTCGCAGGCGATTCGCGCCGGGCACGCCAATCTGCCCTATCACCTCGATTACATCGCCTATCTGGTCGAGCGGCGGCGCTGGCTCGCCGGCGACCATTTCTCGGTCGCCGACATCAGCGCGGCGGCGCATCTGTCGAGCCTCGACTATCTGGGCGACGTGCCGTGGGAGGCGCACGATCCGGCCAAGGAATGGTATGCCCGGATCAAGTCGCGCCCGAGCTTTCGCGCGATCCTGGCCGATCACGTCCCCGGCGCGCCCCCGCCCAAGCATTACGCCGATCTGGATTTCTAGACAGACCCCGGCGCGGCGAGATTTGGGGCAGCGTCCAAGGCAGGGGCAAGAGGAGCGGAGCGATGATCACCGGCATCAGCGCGGTAACCCTGGCGACCCACGACATGCGCCGCGCGGTCGGGTTCTATCGAATGCTCGAATTGCCGCTGGTCCATGGCGGCGAGGATGCGGCCTTTACCAGCTTTCGCGCCGGCGACAATTTCCTGAACCTGATCGCCCAGGCCGACGAGCGAGCGTGGAATTGGTGGGGGCGGCTGATTTTCCACCACCCCGATGTCGACGCGCTCCATGCGCGGCTCGTCGAGGCGGGTTGGCGTCCCGACGCCGCCCCGCGCGATGCGGCATGGGGCGAGCGCTTCTTCCATATCACCGACCCGGACGGTCACGAGCTGAGCTTTGCCTGGCCGCTGTCGCGATGATCCCACCGCGCTCCCAAACCGGCCCTCGCGCGCAACCAATTGGCCGAGCCGCCACGCCGCGATTGATTTCCGGCGCGCCTGCCGTTAGACCGGGGACGCGCCGACGGCCCACCATGTCCCCATCGTCTAGAGGCCCAGGACACCGCCCTTTCACGGCGGCGACGGGGGTTCGAATCCCCCTGGGGACGCCAACTGTTTCAATGCCTTAGAGGGAGACGACGGAAAACGTGTGAAGGTTGTGTGTAGCTTGCGAGGGTAGACGGTAATCGACGCGGATAGACGGCTCACGCGGCGCGCTCAGCCGCCCGGCAGCCGCAGCACCCAGCGCCGTTCGGGTGATGCGCCCGAAGTTACTTCGAGGCGAAGAGAAGGCCGAAGGCCCCGCCGTAAATGCCCGACGCAGGTCGGGAAGCGCACTACTGTTGCCTCGGTCAGGCGGCCTCAACGACTTCGTCGAACTCCACGGTGGACGCCTCATAATCCAGTGTGGGCCGAAGCGGTGCGGGGTCTCCGAGCCGGTGACGCTGCAAAACTCCCTTGTTTACGAGGACGCTGCGGATCAGGCGCTCGGAAACCTGGAAATGTTTCGCCGCAGCCGACAGAGCACCATCACTTATATTGCTTCCAATGTAGGCCACAAGCGCTTCATAGGGACACAGCAGGCTCTGCGCGAACGCACGTTGGAACTTCTGTCGTTCGGACTTGGCGCGGGTCAGCGGACCGAGGCGTTCGCCTTCAGACCAGATAGCGTCGCCAAGCGCGCGCGAGAACTCGAAGCGGCGATCGGCGGGCCATCGCGAGGACAGAGCGACGACCTCTCCGCGTCGACGGCCGGTATTCAGCCTAAGGCCATAGGTCAGTTCGCGAGGCCCCCCGCCGTGGACGCCGTAGAGCGCGTTTGGTCGCACATTGAGGATGTCTGCGAGCAACAAATTCGACAACGGTCCACGCTCGTAACCAACTGCGATGCGCACGGCCGCTGCGGCATTCTCGCCCAGGAGCCAGGGCGGATCACCGGACCCTTTCCCGATCTTATCGACAAGTACCGCGGTCCGACGCAGATCGCACTGCCAGTGGTGATCGTTGGCCGCGGCGATCTCGGCTTCCAGCACGGCAGCCGTCTCAGCGCCCTGGGTAGCTAGGGCGGCCTCGGCGACGGCCCCGGCGCCGAATTCTCGCTCTAGGTTCTGGAGCGACGCCATGAGCCCCTCAGGCGCTTCGTCGACATCGTAGCCGAGTTGCGCCTCAAGGCGACGCCAGGCACTCAGCTCCGGGTCTGCACGCTCATCAGCCAGCGCCTCGATTTGGGCACGCAGGGCAGCCCAGTCCGATGCCAGGCCCGAACTCTCGGTCGACATCAGGTCCAGAAATTTATTCGCCTCAGCCTCGAACGCCAACCCCGACACATAAATCAACGCGTCGGTCAGATAACGAACCGGACCGACGACGCCGGCCGGATCGCTTCTGGACGACAGGCCGACGCGATTGCCCTCGCCCCAGATCGCTAGTCGCGGCCAAGCGTAGCCTCCGATGCTGGCGAGATCGTGAGCTAGCCGCCAATCTGCTGTCGGACCGAATGCGGGCACGCACTCCGAACGCAGGCGCCACCAATTGTCCACCAACCAAAAGGCCAACTGGGCTGGCGGTGCCCTCAAATGATCTTCCGGAGCATTAGCGCCGTGACGCAGAAGTCGGGTGAACACAGTCTCGGCCGATCCGATTGCGATGCCGACAGGTGAGTCCGGTGGAGCATCGACGGTCCGCTGAATATCAATCTCAAAGTTGCGCATCATCGAAACCTATATAGGGCCGCGCAATTGCATGCAGCCAGTTTGTCTCCGTCGTCCCCTTCAGCGTCGGCCCATGCTCTGAATCGGCGATAAACGGGCTCGGCGATCGCCTCGCTTGGCCGGACCGGGTAGCCATGATACTCGGACTGAACCGCATTGGTTAGAGAGCCCTGGAAGATCCATCCGTCATCGCCCACCGTCCACAAATTGGTTCCGAGCAACCCCGCCCTCAGGCCGCGTTTGATTAGCGCGGGGATAGTGGGCATGTCAGCGGGCTGAAAGTTGGCGTGCACATCGCAGAGGGTCGCGTCGCCCCTGTCACCCTGGAATGGTTCCAGTCCGAAGTTCCTCGGATTGCGCTTATGCTTCGGACTACCTTTGTACATAACTGTCTCAAGCAGTTCAGCAATCCGATCCGGTGCGACCTCCCGCGCGAGCCTTCGTTTAACGTTGTCTTTATTGCGCGGCGGAATGTCCGCTCGTTTCGGAGGCTTCTTCACCGCAGCCCCGCTTGGTTGAGCGGCGCGCCGCCGCGAAGTGCGAACATACGGTTCATGGCCGTTATGCGCCAAGCGTGTTGAATGAAGCGCCGAGGACCTGGCGTCGCCGGACCGCAGCGCTCGGCAATCGAAGGCTGTCCCGCAGCCGTCTGTTTTCCGGCAAATTCAGTCATCTCGGTGCGCCAGCGCTGAACGCTCCCCCCGTGAAAGTAAGTTTCGGACCGTTGTCGAGTGCCACCGGCCGCCGCGCGCGGTGCGGATGCCGCGAGCGTTGAGCGCCGTCGCGATTGCGTCAAGGCTTGTCGCGCCCGTCGCCTTGATTCCTTCGATCACCGGCAGCACGTTGGCCGCGAATTGATCGGCAGCGGAGCGCTGCGCCTCGCGCCCCTTCGCGGCGGCCTCGGGCATGTTCCGGGGATTGCCGAGCTTCACCCCTTGCGCCTTCTTTACCGCGAGCGCCGCGCGGGTCCGGGCAGATATCAACCCGCGTTCTTTCTCGGCGAGCGCGGCGTATAGGTGGAGCATGAACGGGTCGGCGTCGGCGCCCAGCTCAGCGACGATGAACGGCACGCGATGCGCCATCAAGCCGCTAACGAAATGCACGTCGCGGGATAGCCGGTCGAGCTTCGCGACAAGCACGGGACACTTCGCCTTTCGGGCTTGCGCGAGTGCCGCCGCCAGCTCGGGACGCCGCTCAAGCGCGTCGGCCCCCTTCCCGGTCTCAATTTCCGTGCGCTCGGCAATGACCTTGATCCCTTCGGCTTCAGCGAAGCGGAGAACGGCGGCGCGCTGCGCTTCGATCCCCAACCCGGAGCGGCCCTGCCGCGCGGTGGACACCCGGTAATATGCGATTGCCTGCGTCATAGCTGCCTCTGAGCCGGTCACGCAAACTATATACCACTATTTGCAGTTTATATAACACGGAAAAATAGCGCATTCCAGCTACGGCTTCCGCCCTGGACTTGCCGTTCCAGGCTGCCCCGCTTAGCGGGCGCCGCTGTGGCAAGTCGGCTGACTCGATACCCAACACGGCCGCGAGTTTGCCAATGATCTCTAGGCCGACGTAGGTTAAGCCTTTTCCAGCCTGCTCAGATAGCTTCGGTTCACGTTCGCGGTGCATACCGCTAACTCTGGAAATGACCGATCAAGGTCTTAGACTACCCGTTAGAGTCAGGAGAGGCTGGTTCCGATCCCTAAAAACAGAATTTGACGGAGATTCCCATGAATATGCGTTCCCTCGTCGCCCTCAGCCTAGTGGGGTCGTGGTTATCAACGCCCGTCTTTGCGGATTGGCAATTTACAAAATGGGGAATGTCACTTGATCAAGTGATTGCCGCATCCGAAGGACGGGCTCTCCCTGTGGGGGGGGGGGGGGGGG
>CAMATN010000086.1 GCA_945861155.1 Rhizobium sp. Q54
GCGGGGGTTGTCATGGCCGCATCGCCTCGGCATACGCCCGGTTGAGCCGCCCGGCGCCGGTGACCGCGCCCGACCATGTCGCGAACGTCTCATTGACGACGAACGAGTTGGCGGTTGAGTCCCAAGCCCCGTGCGTTTGTCCGGCAAACGGGGAAAAGAGCTTGCGGGCGGCATATCGGGGGATTTCGACGGCGGTGGCGGGAGCGATAGGGTCGAGAGTGGTCATTGCGGCAACTCCATCGTCCAGCGATGGCCGCAGACAGTGCATTCCATTGTGACGATGTCGCCGCCGGGGTAGCCGTCCCGCTGCTCGCCTATCTGGCGGCCGCCGGGGTGTATCACTCGCCCCTTAATGGTGGCGTTCCACGGCGCGGCCGCGGTGCAGACGTACGGGCCAGCCGATCGAGCGGGCCGCGCGGGAATGGCGTCGATCGCCGCGACGAAGCGGTCGCAACTGGCGGCGGCATCGTCGAGGACGCGCTGGTCGATGGTCATCGGCTCTCTCCCCTCGCGGACGGTGCTGGGCTTTCGCCCAGCCTTCCGTCATGGCAGCCTCCCGGACTACTCGGTCGGTGCGCGGTGTGCGCTGGTGAGGGAGAGAGTACCGGACGATTTGTCCATTCGTCAACAACTAAATGGACATATTGTCCGCCTGTAGAGCGTCAGGCGTCGGGCGCATGAAAAAACCCCGCCGGAGCGGGGCTGGTCGGGCGGGGCTATTGCCTCGGCTGGTCGGGCGGTCGCTGGCCGGGCGGGATCACGAGTGGCCGGAAAATCTCAGCACGGCGAAAACCCCACCGAGAAGGGCAATCGCGGCGCCGAAGATGCTGAAAACCAAGGTGACCAACTGCACGGTTGTCGGCATCTGCGACAGTCGGCCTTTGATTTCTGCCATGTCGATGGCAAGCCGCTTCACGTCGCCTTTGATTTCCTTCACGTCACCTTCGAGGGCGACTATCCGCGCTTCCATGCCAGGATCATAGGGGCCGCGCCCGCCGCTTTCAACGCCCACCTGAGCACGCCGCGCCGCGGTCATGCTCTCAAATTGAGCAAGCAAGGATCGGTCGGGCTCAGCCATCACGATCCGGGGGCATGTCGAGCGAGCGGCGAACAACCCGCTCGAGTTGGACAAGATAGGTTTGGAACTGAGCGCTGCTCTGCGCGGCCGCCCCGGTATTCGATGGCGGGATAAGGCCGCGGAGCGCAACCAGCGCGCCATAAATAGCGACCAGGGCTTCGCGGAGATCGTCTTGGTTGGCGGGATCGCTCACAGCCGCCTCGCGAACCAGACGACGCGGCCGGTCATCCGGCGGTCCCGGTGCGAGCGACCTGGGGACCACGGCGGCGAGCGGTTGACTTTCCGGTCACCACGAACTCGACATCGCGGCCGACGATGCCGGCGAACTGCTCCGCGAGGTACATCGGCAGCGGGCTCCGGTATTCGTATTTCCGGTAGCGGTCGTATGGCAGCCCCAGAGCGGTAGCCATCTGCTCTTGCGTCCAGCCGCGCTCAATACGAAGCGCGCGAACGCGGGCGCATAAGGCGTCGTTGAACTCAGCTTCGCGGTCAAATTCCATGCCGGACATTTTGGCCGCAACGGCGCTCAGGATCACGGCCCATTACCTCCGGCTAGGACCGGCCAATTTTTCCGCTTGCAAAACCGGACGATTTGTCCAATCGTCTAGGCCATGAGCAGTTGGGACGCTATCGAGCGCATCGCGCGGGACGAGCTGAAGGTTGGCGACGAGGCCATTCGCAAGTGGCGCGTGCGCGGGGTGGCCCGTTTCTGGCGGCACGATTTGGTCAAGGCCGACAAATCCGGCGAGATAAACGAGGCCGACTTCGATAGTCCGCCAGGGCCTCGCCGCGCTTCGTCGGCCGAGCAGGCCGCCTGATGCCGGTCTATTTTGTCCAGGCCGGCGAAGGTGGCCCGATCAAGATCGGGTTCGCGCGAGACGTCCCGTCGCGCCTCGGCAAGATGCGCGTGGATTGTCCAATACCGCTGACGCTGCTTGCGGTCGCGGAGGGTGACGCCAGCTACGAGAGCCGCCTGCATCAACAATTCGAGGGGCATCTTCAGCGGGGCGAATGGTTCGCTCCAGCCCCGGAATTGCTCGCGCTCGTTGCGACACTTCCAAAGCCGGAACCGCCGCGCCGCAAGATGAAATCCGGCGCTCATCCGCTGCGCCTGTATCGGTGCGACCGCGGCCTCACGCTGCAGGAACTGGCGCGGATGGTGGGCGTCACGCACGCCACGATCTCTCGCATCGAGGAACAGCGCCTTCGGCCAAATCTCGGCTTGGTCATTCGCTTGTCGAACGCAACCGACGGCGAGGTCAGCATCGAGCAAATTGTTCGCTGGGGAGCGACCGCGAATAGGCTCACCCCCGCCGCCCCCCAACCCGCGCAAGGGGGGGTGTCATGAGCGCGCGCGGATACGGCTGGCCGGCAAGTAAGCCGGAGATGACGACCTCGCTAGGCGGTGTGCGCTGCCCGTTTTGCGGCGGCTCGACGGGCGTGACGGACAGCCGGCCGGCCGACACCAGCGTCCGCAGGCGACGCGCCTGCATCGATTGCGACGGCCGATTCACGACGCACGAGATGATCGGCGAGAGCCCCGACGCGATCATGGCGGCGGCAGCAAAAGCCGCGGCGCAACTGCGCGGTCTCGCGAACCAGCTCGACATCATGGCGTGCCCGCCCCCGCCGGTCAGCGAGCCGCTATCCACGGACGCGTTCGCACCGCGCCGCACCGGGAAAGCAGCATGACGCCCCGCCCGTCGCCCATAAACGACCCACCATCCTCTCCCGGCGGGGGAGGGTGTTGATGACCCACCGATACCGCGCGCTGTTCCTCGCCAGCGCCGCCGCCCTGCTGCTCGGCTGGGGCATCGCATGGGCGGCCGATGCCGCCGCGCTCGCGATCTGGGGGCTGTGATGGCCAAGAAACGCGCGACGCTGGTGGTCCGCCGGGATGGCGATACGGCAACGATTGTCGAGTATGAGGCGGGCTACCGCTCGCCGTTGCGCTCGTACAGCTTCAGCGCCGACGCCGCGCTGATCATCGGCGGCGAGCTGGTCCGCATCGGGACGGAGATCGCGCGGCAGGAGAAGCGGCCATGATCGCGCTCGCCGCGCTCGCATTCCTCGCCGTGTCGTTCCTGGCGCTGGCGCTCGTGTGTCTCGCGCTCGCGCACCGGGACGCCGGCCGGGTGGCTGAGCGATGAGCGATAGTTGGCGCGCTGAGATCCACGTCTGGCCGCACTCAACCGAGCGCGGCAACGAGACTGACCAACGGGAAGCTGGCGATCGGGTGCGGTTTATCGAGGTCACCGCCCATTCGATCCGCGAGGCGCTTTTCATCGTCGAACATTACCGCGACGGGATCATGACAAACCCAATGGTCTGGCAGGCGCCGATTGTGAAGTTGGAAAAGCTCGCATGACCATCCCATCAACATTCGCTCGACCCCCCAATCCGTTGCCTCGCGCGACGGTTGCCGAGCGAACGCGGACGGTGCTGCCACTCGCCCGGCGCGCCGTCCGCAGCTCCTTGATCTTGCGTTCGCCGATCCTCGCCGCGGTGGTGGTGTTCGCGTGCGCCGCTGAAATTCCCGCCGCTGGGCTGATTTCCATCGAGGCAGAAACGGTACTGAAAGCCGCGCCCCGCCTTGGGTTTGAACTGATTTCCTCCAATTTCCCCGCCCCATGCTGGGTGGTGCCGTCCGAGGCGGGGGATACGGGGCCGGGCGATCGGATGTTCCTCCCGATAACGCCCGGTCCCGACCATTTCGGTTGCTCCCCTGGTTGTGTTCGTCATGCCCCGAAACATGACGAGGTAGCTTTCCGTGGACACGGAATTCCCGCCCGCGACCAAAGATTTTCCACCCGCGACGAAGGGGTCGATGGCCTTCACCGCTGAAGCCGTGCGCGCCGAGCTGACCGGCACCGTCAAAGACACCGTGCGAGCCTCGCCCGGCGAGACGGTGAAGGCGCGTCTGCGCGCTGCCGCCCGGTTCCTCGGGCTGCCGACCGGGCGCGTGCAGGACTATTGGCACGGGGAGGTACGGCGAATTGAAGCCCACGAAGCCGACCAAATCCGACACCGGGCTGCAGAAGCAAAACGACACCGTGCCGCAAGGCTTTACGCGGAATACATGGCGCTCCGTGCCGAGCTTCTGCAGGAAGCTCCTGCGAGCCTGGTGGCTTTGGTTCCGCCTGCGATTCCGGCGGAAGTAGAAGCTGCTGCCGTAGCGATGGAGCGGCGGGCATGAGCGGATACAATCTCGGGTGGGCAACCGGCCAGGATAATCCCGCACCGTTGCCGAGCTATGCCGAGTTCATCAATCGCAAATCACAGTCCGGCGAGGGGCGCGGGTTTGCGCCGGTGTGGATGCCGGATTTCCTTTTCGACTTCCAGCAATCGCTTGTCGATTGGTCCCTGCACAAAGGCCGCGCCGCCATCTTCGCTGATTGCGGGCTGGGCAAAACGCCCATGCAATTAGTTTGGGCGCAAAACGTCGTCGAGAAAACAAACGGACGGGTGCTGTTGCTGACGCCGCTCGCGGTCGGCGGTCAGACCATGCTGGAGGCGGAGAAGTTCGGCGTCGAGTGTGGCCGCTCGCGCGACGGCGCACTGCCGCCGCAGCGCATCGTCATCACCAATTACGAAAAGCTGCACCTGTTCGATCCAAACGACTTCGCGGGGGTGGTGTGCGACGAGAGTTCCATACTCAAGCATTTTACCGGAGCGACGCAATCGGCGGTCACGCGGTTCATGCTCAAGGTTCCGTATCGCTTGCTTTGCACCGCCACCGCAGCGCCGAACGATTACATCGAGCTAGGCACTAGCAGCCAGGCGCTTGGCGAACTCGGCTACTCCGAAATGCTGTCGCGGTTCTTCAAGCAATCCGACAACAAAATGCACCGGATGCAGCAGATAAAGGATCAGCGACGCGAAAAGCTCAACAACCACTTCGGGAAGCTGGCGTTCCGGGTGTCGCAACAGATCGGCCAATGGCACCTGAAAGGACACGCTGCGACCCCGTTCTGGCAATGGATTGCATCATGGGCGAGGGCGTGCCGGAAGCCGAGCGATCTAGGCTTTTCGGATGATGCGTTCACGCTGCCGCCGCTCATTGAGCACAGCCACATGATCATGCCACAGCGCCCGCCTGATGGGATGCTGCTGACGCTGCCGGCGATCGGGCTTCAAGAGGAACGCGACGAGCGGCGGCGCACCCTCGCCGATCGCTGTGCACTTGTCGCTGAACTCGTCGACCATGATCAGCCGGCGGTGATTTGGTGTCATCTCAACGTCGAGGGCGACAGCCTGGCGCAGATGATCCCGAACTCCCGCCAGGTTCGGGGCGCGGACACTGACGAGCAGAAAGAAGAGGCTTACCGGGCCTTCGCGTCGGGTGAAATCAGGCGGCTTATCATCAAGCCGACGATCGGCGCGTGGGGCCTTAATTGGCAGCACTGCAACCACGTCGTCACCTTCGCCTCGCACTCCTATGAGCAGTATTACCAATCGGTCAGGAGGTGTTGGCGGTTCGGGCAAAGACACCCGGTCACAGTGGACATCATCGCCACCGAAGGCGAACGCCGCGTTCAGGAAAACATGGCGCGCAAGGCCGCCGCTGCCGATCACATGTTCGCCGAACTGGTTAGCCACATGGCGGGCGCGCTCAGGATCGCACCATCACATTATCAGCCCGCCGTGGAGATCCCAAAATGGATGGCGTAGAGAACATTATTACCGATAGCTATGCGCTGTATTTCGGCGATTGCGTCGATGTCATGGGGAAACTGCCGGCCGAGTCCATTCATTTCTCAATCTACTCGCCGCCGTTCGGGGGGCTCTACACATACAGTTCCGACCCGCGCGACCTGTCAAACGCGATCAACCGTGGCGAGTTCTTCGATCATTACGAGTTCGTTGTGCGCGGCATTCACCGGGCCATGATGCCGGGGCGCATGAGCGCGGTCCACTGCATGGACATACCGAGCGGCAACAGCGGGCTCGACAACCTCTATGATTTCTCTGGCGACGTGATCCGGATGCACCTGCGCAACGGGTTCGACTATGTGGCCCGGTATCACATCTGGAAAGAGCCGCTGACTGTCCGCAACCGGACGATGACGAAGAGCCTGTCTCACAAGGGCGTGACGATCGACTCGACCCGGTGCAGCATCGCCAATGCCGACTACCTGCTGATCTTCCGGCGTTCCGGGCAAAACCCAATTCCCGTGTCGCACCCGGATGGGCTTACCCACTATGCCGGCGAGCGCGCCATGCCGGCCGATGTCCTGAAGTATCGCAACTGGACCGGGCCGCAACTCGAAAACAAATTCTCGCACTGGATTTGGAGGCAATACGCGTCGGCATTCTGGGATGATGTCAGGCTCGACCGAGTGCTGCCCTACCAGAAGGCTCGCGACGAGGAGGACGAGAAACACGTCCACCCGCTGCAACTCGACGTGATCGAGCGCGGGTTGACGCTTTGGAGCAACCCAAGGGAAACCGTGCTGACCCCGTTTATGGGCGTGGGGTCCGAGGTTTACGCCGCGGTGCAAAACGACCGACGCGCAATCGGGATTGAACTCAAGCCGAGCTATTACCGGCAGGCGGTCAAGAACCTCCAAGTTGCTCGGCGGGTGGAACAGGGCTTCCCGTTATTTGAGGCAGCGGAGTAAAGCGGAATGACACCGCTCCCCGCCCCCGCCTTTGCCGCGCTCGTCGTGGTCGCAGCGTCGCTGGTCTACGACCCGATGACCCTGACCGTAACGCTCCCTGATGGCCGCCAGGAGCACATGGCCGCGATCTCGCCCGATACCTGCCAGGCGGCGGTGCGCGCGCTGGCGAGCGGCATGTGGGCGCCTGTGGGTATGTCCGACGGCGGGCCGATCGTGGCGACTTGCCAGCCGGGGAACATCTTCCCCGAGCGCTCGCATTGCATCGCCGGCCACGGCTGCGACACCGGAGGCCGGCGGTGAGGGTAATCCGCGGCTTCCCGCGAAAGACCTAGGAGAGGGAGAACGTAAAGATGGCAGTTTCACGGAAGAACAACGACGCGCCGATGGGGGTCAATCTCGACCGCCTGGCGGGCCTCGCCGACCGCTGGGATGCGCGAAAGAGCAAGTCCGATGATGCCCGCTCCGACCTCGGCACGCTGGCCAAAGAGGTCGAAGACATGGGCTTCAACCGGGCGGCCTTTAAGCTGACGATGGAGCTCCGCAACATGGAGCCCGACAAGCGCAACGACTTCCTGTCGTCGCTCAACGCCTACGCCGACAAGCTGGGCGTGTTCGCGCAATCCGATTTATTCCCCGGCGATGCGCCGGCTGGCGTCGGACCCAACGGCGGCACCGCCCCGACGGCCGCGACGACCGACAATGTCGCCCACCTGCAAGGCGAGAAAGCCGGCAAGCGCGGCGACAAGATCGACACCAACCCGCACGGCGAGGAAACCCCGGCGCGCGCGGCATGGCACGCCGGATGGATCAAGGGCCAGGGCGAGGCTGTGCGCCGCAACATCAAGCCGATCGAGGCCGGCACCGAAACTCAGGCCAGCGCTTAGGCCAACCCGTGTCCGACAGCGGCGGCATCCTCGCGCTTGATCTCGGCACATGCACCGGTTTCGCATGCGCGCCACCCGGCGGCGAACCGGTCTACGGGCACGTCTGGCTGCCGAGCGACCGCGGCGACGGCGCCTACTTCAACCGGTTCCGAGGTTGGTTGCTTGACCGGGTGACGGTGCTCGCGCCGCGCCTGATCGTCTATGAGGCGCCCCTAATCACCGCGACCGCCACAAGCGTGTCGACGGTCATGCGCCTGTTCGGGCTCGCGGCGCACACCATCGAGATCGCATACGCGCGGGAGGTTCGCTGCGAGCCGGCCAACAATTCCACCGTCAAAAAATTCGTCACCGACAACGGCAGGGCGAAGAAGCCCGAGGTGATGGCCGCGATCCGGGCGCGCGGCTGGCACCCCGAGAACGACAACGTCGGCGACGCCCTGGCCGTGATGCTGTGGGCCGAGAGCAAGTGGGCGCCCAAGGTGACGCGCGCTGCCGGCCCGCTGTTCGGTGTCACCGCATGAAACCCGCCCAACTCGACCGCATGCGCGCGCTCTGGGAGGGCTCACCCGAGATGACCGCGGCGGTTATCGGCGGGCTGTTCGGCGTGTCGAAAAGCGCCGTTATCGGGCGCGCGAACCGGAGCGGGTGGGCTAAACGGCCGGCCAGGAACCAGAACACCACCGGGCTATCCATCCAGGCCAGCGCGGCGATCGCCGCTATCCTGAAGCCCACGCCTCGGGTGCCGCTCCGCGATAGAGCGCCCGCCGACAGTCCGGCCCCAAGGCACCTGTTCGACCGGATGGAGGCGCTCCACCGCGACATGGATGCCGTGCTTGCGGAGACGGGGGCGCGGCGGTGAGGTGCCCGATTTGCCACGGCACCGGCCGGCTGACCTACCAGATGTTCGACCGAATCGGGAGAGTCGATCACGTCTACACGCAATTGCCATGCTCGACCTGCGGCGGAAGCGGTGTCGCCCACTGCTGCGACGGCGAAGATGTCGATCAAGCCGCTGCCCTCCCGCCCGGCTGGCAGGAGCAAGACGCGCGCGACTGCTACTACCTCGCGTGCCGGGTCATTGGCGAGCGCGTCGCCGCGGGAGCGCCGCTGCCGGCCTATTTCATGTCGGACAAAACGAAATGACCGCATACCGCAAGTTCAGCGACAGCTTCGACCGCTACCCGTGGCGGCGGCACCTCTCGATGGCCGAGGTCATGGAATACGAGCGGCTGGTTCACGCCGCCGCGCGCGATTTTCTCAGCCCGGACAAACAGCGCCGCCTCGCCGATCTCGGCAGCCGGCGGGTGCGGGCGGTGGTCGAGCCGGAGGCGGGTGACGCGGCATGAGCGCACAGTGGAAGCGGCCAGCTGTTGCCAAGCTGATAGGCCTCGCCCGACGCGGCAATCCCTGGGAAACAATCGGCATCGCGTTCTATCCCGCGGCCAACCCTCGCCGCGCTAAAACCGCAGCTGTGGAGATATTCCGCCGGCACGCCTCCGCCGCCGACAAGGAAACCCGCGCCAAGGCAATCCGTGAGCGGAACTGGAACAAGGTTCCCGGAATCAGCCGGAGGGCCGAGGGCCGCCGCCAGCGTACACGCCAGGACGGGCGGATGTTGCTAGAGCAGCGCGACCCGTTCGCCGGCAAAGGGGTGTGTTTCTCGTGAGCCAGGCACCCTCAATGCCAGTGTTCACCGACGCGCTGATCGGCGACACGCTGCACCTGTCTACGGAGGAATTCGGCGCCTATTGCCTGCTGTTATTCGCGACGTGGCGGAACAATGGGAAGGCGCTACCTGATGATGACGCCAGCCTCGCTCGCATATGCCGGGTGCCGGAAAAGCGCTGGGTTAAGACCGTTCGTCCGACGCTCTCGCGCTTCTTTAATATCGACGATGGGTGTTGGCACCAAAAGCGCCTGGAGAAGGAATGGGAGTTCGTGCAACGCCGGGCCGAGACCAGCCGGAGGAACGGCCCGCTTGGCGGCAGACCTCCCCGAAACCCAACAGAAACCCGTGAGAAACCCACTGGGTTTTCAAACGAGAACCCAGAAGGAACCCAGACCGAACCTACCCATACCCATACCCATAAGCAGCTAGCTAGCAAGCTAATTCCAGATTCGTTGCCGAAGGACTGGGCCGAGCTCGCGGCGGCTGAGCGGGCCAAGGCGGGGCTGCCGGAGGTCGACCTGGCTGCGGAATGGGGCCGGTTTATCCGCAAAATCGGCACGACACCGACCGAGGATCGCTGGCTCGGTTGGGCGATGAAAGCCAGGATTGCTGCGGCTGATAGCGCACCCGGCAAGCCCAAAAACGGCGCTGGCATCCTGCCGGAAGAGCCCTGGCCGCAGCGTTGCCGAGCATGGGCGAAAGGCCACCGATGGGGGCCGGGACACGGCCCAGCGCCTGACGAGCCCGGCTGCTGGGCGCCCGCCGATCTGGTTTCCGATGCGCTTCACCGCCGAGCCGAAGCCCGCAAAACGATGACCGAGAGGACGCCAGCATGACCATCCCGCCGAAGGTGCAAGCGCGCCGCGACGAGCTCACCGCGATGTTGCGTATGAGCGTCGACATGCGAGCGCAAATCGAGGCTGAGATCATCCGAACCGAAAATAGGATCGATGTCTGCCGAGCCGAACTCGCCGGCCTCGACCTCGCCGACGCGGCCTATGCCGAGCAGGCGCCGGCGGAGGACTGGGCGCCGTTCGACGTGACCGACAGGCCCGCCCGTGCCACTCAAGGAAGCGTCAAGCCAACGATCGAGAGAATGATCGTCGAGGCCGAGAGTGCCGGCGTGACCCTGGAAGAAATTATCTCGCTGACCGAATTCAAACCTAACACCGTTCGCGGAACGCTCTGGAAGATATGTCTCGAAGGCTTAGCCACCAAACGGGGGCGCCGATGGTTCCTCGTGGAGAAAGAGGCGTTGCAGCAGCTCGACCAGGCGGCGGAGTGAGCGCGATGGCTGAAGCAAAAACATCGATGGCGGAGGCATTCGCGAAGGCTGGCATCGAGCCGCCTGAGCAAAAACTTCAGGGCATGATGCGGGAGGCGATGCTCAAGGGCGTCGGCAAACTTCCGAACGTCCTGGCGATATTCGAACGCATGTTGCTCACTGCCAACAGCGCCAGCCTTGAGCGCGCCCTCGTCGGAGATGCCGAGCGGCATTATGCGGCGAGCAAGCTCTTCAACGAAATCCGCGACGAGTTACGCCGCGAGCAAGCTAGCGGGCGGGGCCGCATCGTCTGCGCCGACCGTACTGTCGGCCCGGATCACTTCGCCGCGCCCGCTACCCCCACGCCGCAGGAGGAGGCCGCTTGTGCAGCGCCGGGTAGTTCCGGCCGAATGGCGCTCGCCTCCCCTGCGGCTATCGAACTGCTGGGCCAGGGCCATACTCCGCCCGCCGATCAAGTAGGCCAGATCAGGCTCGCCCCAGCCCGGCAGCCCTATCGCCCAAGCGGCGCCCTACGGGTGATCGCCAACTCATACCTCGCCGAAGAAATCGCAGGCCGCCCGGTTGGTGAGTGGCGAGCCGGCGAGCTGTTGGCGTGGTGCGAGAAGACCGGCCGCAAGGTGCGTTTCGCCAAGCTGCTGTGCCACGGTTTGCAGGACGACATGATCATCGGCGAGAAAAAGACCGACGAAGACGCAGACCGCGCCTGGGCGCTCGCGGAGGCACAAGATGCCGCATGACAATTTGACGAATTCCGCAGGCGAAGCGGCCTTTTTTGTATCGCCTGATATTGGCCGGGTAAAAGTCGCCGCCCGCCTGCGGAAGCCCGATCGGGGATGCGGCCTAGGGCTGCCAGCCAGCAATGGCCTTTCGCACCGCGCCGCTCTCCCCGACCCCTTCGCTGACCCCCGCTGTGCCCAACTCCGAGACCTGCAACGCCGCCGCCGTTTCTGCATCAAGACGCAATCCCGCGGTGACCGAGCGTGTGAGAGCTACGTCGCGATGGCGCTCGGCGCCGGCGGCTTGCCGAAGGGCGCTCGGGAGCAGGTTTACAAGCGGGCCGCCCTGCTGCGCTCGATCGTGGCGCACGAGCTTGCCGGCAATCATGACAAGGCCGACAAGGCGCTCGCCAAGCTGACCCCATCGGAGGTCGACACGCTCGCCCGAGAACAGGCAGTGATGGCCCTCAACGAGCAGACCCGCCAGCCCTGGGATCGCATTCGCAAGGACATCGAGAAGGAGATGCGGCGCATCGCCCGCACCCTGCCCGCGTGGCCCTTTGTCGAGAGTGTGGCTGGCGCATCGGACCTTGGCCTAGCCGTCATTGTGGGCGAGGCAGGCGACCCCACCGCGTACCGGGACAAGCACAACCTGTTCAAGCGTCTCGGCATCGGTGTCGTTGATGGCGTGCGACAGGGCAATCCAGGCCCCAACGCCAGCGCTGACGATTGGACCCGGCACGGTCTGAACAAACAGCGCAAAGCCGAAATGTTCACGTTCTTTTACGACGCCATGCTACGCGCACAATGGCGTGCCGATATCAAGGATGATGAAGGTGAGGTCATTGCGCCGACGCATCCAATCGGCCCCTACGGCGAGGCATACCAGCGATACAAAGCGATGTACGTCGAGCGTGGGCACAAGTACCCGGATCGGGTTGCCCGTCGCAGAATGACGCAAGACTTCATTCGGGATGTAAGGAATGCGTGGAGGGTTGGCCTATCAAAGTGCGCCGACAACGGCCCGAGCGCTCTCGCCGCCCTCCACGCAGCAGAGTAGCGCAAATGCGCCAACCCGCGCCCAGCGCCATCGACGACGAGCACCGCTTCCGCCGCCAGCACGATCCGGTCGAGCGCGTACCGTCCATCGATGTGGAGCACCTGCTGCAATGGGCTGTACAGCGCACCGGAAAGCTGCCGTGGAGCCGTGATGGTGAGGGTGACCTGTCGTTCGATCATGGCCTCACAGCCAAGCTGCGACGCCGCCCGAAGATCGGATGGGCGACAGCACAGGTAACGGCAGGACTATGGCGAGCTGGCCGACCTCTATCCGCCAGCGTCACCCCGCACGGGGACATCGCGGTTGTAATCGATGCGATCAAGCACCTGCCACCGGCGATCGCGGCAATGGTCCTGGCCTGTGCCAGATCAGGTATCCGCCCTGATTGGATGCCTGGGGTCGAGCCCAAGATGGTGCAAAAGCATCTCTACAAGCGACGGCACGGCAAGCGCAGGGGGCGGCATGTGCCTCATCTGGTGATGGTCTGGGACATCGAGCCCGCCACCGTCAGGGCAGCACGCGATGCTTATGCCCAATGGCATCAAGCGTTGACCGCAATGGCTGTGGTTCTGCCCGCTAGCCTGTCGCGGTGGCAGGTCCGAGGTATCGGAGCGCCAGCCTCCCCGTGGAATGACTAATGGCCCAGGCGCCCTATCTCGGCCAACAGGTGGCCGATGTCGCGCCCGGCTCCCTCTTGCGCTTCGTCGCCTACAAGGCGGCGTGGCGCGGCCGGGAGTTGATCGCGGTGCCCGCTGAATACCCAAGCACCCGCACATGCAGCGGCTGCGGGTCGTTGCACGACATGCCGCTCGGAAGGCGGATGCTGTCGTGCGGCTGCGGGGTCAGGATGGGGCGCGACGAGAACGCGGCCGTGAACCTCTACAGGTACCCGGAGGAACCGGGGAACCGCACCCGAGAGGGCGCAACGCGCGGGGAGACCGGCTCCTGCGGCGGCGGGCGAAAGCCTGTCGTCGGACCCGGCCGCTGAGCCGCGAATCCTGGCGGTCAGAGATGACCACAAAAAGTAAAAAGTAATTCCATTGGGCAAAATGTGTGTTAGGGTGCGCACCGCGCGCAGATAAGCTATGCCAACTCGCCCAGTTGTTCACAAAGCCCCTGGAACGCGAACGAAGGCGCAGGCTGAGGCGGCGCGACCGTCGGCAAGCGAGCGCGGTTACGGGGTCGGGTGGCGTAAGCTGAGGGCACAGCAGCCCCATACCCCATGCGTCGATTGTGGTGCGCCTTGGCGGTTCGGGCATAACCTTGATCATGTCGTGTCGCGGGCCAAGGGCGGCACCGACGATCCGCGCAATCTAGCCTGGCGGTGCGGACCCCAGGACAACTCCTGTCATAGTAAAAAAACCGCAAAGCATGACGGCCGCTGGGGTTCCAAGGTAGAATGACGCGGGCTGGCGGGGTGTTGAAGCACCCGCTGCCAGCCCTGACCACCGCTGATCGTATGAGGATCGAGCAATGGCTGAGTTAAGACATAGCGCTCCAACTGTGCCTCGGCAACGCGCTCGACCGCGAGGGCTGATGGAGCGCACCCGGATTTGCGAGCAATGCAGCGCGGCGTTCATCCAAAAGGATTTGAGCGCTAAGCAGAAGGCGGCGGGGCATCGCGCTCAGTTTTGTTCGCATGCCTGTCGAGGCTTATCGCGTCGCGGCTTGGCTGTCCCGCGGAATAGGCTGCTGACGCTGATAGCGCGGCGCCACCAGTGCCGGATCTGTGAGGGAGTGTTCTCGGCCAATGTGGCGTTGCAGGCTCTGTGCTCGGAAGAGTGTCGCGTAGAGGATACGAGCCGGCGCAGCCGGATGCACAGCGAGCGCAAAGACCAAAGGGACCGATCACCACGGCCATGCCGCGAGTGTGGCGCCGTGTTTGCACCCGAGTACGGGAACAAGAGGCGCGACTTCTGTTCGCAGATTTGTTGCGATGCTTTCGGCTCGCGGGTGGAGCACAGCAAGCGCCGACCTCGCCAAGCCGGTGTAATGGTCGACAGTGTTGACCCGCTGGTTGTATTGAACCGCGACGGATGGCGTTGCTACCTATGCGGCGAGGAGACACCGGAGAGTTTGCGGGGCACTTGGCATCCCCGCGCGCCCGAGGTTGATCACGTCGTGCCGCTAGGTCGCTGGTGGTGCTCACTCCTACGATAACACGGCCTGCGCCTGTCGCGAGTGCAACCACGCGAAGGGCGTAAGCGAGCGCATCGATCAAGAGTGGTTCCGGCGACCGAGCGATGCCGCGTGACAAGGGGGAGGGGTAATGCCCCCTCCAAAGTCAAGGGGTGGCAACCTCTATAACCGGCTCTGGGTGCTTTTTTTACCGCCGCGAAATTGAGGCTTTGGGGCCAAATGAAGGCGGCGGCGATACAGGAACTGTCGATACCGGTTGGGTCTCTCATTCCCAACCCACGCAATCCACGCTCGCATCCCGAGGAACAGCTTGAGCGCCTGACCGCGAGCATCCGCCGGTTCGGCCAGCCGCGGCCGGTCCTGGTACGCCGCGCAAATTCGATGATTATCGCCGGGCACGGGGTCACGTTGGCGTGCGCGCGAGCCGGCATGGGCGAGGTTCGGGCGGTTCTATGGGATGTAGACCAGGCCACCGCCGATGCGTTTATGCTCGGCGACAACCGGCTCGGGCAGCTCGGCGAAGACGATGCCGACCGCATCCGGGAACTGCTGCGCGAGATAGGCCTTGCCGGCGTTGAGGCTGTTGGATTCTCGGCGGCAGAGGCCGACGAACTGCTGGCGGATGCCGCCGACGACATTGACGTGATCGAGATTGCGACCGGCGAGGTAGCCGACCGTTTCTGGATCTCGGTCCGCGGCCCACTCAAGCATCAGGCCGACGTGCTGGCCCGCCTTCAGGCGATGATGGCGGACCTGCCTGAAGTCGAGGTCGAGCTTGGCACAACGGCCGCGCAATAAGTTTTCGTCCGGCGTCAAGGCGGTCGGCAAGGTCAACAACCACGCGGTCGCAGGGAAAGCCAAGGCTCTTCTGCGGCTCAACGTGCTGGGGGAAATAGAGCGGGCTGTTGTCTTCGATGCGTTCGCGGGATCGGGGGAGATGTTTCGGCAGGTCTGGCATCAAGCGGCCGGCTATGTCGGGTGCGACACGACATGGTACCGCGACGAGCGCCGCGTCTTCGTCGCCGACAACCGCCGGGTGTTGCGCGCGATCGACCTGGCGCCGTTCAATGTGTTCGATCTCGACAGCTACGGTTCGCCGTGGGAGCAGGCGATAATCATCGCGGCGCGGCGGCCGGTTCAGCGAGGCGAGCGGATAGGGCTGGTGCTGACCGAGGGTTCCGGCCTCAAGCTGAAGCTCGGCGGCTATCCGGCGGCACTTCGGCTGCTGGCCGGTCTGCGGGGCGCGCCGGCGGGCGGTGCTCGCGGGCAGGACGAGCTGACCGACCGCGCGATTGCCGGGCTCTGCCGGCGGATGGGCGCGCAAGTTCTGAGGCGGTGGCAGGCGCGAGGCAAAACCGGGGCTGGCGTCCGCTACATCGGGCTGGTGATCGAGGGCGTGGACAAAAAAATAGCCGCCGAACCCGAAGGCGCGGCGGCTTGATTGGGGCTTTTACAGTTCAACGATCTCTGCAAGATCATCCATCTTGCATCGAATATCGATGCAGCGTTGTCGCCGGATGGTGCCCTTGTGGCCGTCAATAATCGGCCTGGCCTCCGTGTCGAACCATAGGCGGGCAAAAGGATGACCGCCGCTGGTCCTGTCCGCTGACGGCGGCTCGATCCAGGTTCGATATGGCGCGCCCCTGGGGCGATCGTCATGATACTCAAAGGCCATGTCCTTGAGTTCGGGCAGGTTGTTTCGGATGGCGGCTACCAGCCCGCTTCCGTCGATCGATGTCGTGCGGGCGTTCGGCAGATAGATCGTGTACGAGGGCATTTGGGGTCCTCCTGGGGAACGGCGGGGATTTTACGCGACCAACCGGCCGCTGTTGAGTTCGGCCTTGAGCTTGTGCCAGTGCGGCGGCTTCTCCTGTATGACGCGGCCTTTGTAGGTTGCGCCACCTTTCTCGTGCGGGGCGAGTTCGGCGCCGAGGTCAACCGCCATTTTGAGGGTGGCGGTAGGACTGAGCCCTCTGGCGCTGCGACGCATCATCTCCACGACGAGCGGGTTGTTGCGGGGGGCGCCGAACTGCTTGAAGTGCAGGGCGATGTCGGCCTCAATCGCTTTCTCGTTGGCCTGTTCGAGCCAGGAGAATTCCATCGGCCGGCATCGCGGGCCACTCTCGCCGCCGGTCAACACCCAATCGAGCCCGGCATAGTCGAGTTCGTCGCAGGGCGCGACGATCGGCTCGACCGAGCAGAATGCCGTGAAGTCGCCGACCTGGTCTTTGAGCCGGCGCAGGATGTTGAGCCGGCCCTTGACCCGATTATCCTCGGCGCTGACCCCGAGCCAGAAATTGGCCGGGACGCCGCGGTTGCCGTACCGGGCCGCGAT
Organism: Rhizobium sp. Q54; assembly: GCA_945861155.1. Classification (GTDB taxonomy): domain Bacteria; phylum Pseudomonadota; class Alphaproteobacteria; order ATCC43930; family CGMCC-115725; genus DATARH01. The sequence continues at coordinate 16,788 of CAMATN010000086.1, forward strand.
CACCTTGCGCATCCGCACCGGGCGCTTGGTGAGGATTTGCATGATGGTGCTCGGGTGCGCCTCGAATGCGTCGAGCGCCTTCTCGATGAAGTCGTCGGGGATCGCCTCGTGCCAGAAGTCCGACAGCGAGTTGACGAACACCATCTTGGGCTCGACCAGCCCGTCCGCGCCCTTGGCCGGCGCGAACTTGCGGAGGTCGGCCAGGCGCTGCGGGAAGAACCGCAGCTCGGCGAAGTCCCGGCTGCCGTGCAGGCCTCGATTGACGAGCGTTTCCGCGTAGCAGTGATCACAGGCCGCCGAGACTTTCGTGCAGCCCACGGTCAGGTTGAGGGTGCCGGTACACCACGAAATGCCGGAGTTCAAGACGGTCATTGCTTGTCCCTCTGGACGGTGAAGGAGTAATCGGGGTTGTCCCGCGACAACTCGACGGTGCGCTCGTTAGCCTTGCTGGCATCGAACCAAGCGGCATGAACCTTTAGGCGATTGATTCCGCCGCCTGGCGTGACAAAGCCCAGTACGCGGCCGTTCTTCCTGGCCTGTATTCGGGCCATGGGTTCTGGCATTTGGTTTTCTCCATTTTGCATGTGACAGCGGGCCTTCGGCCTCTTCAGCTGCCGCGTGACGGCAGGACCGGGCGAAAAAGTGCCCGGTTTCGGCCTTAGTCGACTTCGTCGAAGATGCCCGGTGCGCTTTCAACGAGCACCTGATCCTGTTCAAAGTCCTGTTGGGCGGCGGTCGCCCATAGATCCTCAACGGTTATCTCGTCGAACTTCAGTTGCGCGGCGTTCAGCGTGTCGGACTCGACGATCGTTGATCCTGTAATCGTCCAGTTGAAGCAGAAGCGGGCCATTCAGTCCTCCCCGACCATCATGATCGTGATGACGGGCGCGGCGGTGTCGCCCGGGCCGCACTGGGCATAGAGCCGATGCGTGACCTTGCGGCCCTCGCCGTCGGTCGAGATCACGTCGAACGTCACGATGTCGTCCGAGGCGCCGTTGCCGATCTTCATTTCGCGCTGGGCCATCCCAGAGCCGGCCGCTGTTGCTCTCGCCTTGCTTCTCCGCGATCGCCGGCGTATCGACGACCGAGGCGAACACCAGGCTCGTGATGGCGACCGGGAACTTGAACCCGGCCTCGCGTGCCGTCTCGCTCACGTCCGCGAGAACGCCGTCATCGATCGCCTGCGCCCGGCTGTAGCTGTAGACCACCGGGGCGCCGGCGAACGGATTGACGGTTTCGTCATTGTGTGGCATAGGAATCTCCGTTGGTTGTCGCCCCTCGGGGCGGTTCCATATTGCAAGAACTAGGGGCGCTTTAGGGCGCCCCGCTTTTGCGGGATGACTTCCGCGACGGTGCGCACGGCACCGTTTCGCCGCCGGTCAGGGCGGCTCATCAGGCGGGGAGTTCCCGGCACGACCAGGTGAATGGGCGTTGAGCGTAGTGTGGGCCATTATCGATTGCCCAGCGCTTGCCGCTCTGCGTCCGGTGATATTCGACATAGCCGCCGTCGCCCGGATTGCCGAACGACGACGACCATTCAGCCGCCTCGGGGATGCTCGTAAGTGCCTCGGTGTAGGTTGCCATAGCCCTCCCCTATGCCGCGTGCGAGAGGAACTCGCCGTCCTTCATCGGCACACCCCAAGCGCAACAGCGCCCACCCACCGCCACCGGCACGTAAATCTTGCCGATGGCATTCTCGCGGCGGTACGCGGCAACACCTTCCCAGGTGTAGCCCGCGGGCAACTCGTAACCCTGCGCGACGTATCCTTGCTCGATCGTGGTCATTTCGTTTCTCCATTTTGCAAGGCGGATTTGACTTTCCGCGACCCATCACGCGCACGGCGCGACAGGTTTCGGCCCGTAGTCAGCGGGCCTCATCAGGCGGGTTAGTGAACAACCGGCGCGTAATCGGCCGCGGGCAAGCCTGCAGGGAAGCCGACCACGTTGCTTTCTGGCTCGATGGCCCCGGCGATCGCGTAGGGCGATGCCTGGGATGCCTCGGCCAGCTCGGCCGGGGTTTCCGTAGCGCCGTCCGTTGCGGCCTCCGTAGCCTCGCCGGAGGGCGCCGGAAGCGCCACGGGGAAGCAGTCGGCGATGACCTTTGCGATGCGGGCGTCATATTCCGCGATCTTCGCGTCGATCTCGTCGTGGTTGTGTTTTTTGGCCTTGGCGGTTGCGAGCTTGTCGGCCCAGCGTGTCCGGTGAGCCTTGAGCGCCGATACCGTGCCGTTGATGGCGACGGCCAGGACCGAGACGCTTGCGCGGTCGATCGTCTGGGCGGCGCGGATCGGCATCAGGATCAAGATGGCGCCGGGGCAGTCCGGGAACGTGATCAGCGATGGCGACAGCTCGTCGCCACCGCCGAAGATGCGGACGCTTTTCGTGCCGTCTTTCGGCCCGAGCGTTTTGGCGAGGTCCCCGACGCCCTTGAGGTATGCCGAGTTGTAAGCCGTGCTGGAGAGTTCGCCCAGCTCGCGCGGCTCGAGTGCCTTGGTTTCGTCGAGGATGCGCTGGTAGTCAGGGAAGGTGCCGTCGATCGGCGCCATCCGAAACGAACAGGTTTTGCTGAGGTCGCTTAGAACGACGTGCGGGGCATCGGTCGCAAACGCGACATGAGCCACGCTGTCGAGCAGAGCAAGCCGCGGCTTCAGGCCATCGGCCGGGATAATCACCCCGGCATCCAGCCAGTCCGGCAGCTCTTCACCCTCGGCTTTGGGCCTGGCGTAGATGAACATCCGATGACCATCGGTGGCGACCGTCCGCACCATGCCGTTGACCTGGTGCAGATAGACGCCGTGGAGATAGTACCGGCTCTCATCCTTGCTGGTGCAGGCGAGGGCGGCCAGCATCACATCCGTGCGGACGAGCGTCGTGGCGAGATCGGGGACGTTAGTTTGGTTGGCTTGTTCCATTGCTTGAATTCTCCGACTTGAGTTGCCCGATTGCTCGGGGCGGTCGTTACCGCGACCCGGCCGAAGCCGGGTTTCGCTGGGGTTTCACCAGCTCTTCAGGCGGTATTCGGGAGATTTTCATGCGTTTGGAGAAATCAGCCCCTTTCGGGAGCGCTCGTACTCGCATCGCTGGGCGCCGGGGCATGGTGCCCCAGCTTGCCCGGTGTGGACCCGGCGCGGATCGCTCGCGCCGCCCACCGGCTCCGAAGAGCTGACCGGGTTCGCGCGAGGCCGCGCGCCGCAATGCCGGCGCTGGCTGATTAGGTCGGGCTGGAGGTCCGGGGCGGAGTAGGCGCGCCATGCCGGAGACCAGGGGCGCGAGGGGCTTGCTAAGGCGGTTCACCGGGATCGGGCCTAAGCCCGGTTGTGCCGGATGGCGGATTTGCCGTGGAGCTTGCGCCCCGCCCCTCGGTGCACGATCCGGGCATTGGCCCGGCCCCGAGGCGCCGGCCCCGTTTCGGAGGCTGGCTGGCCGGTTTTGGTTTCCCGCTCCGGTTGAGTAGGATTATGGCAGGTTGTGGGAAATTGTCCAACAAAATCAGCAGTCTAGCAGGGTATATGGCGTTGTTATGAGGGGCAGAAAGCCGAGGCCGGTTGAGTTGAGGGTGATCGAGGGCAATCCAGGCAAGCGCCGGCTGCCCGACCCGGTTAGGGTCGCCCCAGGCGCGCCGGAGCCGCCGGACCATCTGGACGCGCTGGCACTGGAAGAGTGGTCGAGGATCGCCGGCGAGCTGGCGATGATCGGGCTGATCACGCGCCCGGATCGCGCCGCCCTCGCGGCGTATTGCGTCGCATATTCGCGATGGGTCACGGCCGAGCTGAAAATACAGGAGCTGGGCACGTTGCTGATGCGCACCGCGGCCGGAAGCGTTGCGCAATCGCCGTATGTCGCGATATCGAACCGCTCGATGGAGTTGATGCACAAATTCCTAACCGAGTTCGGCATGACGCCAGTCAGCCGCACGCGGGTCTCGGCGAACATTCCCGACGATCAGAAAAACCCGTTCGCGCTGATCGGATGATGCCAAGGCGGCCACCATCGCGCGGCGTCCGCGGCGCAACCCCGCCGCCAACGGTTGAGCACCCGCACGTCGCGCTAGCCGAAGCCTATGTCGCCGACGTTCTAACGGGCCGCCGGCCGGCCTGCAAATGGGAGCGGCTGGCGTGCGAGCGCTACCGCAACGATCGCAAGCGCGAGAAAGATAGGGTCTGGCCGTACCGTTTCGAGGCAGCGAAGGCCGAGAAGGTCTGCCGGTTCATCGTGCGCATTCCGGTGAAGGTGATCAGCCATTCCGGCTGAAGGTGATCACCGATTCCGGTGATCGTGATCACGCTGATCACGGGCGGCAAAGCCCGGCGTGATGGTGGCAGCGCTCCGCGCCGCCGACGTAAGCGTAGGTTGCATGGGC
>CAMATN010000087.1 GCA_945861155.1 Rhizobium sp. Q54
CGATTTGATCGGCATGACCAACATGCCCGAGGCCAAGCTCGCCCGCGAGGCCGAGATATGCTACGCGACCGTCGCGATGGTGACCGATTACGATTGCTGGCACCCGGGCCACGATGCCGTCACGGTCGAGACGATCCTGGCGGTGCTGAACGCCAACGCGGGGCGCGCCCGCGACCTGATCCGCGCGGTCGTGCCGCTGCTCGCGCGCCATGACGGGTCGTGCCGGCAGGGCTGCGACCGCGCCCTCGACCACGCGCTGATCACCGCACCCCAATCGCGCGATCCGGCGCTTCTCGCCCGGCTCGACGCGGTCGCCGGGCGGGTGCTGCGAGCATGAGCCCGCGATGAAGGTCGCCGGCCGGAAGATGCGCACGATCTGGCTCGCCCCAGACGGGAAATCGGTCGAGATCATCGACCAGACCCGGCTGCCGCACGAACTGGTCGTCGCCCGCCTTGCCTGCCTTGCCGACGCGGCTCGGGCGATCCGCGACATGCAGGTGCGCGGCGCCCCGCTGATCGGCGCGACGGCGGCCTATGGCATGGCGCTCGCGGTCGCCGAGGACCCGTCGGACACGGGCATCGACGAGGCCGCCGCGACCCTCGCCGCGACCCGCCCGACCGCGGTCAACCTCGCCTGGGCGCTCGGCGAGATGCGGCGAGCGCTCGCCGGATTGCCGGCCGAGCGGCGACTCGCCGCGGCGCTGGTGCGAGCCGATGCGATCGCCGAGGTGGATGTCGCGATCAACCGCGCCATCGGCGAGCACGGCGCGAAGCTGATCCATCGGGCGCTGGACGCCAAACATCGCCACGGGCCGGTCCAGATCCTGACGCACTGCAATGCCGGCTGGCTCGCCACCGTCGATTGGGGCACCGCTCTCGCGCCGATCTACCGGGCGCATGATGCCGGCGTCGCGCTGCATGTCTGGGTCGACGAGACCCGGCCGCGCAACCAGGGGGCGAGCCTGACCGCCTGGGAACTGGGCCAGCACGGGGTGCCGCACACAATCATCGCCGACAATGCCGGCGGGCATCTGATGCAACACGGCGAGGTTGATCTGTGCATCGTCGGCACCGACCGCACCACCGCGTGCGGCGACGTCGCCAACAAGATTGGCACCTATCTGAAGGCGCTGGCGGCGCGCGACAATGGCGTGCCGTTTTATGTCGCGCTGCCGTCGCCGACGATCGACTGGGCGATCGAGGACGGCGCGGCGATCCCGATCGAGCGGCGCGACCCGCGCGAGGTAACCCATATCGCGGGTTGGAGCGAGGACGGTTGCCGGGTCGAGGTCAGGCTGACCCCGGCGGGTAGCGCGGCGGAAAATTTTGCCTTCGACGTGACGCCGGCGCGGCTCATCACGGCGCTGATCACCGATCGCGGTGTGTGCCCGGCCTCGCGCGACGGGCTCCTCGGCCTCTTTCCGGAACGGCGGCAGCGCGGCGCGGCATAATGGTTTCGGGAGCTGACATGGAGAACTGGAACGAGACCTATCGCGGCGCCGTGCCGCCGTGGGAATGCGACATCACCGAGCATTTCACGATCGCCTATTATTTCGACCGGCTCGGCGAGGCCGAGCGCAGCCTGGCGGAAATGCTCGGGCTTCGTGAGTTCCTGCGCGACGGAAGGTTTCCGCGCCGCTTTCACCTGCGCTTCGCCCGCGAATTGCGCGCCGGAGACAGTTTTCACGTCGAAAGCGCGGCGCTCGGGGTTGAGGGCGGGTTGCGTCTCGGGCACCGGTTTGTCGATTCGGCCAACGGGCAGATCGTTACCTGGGTCGAGGAGAGCTGGGATCTGGCCGCCGGTGCGCTCGACCGCGAGCGGCGCGACGCGATCGCCGCCCAGCTCGGCCTCTGGGAGGGCCCGGAAGTCGAGCAGCGCCCCGACCCGCCGAGCGAGGCCGGGTTCATCGCGACCGCGCGCGGCCGGGTCAAGCCGGTCGATTTGAGCGCCGATGGCCGGTTCGGGCTGGCCGCGATGGTGCACCGCTTTACCGACGCCTGCGTCCAGGCCGGCTCGGCGATCGGCATGAGCGCCGAGTTCATGGAGGCGCATCGCCGCGGCCTGTCGACCTTCGAGCTGGCGCTGCGCCTGACCGGCTCGCTGGGGGTCGACGAGCTGTATCTGGTCGAGACCGGCATTGCGCATTTCGGCAATTCGTCGCTGCGCCTCGTCCACCGCCTGTCCGAGCCGCGCAGCGGGGTCGAGGTGGCGCGGCTCAGCCAATACGCGGTCAATCTAGACCTCGACGCGCGCCGTCCGGCCGAATGGCCCGACGAGATCCGCGCGCGCGCCGCCGCGCTGGTCATCCCGCCGGGGTAGGCCTCACATCAGGATCCCGACCACCGCGCCGCTCATGCAGGTGGCGAGCGTGCCGGAGAGGATTGACCGCATGCCCAACGCGACGATCTCGGGCCGCCGCTCGGGCACCATCGCGCCCATGCCGCCGATCAGGATGCCGAGGCTGCCGAAATTGGCGAAGCCGCACAGCGCGTAGGTCATGATCATGCGCGAGCGTTCGCTCAATGCGTCGGCCGGTAGCTTGGCCAGGTCGACATAGGCGATGAACTCGTTGAGCACGGTCTTGGTGCCCATCAGCGTTGCGGCCGTCGCGGTTTCGGGGCCGGGGATGCCGATCAGCCACATCACCGGCCGGAACGCATAGGCGAACAGGCGCTGCAACGACACCCGCTCGCCGGCGATGTCCGGCAAGAGGCCGAGCGCGCTGTTCGCGAGGCTGACCAGCGCGATCGTCACGATCAGCATCGCGATAATGTTGAGCAGAAAGACGATGCCGTCGCGAGTGCCCTTGGCGATCGCGTCCATCGAGCTGACCGGCGGGTCGTCGAGTGCGAGCCGGGCGCTGGGCGACGGGTCGGGGCGAAACGGCACCATCAGCGCGGCAATGGCGAGCGCCGCCGGGGTGCTGATCACCGCGGCGATCAGGATGTTGCCGAGCGCGTCGGGAATGACCGAGCCGAGGAGCGACGCGTAGAGCACCATCACCGTGCCGGCGATCCCGGCCATGCCGCAGCTCATCAGCGCGAACAATTCGCCGCGTTCGAGCCGCGCGAGATACGGGCGGATCAGCAGCGGCGCCTCGATATGGCCGACAAAGATGTGGACCGCGGCGCCGAGCCCCAATGGCCCGCCGACCCCGACCGAGCGGCGCAACACCCAGGCGAACCCCTGCACGATGCGCTGCAACACGCCCCAGTAGAACAGGAGCGTGGCGAGCGCGCTGACCACCAGCACCATCGGCAGGGCGCGAAAGGCGAAGATGAAGGCGGCGCCGGGCTTGGTTTCGGCAAACGGCAACTCGCCGCCGCCGAGATAGCCGAAGACAAACCCGGCGCCGGCCTCGGTCGCCTTCTGCAACGCCTCGACCGCGCTGTTCAGCACGAGAAACGCGGCCGAAGCCGGCGGGAATTTGAGGAACAGCAGCGCCAGGCCGAATTGCAGCACCACCCCAACAATGACGATCCGCCACGGCACCCGAAACCGGTCCTCGCTGAGGACCCAGGCAAAGAGCAGGATCGCGGCGATGCCGAGGAAGCCGTGCATCCCCGGTCAGCCGACACTCACCGGGACAACCCAGGCTCAGCTCACCTTGACCAGCTTTTGCAGGCTCCTGAGGCCGGGCGGGATCGGTTCGCCTTTGGCGCGGACGCGGCGGCCCCAATTGGTGAAGGAGACTTCGCCGACATAGATGTCGCCGCGCGAATCGACGGCGAGCCCGTGCGGCGAGACGAACTGGCCGGTGGCGAGCCCGGCATGCTCGTGGCCAAGCCGCGCCAGCAATTCACCCTTGTGGGTGTAGATGCTGACCCGCGGCCCGCAACCGGGCATGTCGATGTTGACCGCCATGTCCGGCCCGATCTCGCCGACATAGAAGCGCGGCGTGCGCGTGCCCGCTTCCATGCAAAGCCCCGAGGCGCGGTGCATGTTGTTCCACTGCGCCTCGTATTTGCCGTTGCCGTCGAACACCTGGACGCGGTGGTTCTCGCGGTCGGCGACGTAGACCCAGCCGTCGGGGTCGCAGCAGATATTATGGGCGATGTTGAACTGGCCGGGAAGGGTGCCGGGCTCGCCCCAGGAGAACAGCAATTTGCCGTCGGGCGAGTATTTGTGCACCCGGGAGTTGCCGTAGCCGTCGGAAACGTAGAGGTCGCCCTGCGGCGACATCGCGGTGTGGGTGCAGCGGTGGAACGGGTCGCCGCTCATATAGGGCGCGGGCTTGCCGGGCACACCGATGGTCAGCAGCACCTTGCCATCGAGGGTGCACTGGCGGACCGTGTGGTCGCCGTCGTCGGTCAGCCAGATGGTGTCGTCCGGCGCCATGAACACGCCATGCGCGCGCGGGTATATCCCCTCGCCCCAGCTCCGCAGCAGATTGCCCTCGCGGTCGAACACGCACATCGGGTGGGCGCCGCGGTTGAAGGCATAGACATTGTCGTTTTTGTCGACCCCGACCGCGGCGACATCGGCGTTGAACTCGTAGCCGGGCGGCAATTTGGCCCAGCCATCGGCGACTTCGTAGCGGTAGCCGTCCGTGCCCAATACGACCGCCATGGCGAATCCTCCTCCTATCGCACTATGCCGCGATTATAGAGGTCGCGCGGCTTGACTCAACGCAGCCGGAATCATGCCCCCACCCCAACCCTCCCCCGCTTGCGCTCCGCTCACCTTGACGACAGCCGAGCTGAGGCTCACATTCCCCTTATGGAAATGGCGGCACATCGCGCCGGTGGGCGGCGAATTAGCCACCCGGGCCCCAGAGGGGCTCGGGCCGTGCTGATTCGCCATCAATCCGCCGAGGATCTTCGCGATGTCGTCTTCCCTGTCGCTTGCCAACCTACCCGTCGCTGACGACGGCCCTCTTCCGCTCCTTGTCTCGTTTTCGGTCCAGGCCCGCGCGGAACCTGGAATCATGCCGCGCGTTGTCGAGCTGTTTGCCAAGCGCGGCCTCGTCCCGCAGAAATGGCACAGCACGGCTTTTGGATCGGCGCTGATCATCGATGTGCAAATCGGCGGCCTCGGCCGCGACCTGGCCGATTACATCGCCCGCTCCATGCGCCAGATCGTCGGTGTCGAGACCGTGCTGACCAGCGAAACCCGCCCCCTCGGCTGAGCCTTAATGTCCTTCGCCGACCATATCCGCGGCTGCAACAATTACGATCCCGGGCGCGTCGTGCCCTTAGTCGCGGGTGAATGCCGCATCGGCTGGCTGCGCCGCGACAATGCCGCCGCGCTCGCGCGCTTTCCGCGCGTCTTCGCGGTCGAGGCGGAGCGGGTGCGGCTGGTCGTCGAGGGCGATGTCGACGCCGTCAGCGCCGCCGTCGACGCGGTGGTCGAGGCGCTGGTCGTCGAGCGCCAGGTGCCGAAATGGCGCGACGAGACCTTCGACGTGATGCCGCGCTGGGGCGACCAGCCGTTATTCCGGCTCGACCGCGGCGCGGTGCCGTTTTTCGGGGTGCGGGCCTATGGGGTGCATCTCAACGGCTATCGCCGCGAGGGCGGGCGGCTCCATCTGTGGGTCGGCCGGCGCGCGCCCGACAAGCGGGTGGCGCCCGACAAGCTCGACAACATCGTCGCCGGCGGCATCGGCAACGGCCACGGCATCGCCGACACGCTGGTCAAGGAGGGCGAAGAGGAGGCCGGGATGCCGCCCGAATTGACCCAGCGCGCGATGCCGGTCGGCGCGGTCAGCTATTTGATGGAAACTGAACTCGGCATCCGCGACGACGTGTTGTTTGTCTACGATATCGAGATGCCGGCCGATTTCGTGCCGACGAACAAGGACGGCGAGATCGTCCATTTCGAGCTGATGCCGGCCGACGCCGTGGTCGAGCGGGTGCGCCGGACCGACGATTTCAAGTTCAACGTCAATCTGGTGATCCTCGACTTCGCGCTGCGCCACGGGCTGATCCCGGTCGCGGACCCCGAATATCTCGACGTCGCGAGCGGGCTTCATCGTCCCCTCGATTGATCAACCGCCAACGGGTAATCTAACGAAACCCATTACCTTGTCATACCGGCGCAAGCCGGTATCCATGGCGGAAATGGGTCCCGGCCTTCGCCGGTACGTCAGTTGGGTGGGCGGGCTGTCTGGTTCCGGACAGCGCCGCCGCCAGCCGCGGAGCATTGCTGGCGGCAATCTTGCGCACTACCCGTGATCCGATTTTACGTCGGTGTCGGCTGATGGCGGGCGGCGCCGGATCAGGCTTATCGGTTTGAGGCTCATCACGATTTCGTCGCGCTGGTTCAAGATTTCGACGAGGCTGCGCAAGACGCCCTGATCGGGCCGCGAGCGCGAGGGCCGCGCCTCGATCACGGTCACGGTAATCCGCAACGCGTCGCCCGGCCGCACCGGCATCAGCCAGCGCAGTTCGTCGAGCCCGGGCGAGGCGAGGCTCGATGCCGGCGACAGAAAATTTGCGGCGAGGAGCTGCATCATCAATGCCCCGGTATGCCAGCCGCTGGCGATCAGCCCGCCGAACCGGCCGCTCGCGGCAGCGTCGCGGTCGATGTGCATGGGTTGCGGGTCGTATTTCCGGGCAAAATCGACGATGTCGGACTCGCTGACCGCGATCGGCCCGCCGGTGAATACCGCGCCCACCGGATAGTCTTCGAAAAAGCGGTCGGTCATCCCCGTTGCGGATCGGCGAAATCGATCAGCTCGACCTCCTCGCTCGCCGTGTCGAGCACGGCGCAGCTCAACAGGCCGCCATTACGCGGGTCGCGCGCATCGCCGGTCGAGCCGGGGTTGATCACCAGCACGCGGCCGGCGCGGTGGACCAGCTGCTGGTGGGTATGCCCGTACAGCACGAAATCGGCGTCGGCCTCGGCGAAGCGGTCGAGCAGAAAGCTGCCCGGGTGGATGTATTCGCCGCGCGGCTCCCACGGGGTCGAATGCACGAGCAGCAATCGCTTGCCGCCGATCGTCAGCTCGCGTCGGTGCGCCCGGCTGGCGAGCCATTCGGCTAAAGCCGGATCGACGCCGTCGCGGGCGCGGGCGCGGACGCCCTGTGGGCCGAAGAAGTATTCCTCGTGATTGCCGACGATGACCTCTGCCTGACGTTCCTTAAGCAGCCCGACGACCTCGTTCGAGAAGCGGTATTCGTAGATGCTGTCGCCGAGGCAGATCAGCTCGTCGATATCGCCCATCAGCGTAAGGGCCTGCGACAATCCGACCGCGTTGCAATGAATGTCGGAAACGATGCCCACCTTCATGCGCGCGTTCCCGCCAGCGCGGTTCGTCGGCTTTCTCTGCGGAGGGAGGGTCGATCCACTGTGCGAACCTTTAGATTGCGACGAGGAATGTTAAACAACCGGGGAAGGATCACTCTCCAAGTCTGAGGCGTTCCTTGCTCGGGGGCGATACTCGTTCCGCGATGTTCAGGCTCCGGGTGCGGCTGCAATCCCGGATGTGCTTCGAGGAAGAGCGGCAGCATGGCTGATGTCGATACCGTATGGGGCCGGCTGACCCGTTTCAATCCGCCTTATCGCACGGCAGAGCAGCGGCGCGCGATCCCGCTCCTCGCGATGATCCGCGTGCTGCGTTGGGTGGTCTTCGGGGCGGTGTTGGGCGCTGTAGGCTGGGCGGCGCTGTGGGAGATGCGAACCTCGCATGTCCAGGCGTGGGCTTTCTCGCGTCTCAACCGGGAGATGAGCTTTGTCGTACAACCCGGTCCGGCGCCGGGGATCCATTTCCCGAAAAGCGGCCCCAATGACGAACGGCTCGGCTATACCCAAATGCCGGCCTTTATCGGCTCCTTGACCGGGCATCGTTATGCGATCGAGCACCAGGCGCGCTGGTCGCCAAGTCTGACGCGCTTCGTCGACGCCGGCGCTTTCCCGATCTATCGCGAAAAGGACAGGACCGGGCTCAGGATTTTCGACCGCTCCGGGGACCAGTCCTTTGGCGCGCAATTCCCGGAACGGGTTTTCCCCGATTACGGCAGCATCCCGCAGCTTGTCGTCAGGAGCCTGTTATTCATCGAGGACCGCTATCTGTTCGACCAGCGCGAGCCCGAGCACAATCCGGCCATCGAATGGACCCGGTTTGCCCGGGCCGCGGGCGCGCGCGTCGCGGGGCTCGTGCTGCCGCATCTGCAGGAAGGCGGGGGCAGCACGCTCGCGACGCAGATCGAGAAGTTCCGCCATTCGCCGCGCGGGATAACCGGCGGGCTGGCCGACAAGCTGCGCCAGATGGTCAGCGCCTCGGCGCGCGCTTATTCCGACGGTCCGAACACGCTGCCGCGCCGCGAAGAGCTCGTCACGACCTATCTCAACGCGACGCCGCTCGCCTCGCTGCCCGGCCATGGCGAGGTCATCGGGATCCCGGAAGCGCTGTGGGTGTGGTTCGGTACCGATCATGCCGAGGCCACGAGGGTCCTCGATGACAGGCCGCGCAATGATGCCGAATGGGCGCGCAAGGGCGAAATCTACCGGCAGGTCCTGAGCCTGCTGCTGTCCGAACGGCGCCCCAGTCATTACCTCCTCAACGAGCGCGCGGCGCTGTCGGTCCTGACCGACAAGCATCTGCGGGTGCTGTGCGACGCCGGGGTGATCGACCCTGCGCTGCGCGACGCGGCGCTTGGCGCCGAATTGCGCTTCCGCACCGAGCCGCCACCGATCGCCGCGGTGTCGTATGTCCGGCACAAGGCGACCCAGGATACCCGAAACAAGCTGGTGTCGCTGCTGAAGCTGCCCGATCTGTACAGTCTCGACCGGCTCGATTTGAGCGTCGAGACGGCGGTGGACACGGCAGCGCAGGCGCGCGTCGCCTCGGTCTTGCAGCGGCTCTCCGACCCAGTCTTCCTGCGCTCGGCCGGGATGATCGGGAAACAGCTCCTCGGCGACGGCAACCCGGCAAAAGTCACCTGGAGCTTTGTGCTCTACGAACGCGAGGCCGAACGCAATGCCGTCCGCATCCAGGCCGACAGCGCGAACAAGCCGTTCGACATCAATTCCGGCGCCAAGCTGATGCTCGGCTCGACCGCCAAGCTGCGCACGCTGATCAGTTATCTCGACGCGGTCGGGCAGCTGCATGCGAAATTGGCGGCGATGCCGTCGCGCGATCTGATGCGTACGGCGGCTGCCTCCGAGGACGCGCTGAGTATCTGGGCCGCCAATTATCTGGCGCGCTCGCGAGACCGCGGCCTGCAGCCGATGCTCGACGCGGCCATGCAGCGGCAGTATTCCGGGGCGCCGGAATCCTTCTTTACCGGCGGGGGCACCCAGGGGTTCGGCAATTTCGCATCGTGGGAAGACCACGGCAGCTCGACGGTCGAATTCGCGTTCCAGCACTCGATCAATCTGGCTTTTGTGCGCATCCTGCGCGACGTCGCGAATTACCACACCGCGGCGAGCGGCGTGCAGGTCAAGCAGCTGCTGGGTGATACCGATGACCCGCAGCGCGACATCTACCTGCAGCGCTTTGTCGAGGCCGACAGCCGTCGGTTTTTGTCCCGGTTCTACAGGGACTACAAGAGCCTCAGCGGGGATGAGCCGCTGGCGCTCCTGGCGCGGCGCGCCAGGCCGTCGCCAAAGCCGCTGACGACGCTGTTTCTGTCGGTCCACCCGAAGGCGCGGCTGGCGCACCTGCAGGCCTTTCTGGCCGCCCGCCTGCCGCAGACGACGCTCAGCGAAAACGAGCTCTGGGACCTTTTTCTCAGTTACTCCCCCGAACGGCTGAACCTGGCCGATCGCGGCTATGTGTCAGGCATTCATCCGCTTGAATTGTGGCTCGTCGAGTATTTGCGCGATCATCCCGGGGCGCCGTGGAAGGAGGTTATCGAGGCCAGCGGGCAGGTCAGGCAGGACGTTTATGGCTGGCTGTTCAAGGGCAGCGTGCACAAGCAGGACACCCGCATCCGGATCATGATCGAGCAGGACGCGTTCAACCGCATCCTCGATAACTGGCGCGCGCTCGGCTATCCGTTCGCCCATCTGGTGCCCTCGCTCGGCACCGCGATCGGCGCTTCCGGCGACCGCCCGGACGCGCTGGCCGAGCTGATCGGCATCGTCATGAACGACGGGGTGCGGCTCCCGACCGTTGCAATCGAGCGGCTGCACTTTGCCGCGAACACGCCGTACGAGACCGCGCTCGCGCCCGCGGCCCAGCCCGAGCGGGTCATGCCGGTCGAGGTCGCGCGGACGGTGCGGCGCTCGCTGACCAATGTCGTCGAGAACGGCACCGCGCGCCGGCTGAACGGCGCCTACACCGCGGCCAACGGCAGCCCGCTCGCGGTGGGCGGCAAGACCGGCACCGGCGACAATCGCTACGAGCGCTATTCGGCCGGCGGCGGGCTGATTTCGTCGCGCGTCGTCGACCGGACCGCGACCTTTGTCTTTTTCCTCGGCGACCGATTTTTCGGCACGGTCACGGCCTATGTCCCGGGGCAGGACGCCGCGCAATTCCAGTTCACCAGCGGGCTCGCGGTGCAGCTTCTCAAGATATTGGAGCCCGAGCTAAAGCCCCTGCTCAACGGCCCGGCAACCGCCCAGCAGGCCATGATCGGGTCGTCGCAGCGCTAAGCGGAGTTCACTTGATCGTGTCACAATTCATCGATCTGACCCCTGCCGTCATGGCCGGGCTTGTCCCGGCCATCCACGATTTTGCGCCAGGAGATGCCTGAAGACGTGGATGCCCGGCACACGGCCGGGCATGACGGGCCGGGCATGACGGGCCGGGCATGACGGGGATGTGTGTCTCAATCAACGAATCCCTGCTTAGATCGGCGTCTATGCCGACGCCTTCCGATTGCCCCACAGCCTGTCGCTCGCGATCCCTGCGCCCTCGGCCAGGGCGGCGAGCTTGGCCCAGACGATCGACGGCGCGACCGCGTTCTGCTGCGCGGCAAAGGTCGCGAAGCCGCAATCGGCGCCGGCGATGACCCGCTCGCGCCCGACGATGTCGGCGTAAAGGGTGAGGCGCTGCGCGATCAGCCGCGGGTGCTCGACAAAATTGGTCGTCGAGTCGATCATCCCCGGCATCAGTACCTTGTCGTCCGGGATCTTCGCGGTTTTGAGGTCCTCCCATTCATGCGCGTGACGCGGATTGGCGGCCTCGAACAGGAGCCCCGAGGGGCGCGCCCGCATGCAGGTGTCGAACACCGTGGCGAGCGGGATGTCGTGGGTGTGCGGCCCCTCGTAATTGCCCCAGCAGATATGCATCCGCATCGCCTCGGGCGGGATGTTGCGCGTGGCGTGGTTGAGCGCGGCGATGTTGCGCTCGGCAATGCGCAGGAACTCGGAATCGGACAAATGCTGATACTGGTTGTGGCGGGCCGAGCCGAGGTCGGGCGCGTCGATCTGCAGGATGAACCCGGCCCGGTGGATCGCCTCGTATTCCTCCCTGAGCGCGTCGGCCAAGGCTTCGACATAGGCATCTTCATCATTGTAATAGCGGTCGGGGACGAATTTGGTCAGGACGCCGGGTGAGGCGGCGTTCATAAAGGCTTCGATTTTTGAGCCTTGGGGCGGCTGGGACACGGCGCAGGCGGCTGCCAGGTTGGCGAGGTCGCGTTCGAGCGGCCGGCGGTCGCGATAGGCTACCGGCCCGGTGCAGTACGGCACCGCGGCGCTGGCGAACCACGAGGTGCCGCCGCGCGCCGCCCTGAGGCGCTCGGCAAAATCGGGATGGTCGGCGATGTCGCGGTGCGCCCCGGTCTGCGGCGGCCGCTCAAGCGCGCCGCCCGGCGCCGCGTCGATCCCCGACAGGCGATGGCGCACATAGAACGTGTAGGACATCTTGCTCTGCTCGCCGTCGCAGACGCTGTCGATACCGCAAGCGACCTGCTTGGCGACGATTTCCCGCACCGCGTCGGCCAGTCGCGTCTCGAAGGCCACGTCGTCGAACGCCTCGCCGCGCTCGTGCGCGCCGAGCAGGGCGAGAAGGTCGGGGGGGGCGCGGCAGGCTGCCGACATGGGTGGTCAGGATGCGGTCCTGGCTGAGCTGCAATTCGGCCTCCCCTGTCGCGCCAGCCCGGCGGGCTGATCGCCGCATCGGATCGTTTCACGGACCGGCTGCCGCAGACAAGGATTTGCCCAAGGAGTTCACCGGCAAGTTCCCGCGCGACAAACTCCGGTGACCGGCGTATACGGTTATGCGACGAAGAGTCGCAGGTCGATCGGGGTCGGTCCGGATCGTTTCGCGTGGCCGCGGTCCACTCGAACCTGCAGTTCGGAAGGGACACACCATGCATATCCGCAATCCCGTCGAATGGGGGGTCGATCAGATCCGCGGCGCCGGCACGGCGATGGGCCGGGCCGGTCGCCGGACACATGATGCGAGGGTGCCGGCGGTCCGTCGTATCACCGCGGTGGATCTGGGCCAGGCGCTCGCCCGCGGCATCGATGATTTCGCCGCGTTCCGCAGCGACGTCGCCTTTCTCGCCGTAATCTATCCGCTTGTCGGCCTGGTCCTGGCGCGGCTGGTCTTTGGTTACGATCTGCTGCCGCTGCTGTTCCCGCTCGCCTCCGGTTTCGCGCTGATCGGGCCGGTCGCGGCGGTCGGGCTCTACGAGATGAGCCGGCGGCGCGAAGCCGGCGCCGAAATCAGCTGGGCCGATGCCTTGGAGGTGCGCAACGCGCCCTCCTTTGGCTCGATCGTGTTGTTCGGCTTGTTGCTGATGGCGATTTTCCTGGTGTGGCTCAACATCGCGATCGCGATCTATGACGCGACCCTCGGCCCCGAGCCGCCGGCGTCGGTAGAGGCCTTTGCCCGCGATCTGTTCACGACCGAGGCCGGGTGGACGCTGATAACGGTCGGGATCGGAGTCGGCTTCCTGTTCGCCGTGCTGGTGCTCGCGATCAGCGTCGTGTCGGTGCCGCTGCTGCTCGACCGCGACATCGGGCTTGCCGCGGCGATCGGCGCCTCGCTCGCCGCGGTGGCGGCCAATCCGGGTCCGATGGCTGCCTGGGGCTTCATTGTCGCGGCGGGGCTGTTCCTCGGGTCGCTGCCGCTGTTTCTCGGGCTGATCGTCGTGATGCCGGTGCTCGGGCACGCGACCTGGCACCTCTATCGCCGCGTCGTCCTGCCGGGTTAGAGGCGTTACACGCCCCCTTCAACGCCTCGCCACGGCGCTCGCCCGATGCTACGGTCACGCCCTTGGGATATCACCGGCGTGAGCGGCGGTGGGAGGAGACGGCGCAATGAAGGTCTCGTTCTTCGAAACCGGGCGCTATGTCAGCCCGCCCGACATGCCGCGCGACTGGCCGGTGCCCTCGGGTGCCTACGATCCCGAAACCGGCGCCGCGGCCTATCGCGCGATGGTCGAGCGGCTGCGCTATGTCGAGGAAATCGGCTTCGACTGGATCAGCCTGTCTGAGCATCATTATTCGCCGCGCATTCTGACGCCGTCGCCGATCGTCGCCGCGGCCAACGTCGCGGCGCTCGTCAAAAATATAAAGATCGCGCTGCTCGGGCCGATCGTGCCGCAAAGCAACCCGGTGCGCATCGCCGAGGAGCTGGCGATGGTCGATACGATGGCCGAGGGGCGGCTGATCGTCGGGCTGTTGCGCGGCACCACCAACGAGGTGCTGACCTACGATCTCAACCCGAGCGAGGCGCGCGAGCGCACCGACGAGGGCATGGAGCTGATCCTGAAGGCGTGGACCGAGCCGCAGCCGTTCGGCTGGCAAGGGCGCCATTTCCAGTTCCGCACCGTGTCGATCTGGCCGCGCCCGCTGCAGCAGCCGCACCCGCCGACCTATGCGCTCGGCACCAGCGCCGAATCTTGCGAATTCGCGGCGCGCCACCGGCTCGGGCTCGGGCTGTCCTACGGCAATTTCGAGATCATGGCGAAATCGGCCCGCTATTACCGCGAGCAATGCGCCGTCCATGGCTGGGAGCCGGGCGCCGACCACATCATCTATCGCGCCAACATGCTGTTGGCCGAGACCGACGAGGAAGCCGAGCGTCAGCTCAAAGAGGGAAACGGGCAGGCGCCGTTCCCGGTGCGCGAGGGGCTGCGCGAGGCGCTGATCAAGGCCGATCTGCGCAATGTTGCCGGCGAAAAGCGCAACGCCAATGTCGGCGGGATTCTGCCGACGAGCTTTATCGGCGGCCCGGACACGGTGGTCGAGCAGATCCGCCGCTGCCGCGAGATGGTCGGCGCCGGGGTGCTCGACCTGTCGCTGCACCCGCCGGGCTCGGGCGATATCGACGCGCTGATGAGCGCGCTCGAACTGTTCGGCCGGACGGTGCTGCCGCGCATTCGCGAGATTTGACGGAGGGGGTCGAGTTGTCGGGTTTACAGCATATGGTGGCGGCGGCCGGCGCCGCTTTTGCCGACGCGCATGTCGAGGCGGACGGGTTTCGCATCCGCTATCGCGAAGCGGGGGAGGGGCCGGCGCTGGTGCATCTGCACGGCGCTGGCGGGCTGCGTCTCACCCCGGCGCACGACCTGCTGACGCGGCATTTCCGGGTCATCGCGTTCGAGATGCCGGGGTTTGGCGATTCGGCCGAGAATACCCGCACCGAGACAATGCCCCAACTGGCGACGACGATGGCGCGGGCGGCCGACGCGCTCGGGCTCGACCGGTTCAACCTGATGGGCACCTCGTTCGGCGCCAAGACCGCGCTGTGGCTGGCGTTGCAGCAGCCGGAGCGGGTCAGGGGCCTCGTTCTCGAAGCCCCGGCGGCGATCCGCCCGGCAGGCTCGGTGTCTCCGTCGGGCACCCCGGAAGAAATGGCGCGCCGGCTCTACGGGCATCCCGAGCGTCTCCCAGCGATCGTGCTGCCCGACCCGGCGGTCCAGGCGAAAACCCGTGCGCTGGTGAATCGGCTGCGCGGCCCCGATCGCGACGCCGAGTTCGAGGCGCGGCTGCGCCAGCTGGCGACCCCGACGCTGGTGCTGTTCGGCACGCTCGACCGGGTGATCCCGCCCGAAATGGGCCGCCTCTACAAGGAGCTGATGCCCGAGTGCCACCTGGTGCTGGTCTACGATGCCGGGCACGCGATCGGGGCCGAGCGCCCCGAGGCATTTACCGAGGTGGTTGTCGACTTCCTCGATCGCCACGAAGCGTTCGTGATCAGCCAGACCGAAACGGTGATCCACCCGTAGGGGGCGTCATTGCGAGGAGCGGCGCGACGAAGCAATCTCGATCCGGGTGCGCTCTGCGCGACGAGATTGCTTCGCTTTCGCTCGCAATGACACTCTTAATCAGCGGAACATGCGGCCTTCGGGCGGCAGGCCCATCAGCATCTGGCCGACGGTCTCGAAATGGATCGGGCGGCCCTGGCCTTGTTGGGTCCCGGCGTGGATGTCGCGCATGCGCCGTTCCATTGGGTCGCTTTCGAAAATCGCCGACGACCCGGCGGCGTGATAGAGGGTCGCGACGACGTCGCGCGCCTGGTGGATCGCCCAGGTCGAGGCGAGCCGCAGCTGCGGGTGATGGTCGGAGCTGATCGCGCCGGTGCTGCGGGCCTCGTCCCACATTTCGCCGATGACGCCGCGCAAATAGGCGCGCGCCGATTTGAGCTTGGCCTCGCACTGCGAAACCTGCGACTGAACCACGTTGTTTTCGCTCAACGTTCCCTTGGCGCCGCGGGCGACCTTGCCGCGCGCGAGATCGAGGAACGCGTCGTAGGCGCCGCGCGCAATGCCCAGCGACACGTGCGAAAAGCTCATCGCGTAGATCATGCCCGACGTGAACTGGTAGAGCGGCCCCTTCTCGCGCAATTCATCGAAATTGTCGCGTCCGGCGGTGTGGCTTTGCGGCACGAAATGATCGTTGAGGGCATAGCTGTCGCTGCCGGTGCCGCGCAGCCCCAGCACATGCCAATTGTCGATGATCCGCGCCTCGGATTTCGGGAACAGCATCGTGCGGACCTGTGGGCGGCCGTTGGGCAGGATGCGCGGGCTGCCGTCCGGCTCGAAGATCGAGATGTGGCAGCCGAGCCAGCTGGCGTGCCGGCTGCCGGTCGCGAAGCCCCATTGCCCGCTGACCCGATAGCCGCCCTCGACCGCGACGCCGCGCCCGGCCCCCGGCAGGTCGGGACCCCAGGCAAGGATGCCGTGCGGTCCGCCGAAGATCTCGCGGGCGATCTCAGGCGCCAGATACGGCGCGATCATCGAGCAGCCCGAATTCTGGCCGAGGCACCAGGCGGTGCTGCCCTCGGCCTGCGCCAGGGTTTCCAGGACGGCGGTATAGGTCAGCGGGTCGAGCTCGGAGCCGCCGATCGACCGCGGCAGCAGCATCTTGAAGATGCCGCGGTCGATCATCGCCTCGACGATCTCCGGCGTCACCTGGCGGCCGCGCTCGATCTCATCGCCGGCGGCGCGCAGCATCGGCTGCAATTCGCGGGCGCGCGCGAGGTAGCCTTGCTCGAGCTTGCCGTCGCCGCGAGCCTCCAACGTATCCATGACCATTTCCTCCGTGACCCGGCGCCGGCATCCGCGGATGTCGCCGCCCGCCATTGTGCCGCCACCGTCAGCGAATGAAAACAGCGCCGCGCGCATGGCGCTGCCGCGTCAAGCGACCCGGTCAGCGTGGAGCCAGGCGGGTGGGGCGAAAGACGTGCGCCGGTTCCTCGCCATAGGACCGGCTGCGCGGGATGCGCCGCACCATCGCCTCGTAGGCGGGCCAGGCGGCGATGAATTGCGTCATCAGCTCTTCGGGCAGGTCGAGCCCGGCTTTCCGCGTCATCGCGCGGATCTCGTCGGGGGTCGCGGGCGGCAGGTGGCTGAGGTCGGTGCGCGGCGTGGTCATGTGCATGCTCCGGGGATCAGGCGAGGGTGGGGTGGCGGCGGTGCCAGTCGGTCGCCTGCTGGTAGGCATGGGCGATGCGCAGCACCGTCCCCTCGGCGAACGGCGCGGCGGCGATTTGCAGCGACAGCGGCAGGCCCTCCGGGCGGCTGAACCCGCAGGGAATCGCCAGCGCCGGCGTGCCGCCGACGCTGAACGGCATCGTAATGCTGGGCGCGCCGACCAGCCGGTCGGGCAGGTTCGGGTCGGCGCGGTCGGCAACGCCGAGCGCCGCCGCGGTGACGAAGGCATCGACCCGCCGCAGCGCCCGCGCCTGTTCCTGGGCCAGCGCGGTGCGCCAGCGCAGCGCCGCCATATAGTCCTCGGCGCGTATCAGCGCCCCGGGCAAGACCCGGTTGCGCAGGATGCGGCCGAAATCCAGCGGCCGGGTTCGCAGATCGTGCTCGTGGATCGAATAGAGCTCGACGCTCGAGATCGTCGTCTTGCAATCGGTATAATCGCGCAGGCTGGACAGCCGTACTGGCTCGATCGTGGCGCCGAGATCGCGCAATACCGCGATCGCCGCGTCGATCGCCGGCGCGACATCGGGATGGGCGCTCTTATCCCGGTACCATTCCTCGATCACGCCGAGGCGCAGCCCGCGCACTCCGCCGTTCAGTTCGGCCGAATAGTCCGGCACCGGCACATCCTCGCTGCCCGGGTCCTCCGGGTCGAAGCCCGAGATTACTTGCAGGAACAGCGCGATGTCCTCGGCGCTGCGGGTCAGCGGGCCGCAATGGTCCATCGAGAAGGTGTTGGGGAAGACGCCGCGCCGGCTGACCCTGCCGTAGGTCGGCTTGATGCCGGCGAGACCGCACAGCGCCGCGGGCCCCCGCACCGAGCCGCCGGTATCGGTGCCGACCGCGCCCGGCACAAAGCCGGCCGCCACCGCCGCGCCGGCGCCGCTCGACGAGCCGCCGGGCAGATGGTCGGGGTTCCACGGGTTGCGCGCCGGCGGCCACGGCAGGTCCCAGCTCGGGCCACCGAGCGCGAATTCCCAGGTGGCGAGCTTGCCGAGCATGATGCCGCCGCCGGCCTTGAGCCGGGTGACGATGGCGGCGTCGGCGCTGGGCACATGATGCTGGCGCAGCTTCGAGTGGCCGGTCGTCAGGATGCCGGCGGTTTCGATGATGTCCTTCAGCGCGTAGGGGATGCCGTGCATCGGCCCGCACCGCGTGCCGGCCATCAGTTCGCGCTCGGCCACGGCCGCCTCGGCCAGCGCCGCCTCCTCGGTCACCCGCAGAAAGCTGTGCAATTTGCCGTCATGGGCCGCGATGCGCGCGAAAAGCGCCTTTGTCACCTCGACCGGCGACAGTTCGCGCTGCCGGTAGCGCCGGTTGAGTTCGGCGATCGTCATAAAGGCGACATCCATCGCGGAGGTCCTCACGGTTTCCCGAGCCGGGGTAGCCGCGCTATTCAACCGCAATCGCGGCGCCGGCCGCAACGCGCCAGATCAGACCCAACCGAGGTCGCGACATAGCCGCGACGGCGCGGGCCGTAAAGCGTGCCTAAAATTTGACACACGAACCCGGTCCAATCGGCGCAGACGCCGCGGTTGAGCGATGCCGGCGCAGCTAACGGAATGCGGCTTGCCCGGCGGCGCGCTCGTGCTAAACCAATGGGCGGCGAGCGACAAGCCGAGCCGAGAGGCCGGGCGCCCGGACGGAATACCCGGCATATTCACCCTAACGAGTGGACCGAGATGACCGAACAGGACCCCATCATCAAGGCGCGCCCGGCCAGCGGCAAGGTCGAGAAGCTGCCCTACCGCGCCGCGGCGTCGCGCCGATCGACCGGGCGGACGCAGGACATCGATCGGCATGTCGGGGCGCGGGTTCGCGAGCGCCGGATCATGCTGGGGCTGACCCAGCAGCAGCTGGCCGATCTGATCGGCGTCACCTATCAGCAGGCGCACAAATACGAACGCGGCATCAACCGCGTGTCCGCCGGCCGGCTATTCGAGATCGCGCAGGTGTTGAGCGTGCCGATCGGCTATTTCTTCGATGGGCTGGAGGGGCAGGAGCTGCGGGCAACCAGCCCGCGGGAGCGGATGTGCCTCGAACTCGCGCGCAACTTCGCCCAGATCCCGAACGAGCGTCACCAGGAGGCGCTGAGCCAGCTCGCCCGCGTCTTGGCGAGCGATTAATTCTGCGTCGATACCCCTACCCCAGCCCTCCCCGCAAGCGGGGGAGGGCTGGGATGGGGCTTTTGCCGTAAGCGGGGCTGAGGCCTATCCGGCCTCAGCGGGCTAGATCGCTGGCGGTCCACGCCGGCTCATCAATCCCATGACCAGGGCGACCACGAAAACGATCAGGAACACAAAGAACAGCACCTGAGCGATGCCCGCGGCGGTCGACGCAACGCCGCCGAAGCCAAGAAGACCGGCAACGACCGCGATCACCAAAAAAACGAGAGCCCAATAAAGCATAGTATTCTCCGTTCGCGGCTCTGCCCAAGAAGGCGGACGAGCATTTCCAAAGCTAGTCTCCTGTTAAACAGGCCCTGGCCCCAAACGGTTCCTGCCCGGCGGACCACGATCCCGACCGCCGGGTAATACGCTGCGTGCGGTGAGAGAGGCTCAAGTGCTGATGGCAATGGCTCGGTGAGCCGTGGCCGTCATCGCCCCGATCCGAGATGTTGCCCGCCGCCGAGTTCTTCTTTCGCCATAAGGGTCGCGACCGCGACCGAAGGCGACTTGCCCGCCAAGCGCAGCTCTTCTGCCGTTTCCAAAATATCGAGCAAATCGAGGCCATGCGCCTCGGCCACCTTGCGAAATGCGATCCACCAGCGAACGCGATCATTTTCCGTCATTGATTGACTCCGCCCAATTGCCCCTGTGCAACCGCGTAGGCAAGATATGTCGCGGGCGTCTGACGAGCGTAATTCGGGCGTTAATTGATCGTCAATTCTGCGCAGCCGACGAGGTTTCATACGCTGCGGCATATCTTTCCCACGCCGGGACGGTGCAGCGTGCGCGAGGTGCGCGCCCCGGCAAGGATGAACCTTGCCGCAATCATCTTCCTCTCCCGTGCCGAGACCCGGTCGGACGGGCGGCGCCGCCCCCAAATAGATCGTTTAAATGGTGTTGCTTTGGGCGCCGGGTTAATCGGGAAGGCGCCTGCAACGCCTCTCTATTCCGTATTTTAATGAGAGTTTTTGGTGGGCGCAGCAGGACTCGAACCTGCGACCCGCTGATTAAGAGTGAGCACAAGACCGCTCCCATCCGATTGCTTTCGATACCACTAAGAGACTATAATTGCACGTCTTTTCTCAGGTGTGATCGCCTGAGAGCCGTTGGTAATACCACCCCATATCGGGCGGTAACAGGGCGGTTGTGGTACCCAATCGCCACCCGACGGAGCAGCTGATTGGCGCCGTGGAGCAGCTGATGCCGACAATTAAGCTCACCCAGCCGGCGGTCGATCGCCTCAAGCCGCCACAATCCGGACGGATCGAGTATTGGGACAACCAGCTCCCCGGTTTTGGACTGCGCCTCTCCCCTTCCGGCCGGAAGACCTGGCTCGTCATGTATCGGGTCGGCGGCAAGAAGGTCCGCGAGACGATCGGGACGGTCGCCCTCATCAAGAGTGTCGCCGAGGCGCGCGAGAAGGCGCGGGCGAGCCTGCGCCAGGCCCAGACGGGTGTGCATCCGGTCAAAGTGCGGCGAGCGGCCCTGGCCGCGGCGAGCCCGGAATCTCAGACATTCGCGGCGGTCGCTGATCTGTTTCTGGAGCGGTACGCCAAGCGCAACACGAGAGAGCGCACATTCATCGAAACGACGCGCATCATCGAGCGCGAGGCGAAGCGGGCGTGGGGCGCTCGTCCGATCCGAGAGGTTGCCCGGCGTGACGTTATCGCGCTGCTCGACGGCGTCGTGGACCGCGGGGCCGCGATCCAGGCAAATCGGACGCTCGCGGCGGTGCGGCGTCTGTTCAATTGGGCGGTGGAGCGGGACATCATCGATAAGAACCCCGCCGCAGGCGTTTCGATGCCTGCCCCGGAGAACGCGCGCGACCGAATCCTTTCGGATAACGAGATCAGGCTGTTCTGGCACGCGTGCACAGATATCGGATGGCCCTTCGGTCCGATGTACCAGCTCTTGCTCCTCACCGCTCAGCGGCGCGAGGAGACGGCGAGCCTAGAGTGGCCGGAACTCGACTTCTCAAGAAGACTGTGGACGATCCCGCGCGAGAAGGCGAAGAACGACCGATTGGAAAACAGCGTGGAAGAGTGACCCGGCTTTTGGGGTGAACAGCGCCGAATAGGGACCCACCCCGGGAATCGTCGAATGCTCCCTCTGGTTGTAGCGGGGAGCGTGGCCGGGGATGGTAACGGTGGAAACGATTGGCCGGATCA
>CAMATN010000088.1 GCA_945861155.1 Rhizobium sp. Q54
GCCCAGGCGGTGGCGTGGTACCGCAAGGCGGCCGATCAGCAACACCCGCTCGCGCAATACAATCTGGCGGTCGCCTACACCAAGGGGCAAGGCGTGCGCCGCGACTTCTTCGAGGCCGCGGTATGGTACCATCGCGCCGCGGCCCAGGGTGTCGTCGCCGCGATGGTCAACCTCGCGATCCTTTATGAGCGCGGCGAGGGGGTCGATAATTCGGCGGTCGACGCCTATGCTTGGTACCGCGCCGCGGCGCGGCGCGGCAGCCAGCCGGCTGCCCGCCGAGCTGAAGAGCTGCTCCAGGCGTTCGCTCCGTTAGAGCAGACGCGCGCCGCGGCAAAGACGAGCGACATCAATGCCTCGATTCGCGACGCGGTCGGCGAGCGCTCGCGCCTCACCGTACGGAACGCGCCGGCGCCGACAGAGGGTGTTCCGGGGCCGGTCTTGAAATCGGGCATCGATCGCGGCCGGAATTCGACGCACGGCGACAAGGCGGCGGAAAACCCCTAGACGGCGGGCCGGGCTGACGGCAAGCTACGGAGGGATGATGGCGATAACGATAGGGCCAGGCGAGGCCGACAGAGAGCCGATTGATGACTATCACGTCGCGCGCGATGTCGGACAACCGACGCGGCCGGCCACCCATCATGTGTTGGCGCTGGTGAACGGGCTGCTGCTGATTGTTCTCGCGGCGGTCTCGTTCGCGCTGTTCTGGATTGTCGCAACCCTTCTCGGCTTCATCTGACGCCGGAGCGCGAGGCCGCCCCCACTTTCGCAATTTTCGTAGGATGGGTTGAGCGGAGCGAAACCCATCACCCTACACGACCGCAGCAACCGCGCGTCACGCCGCTGCGCGGATGTCCTCGCCTCGCGCGCGGGGTTTTGCTAAAAAGGCGGAAACCGGTCGGCCCGCCAGGAGGAACGCTGCGATGAAGATCAACGGTCAGGTTCAGAAGATCCTCAGCCATTACGAGAGCGACAATCCCGGCACCAAGGCGAACCTCGCCCGCATCCTGATGCACGGCAAGCTCGGCGGCACCGGCAAGCTGTTGATTCTGCCGGTCGATCAGGGCAACGAGCACGGCCCGGCACGGAGCTTTGCGCCGAACCCGCCGGCCTATGACCCGCATTATCATTTCCAGCTGGCGATCGAGGCCGGGCTGTCGGCCTATGCGGCGCCCCTCGGCTTTATCGAAAGCGGCGCCTCGACCTATGCCGGTCAGATCCCGCTGATCCTCAAGGTCAACAGCGCCAACAGCCTGTCGCGCGCCAAGGAGGCCGCGAGCCAGGCGGTCACCGCCAGCGTCAAGGACGCGCTGCGCCTCGGCGCCTCGGCGATCGGCTTTACGATCTATCCCGGCTCCGACGCCGCCTATGACCAGATGCGCGACATCGCCGAAATGGCGCGGGAAGCCAAGGCGCACGGCCTCGCGGTCGTGATCTGGTCCTATCCGCGCGGCGGCGCGCTGTCGCGCGAGGGCGAGACCGCGATCGACATCTGCGCGTACGCGGCGCAGATCGCAGCGCAACTCGGCGCCCACATCATCAAGGTCAAGCCGCCCTCCGCCCATCTCGAACTGGCCGCGGCGAAGAAGGTCTACGAGGATCGCGGCATCGACATTTCGACCCCGGCGGCGCGCATCCGCCACGTCGTGCAGTCGGCGTTCAACGGCAAGCGCATCGTGGTCTTTTCCGGCGGCGAGGCGAAGGACCTCGACGGCGTTCTGGGCGAAGTGCGCGCGGTGTACCAGGGCGGCGCCAACGGCTCGATCATCGGCCGCAACAGCTTCCAGCGCTCGAAGCCCGAGGCGCTCGACATGCTCGGCCGGATCATCAAGATCCTCCAGGGGAAGGACTGACCATTCGCACCGGCGCCATGCAACGCAGCGAGGCGCGGGCGACGACGCGGCTCTATCTGATCACGCCGCCCGCGCTCGACCCCGACCGTTTCGCCCGGGAACTCGAGGAAGCGCTGGCCGGCGGCGATGTCGCCTGCCTGCAGCTGCGGCTCAAGGAGGTTGACGATGCCGCGATCCGGCGCGCCACCCGGATACTGCAGCCGATCGCGCAGGCGCGGGGCGTCGCCTTTATCATGAACGACCGCCCCGATCTCGCCGCCGAACTCGATTGCGACGGCGTCCATATCGGCGAGGAGGACGCTCCCTATGCCGATTCGCGCCGGCTGATGGGGCCGGACCGCATCGTCGGGGTCACCTGCGGCGACAGCCGGCATCGCGCGGTCGACGCCGCCGAGGCCGGTGCCGACTACGTCGCCTTTGGCGCGTTCTTTCCCAGCAACACCAAGGACGCCAAGCACCGCGCCGACCCGGCGGTACTGGCCGACTGGTCGGAAACGACGATCGTGCCGTGCGTCGCGATCGGCGGCATCACCCAAGAGAATTGCGGGCCGCTGATTGAGGCGGGCGCCGATTTTCTGTCGGTGATCGGCGCGATCTGGTCCTATCCCCAGGGGCCGCGCGCCGCCGTGCGCGATTTCAATACGGTCTTCGCGCGCCATGGGCGAGCCTATCCCCACGCAGCACCTTAAGCCGGACACATGCAACAACGCGACGCGATCACCGAACAGCCGCCCGCGATCGTCGTCATCGACGACGACGCGTCGATACGCCGAGGCCTCGACAATCTGTTGAAATCGGTCGGGTTCGAGGTCGAGCTGTTCGCCTCGCCGCAGGAGTTTTTGCAAAGCGGGCGGCCGGACCGGCCGGGCTGCATCGTTCTCGACGTCCGTTTTCCCGGGCGCAGCGGGCTCGACATGCAGCGCGACCTGGCGCAGGCCAACACCAAGCTCCCGATCATCTTCATCACCGGCTATGGCGACATTCCGATGTCGGTGCGGGCGATGAAGGCCGGCGCGGTGGAGTTTCTGACGAAGCCCTTCCGCGACCAGGATCTGCTCGACGCGGTCGGAACCGCGCTCGAAAAGGACCGCACCCGCCGCGCCGGGGATTCGCGCCTGGCCGAGTTGCGCGGCCGGTTCGATACGCTGACCGCCCGCGAGCGCCAGGTTCTGTGGCTGGTCGTCGCCGGGCGGCTCAACAAGCAGATCGCCGGCGAACTCGGCGTCAGCGAGATGACCGTCAAGATGCATCGCCGCCAGGTCATGCGAAAGATGCAGGCGGCCGGCGTCGCGCAACTCGTGCGTCTTGCCGACCAGCTCGGCATCGCCGTGCCGCAACCGACCTGATCGAGCGCTCCGCGGCCTCTGCGGCGGAAGAGCGTCGCGTATTCCAGCCACCGGGGGCCGCCACGCGTCGGCAAAAACAGCGGTGGCATGCGCTGCGCTTTGCCGCCCTGCCCGCTGGAGGCCGAGGCCGACCCGTGTTACTGTCTTACAACTCTCGGATCGATCGGAGAACAGTAATGTCGGCGAAGGTGACAGCCAAGCTATCGGCCAAGTTCCAGATCTCCCTCCCGAAAGCGGTGCGGACCGCGCAGCACTGGCAAGCCGGGCAGGAGTTCGCCTTCATTCCGAAGGGAAAGGGCGTGCTACTCGTGCCGGTGCCCAAACTGGAAGAACTTGCCGGCCTGGCGCGGGGCGCAAAGCCGCAGGACTACCGCGACCGGACTGATCGGGCCTGATGCGGCTGGTCGATACCTCGGCCTGGATCGAGTGGCTGATCGGCTCGCCGGTCGGCTCCGCTTTGGCGCAGCAATTGCCGGAGCGCACACAATGGTTGGTGCCGACCATTGTTCAACTGGAACTGGCCAAGTGGCTCACGCGAGAGATCGGCGAGGATAAGGCCGACCAGGTCATCGCCTTCACCCAGACCTGCATCGTGGTTGATCTCGATACGTCCATCGCCCTCTCGGCAGCCGATCTTTGCGCGCGGCGGAAGCTGGCGACGGCGGATGCCATCGTCTACGCCACGGCCCTGGCACAGGGTGCCGACCTCCTCACCTGCGACCGGCATTTCGAGAAACTTCCCAGCGTCCGCTTCGTGCCCAAGTCGAAGGGTTGAAAGATTGCGGTTGCGCCCTGCTCTGGGCTATTCAGCGCTCGCCCGCACCGAGAGGATTTCCCAGAAGGATTTACACGCATGCCACAGGCTGGACCGCTTTCCGGCATCACGATCATCGATCTGTCGCGCATTCTCGCCGGGCCGTATTGCACGCTGCTGCTGGCCGAATTGGGGGCGCGGGTCATCAAGGTCGAAGCGCCGCAAAGCGGCGACGACGCCCGCCAATACGGCCCGTTCAAGAACGGCAAGTCGACCTATTTCGCCAGCGTCAACCGCGGCAAGGAGTCGATCGTGCTCGACCTGAAGGCGGCGGGCGACCGCGACATCTTCGAGCGCCTGCTCGACAAGGGCGACGCGGTGGTCGAAAATTTCCGGCCCGGCACGATGGAAAAGCTCGGCTATGGCTGGGACACCCTGCACCCGCGCTATCCGCGCCTGATATACGCCGCCGCCTCCGGTTTCGGCCATACCGGCCCCTATTCGCATTACCCGTCCTACGACATGGTCGTGCAGGGTCTTGGCGGCATCATGAGCATCACCGGCGTCCCGGATGGACCGCTGGTGCGCGTCGGCACCTCGGTCGGCGACCTCGCCGGCGGGCTTTACACCGCGATCGCGTTGAACGCCGCTTTGTTGCACCGCGAGCGCACCGGCGAATCGACCAAGGTCGATGTCTCGCTGTTCGATTGCCAGCTCGCGCTCTTGGAAAACGCGGTCATGCGCTACACGACGACCGGGGAAATCCCCGGGCCGATGGGCGCGCGCCATCCCTCGATCACCCCGTTCGAGGCGTTCCAAACTTCGGACGGCAACATCATCATCGCCGCCGGCAATGACGGGCTCTACGTCAAGCTGACGCACGCGATTGGGCGGCCGGACCTCGCCGACAACCCGCTGTTCAAGACCAACCCGCTCAGGAACCAGCACCAGGAGGCGCTGAAGGCCGAGATCGACGGCGTCTTGGGCGCCGGGACGACCGAGCATTGGATCGCGGTCCTCGAAAAAGCCGGGATCCCGTGCGGCCCGGTCAACAATGTCGCACAGGCGCTGGCGCACCCGCAGACCGCGGCGCGCAACATGCTGGTCGAGGTCGACGACAAGGTGACGGGGCCGCTCAAGCTTGCCGGCAACCCGATGAAGCTCTCCGCCTTCGCCGACCCGACAACCCGCGAACCGGCGCCCGACCTCGACGCCGACCGCGAGCGCATCCTGCGCGAATTGGGTCTGTAATCCTGCGCGAGTGAGGCCGGCGGGCCTCCTCGTTTTTTAGTTAAGGCGCGAGCCCGCAGGGCGCCCGCGCCGGCTCCTCTGCGGCCGGCGCGCGATCATCTGGCCGGCCTGGTGGTGGGCGAGCCGCCAAGCGGCGCCCTCGCGGACGAACAAATTGCTGGCGATCAGCGTGCCGCCGTCGAGTTCCTCTTCGCACACGACCAGCGCGGTGTCGCCGTAAAGCAGCACCTGCTCGTCATAGCAGGCGATGCGCGGCGCCTCGGGGTTGGCGAGGATGCCGCGCCAACTTTCCATCACCGCCGCCCGATCGGCGAGCGCCGGCCAGCCCGGGTGGATGCAGGCGACCGGCGCCTCTTGCGCCCAAAGCGCGTCCATCGCAGCGAGGTCGCGCGCTCCGAACGCGCGATAGAATTCGAGATTGGCCGCGAGCACGGCATCGCTGTCGGTCATCGCTGTCTCCATTGAAGGCATCCCCGGATGAAGCTCAGGGCAGGCCAGGTGCGTCTCCGGCGGTCTTTGGCGTCTCTGGCGTCAGTTGAATCGGGAGCGGCGGGACGGCGGCGCGTGCGCGGCCCGGGCGGCCTCAACCGCCATGCGGATGTCGCGCAGCCGGACGCAGGTCTCGCCGTCGAGCAGCCCGTCCCAGCGCTCGGGTCGAAAGCGCCGCTGGAACGCGGCCAGCGCGATGGTTTCCGTCCCGGTCGATACGCAATAGCCGATGCGGGCGAGATCGGAGAGCGCGCCGGCGCGCTCGATGAGGCCGACCCCGCGGCCGCGGCGGCGCGACGGGCCGGGCCGGGGTGGCGGCCACAACCCGATGCCGGCGCGCGCGAGGCGAGGCCAATCGAACAGCTCGCCGGGATCGGATTTGCGGCTCGGCGCGATGTCGGAATGACCGACGACCCGGTAGGACGGGATGCGATGACGCGACAGAATGTCGCGGCACAGAAGCTCGACCGCCGCCATCTGGGCGTCCGGAAACGGCCGGTAGCCCCATTCGTGACCGGGATTGACGATCTCGACGCCGATCGAGACATAGTTGAGATCCGGTTCGCCCTGCCAGCACGACACCCCGGCATGAAAGGCGCGGCGCGCCTCGGGGACCAGACGCCACGGCGTACCGTCCTCCTCGACCAGGTAATGCGAGCTGACCTGGGCGTTCGGGTCGCACAGCCGATCGAGCGCGGCCGCGGCGCTGTGCATGCCGGTGTAGTGCAGGACCAGCATGTTTATGGGACGAATGTTGGGCGGCTCGCCGCGACTGTCGTGGTTGGGCGAGGGCCGGTCCCGGATCGCGGGCGGCGTCATGCGGGCGGCGTCATGCGGGCTGGGCGTCCGGCAAGCGGTCCCCCCGTATGCGCAGCAGGCGGTCGCGGGCGGCGTTGATCCGTGCGATGCGGCCGATAACGCTCATGATTTCCGCAGGATGTGATCGGGTCGGTTCAATGTAACTCTGCGGCTCGATAACTCTGCGGCCGCCTGGGCTGGCAACGCGCCGAAATGTCGATGCATTCTAGGTTTGCCGCGGCGGTCGCGAAAGCCCCCAGGGCGATTCAGAGAACGGGCAAGCTACCGCGGCCGCGCTTTTTTTGTCATACATCTACCCCATAACGCCTGCCGGCGTTGTCCGGACCCGGCGCTGGCCCGAGCGAACAGCGGCATCGAGCACCGGGAGTGCCGTGATAGCGAGTCCGTTGCGCAGGATTTCCCATGTACGGATCGACCTTATCACAGCGACAGGTGCTGCGGCGCAGCGCTCTCTTCGCACGGCTCGGCGACAGCGAGATCGATGCGCTGCTCGCTGACGCGACGGTTGCGCGGTACGCCCAGGGCGACCAGATCGTCGCGAAGGGCGACCCCGGCAACAGCATGATGGCGGTGCTGAAGGGGCGGGTCACGATCAGCGCGCCCTCGCCCGACGGCAGGCAGGTCGTGCTGACGGTCATGCGCGACGGCGAGGTGTTCGGCGAGATTGCCCTGATCGACGGCAAGGAGCGCACCGCCGACGTCACGGCCGCGTCCGATTGCGAGATCCTGGTCGTGCCGCGCCGATCGTTGCTGGCGCTGCTGGACCGCCGGCCGGATGTGGGGCTGGACTTGATGGTCGTGCTGTGCGAACGCCTGCGCCATACCAACGAGCAGGTCGAGGATCTGGCGTTCCTCGACCTCGAATCGCGGATCGCCAAGGTCCTCGTGCGGCTCGCCGAGGAAAACGATGCAGCAGGGCGGGTCGGGGCCGCGCCGATCGGCGTCAAGATCTCGCAGCGCGCGCTCGGCGAACTGGTCGGCGGCTCGCGCGAAAGCGTCAACAAGCACCTGCAGGAGTGGAAACGCGCCGGCATTATCGCGGTTGAGAAAGGCTCGATCGTGATCCGCGATATCGAGGCGCTCGCCGCGTTCGGCTGACCGGGAATCCCCGTCCCGCGAAAAATCGCGCCCGCCCGCGAAAATTTTTGACCGCATGTGTGAACAGCCTCACACGCTGCGGCAGCAAACCTCTCCGATAATCCCTCCAGGCGCCCGGACAAACGGCCGGACGCCGCGCCAATCCCGGCGCGATAGGACTGGGGGTAGATCGTGGAACGTTTTTCATTGGGGCTGCGCGACTCGGCGGGCGGCCCTGTTGCGTGCGCCGCGTAGCATGGGAGCGCAGAGGGCAGCGACCATGACCTGCAAAGCCCCGCTGATCGGTCAAATCAAGGCGCGTCGCCAGACGCTCGGCTGGTCCGTCAAGGATGTCGCCGATCGCTGCGGCATCGGCGAGAAAATGCTGAGCGAGTGGGAACGGGGAGCCGGGCACCCCCCGCTCGACGCGCTCCTGAAATGGATTTCCACCCTCGGCCTCGAACGGGAATTGGCGGACGGGCCGCGCGACGATCGGCCCGGCGTCAGGATCGATTGGGACGAGCGCCGCATCACCGTCGCCGGCGCGCCGGTGCGCCTGACCCCGATGGAATGGAAGGCGCTCGAACGATTGGCCCGCGTTCCGGGGGAGGTGGTGTCGCATCAGGCGCTGTTCCGCCATCTCTATGGCGAGGACGAGCCCTATCGGGCCCAGTCGACCGCCATCCGCGTCCTGATCACCAAGCTGCGCCGGTTGCTGCCGCTGCGGATCGAGGCGCAATGGGGCCGCGGCTATGTGATCAGCGGCATCGAGTCGACCCTGCCGCGCCCGCCGATCGACCAGAGCAGCCGGCAAGGCAGCAGCCGGGACGGCAGGTCGTTCGAGAGCGGCGAGCGCCGGAAACCGGCTGGCCCGGCGGGCCCGGCGGGCAGGGATCGCGGGCCGGGGACGCGCGGACGCGACAGTCTTGCCCTGGTGCCGACCCCGATACCGAGCGATGCGCCGCCGCTGCGCCGCGAGCGCGTCGAGACCGGACGCCCCCATATAAGGCGGGTTGCGCCTCCGCCCGGCCGTCCCGGCGCGTGCCGGGCCGAGGAACTCGTCGTCATCGAGCAGTTTCTGGCCGAGCGCGGCGCGACGCGGTGTCCCGACGTCGCGACGATCCAGTGCTCGCCGCTGCCGACGCTGACCTGGGACAAGATCAAGCGCAAATGGGTCCGCCCGCCGCTGACCGGGCGCGAGGCAACCGGGCGCGAGGCAAGCTGACGCCCGGATGGATCAGGTCGCGACAGGCGCGCTCGTCGTTCGCCCCTTTTCACACCGGCGCGAGCGGTTGGTGCGGCGGCGGCGGCAGCTCTATTCGGACGGAATCGCCGCCGCGCACCTCGCCGCTCGCCAGCACCACCGCCATGATGCCGGCCTTGCGGACGAGATTGCCGGCGCCGTCGCGCGCCAGGGTCGCCGCCATCAGCCCGGGCTGGAGTTTGTTGAGCTGGCTGCATGGGTTGCGCAGCCCGGTGACCTCGACGACCGCCTCGTCACCGAGATGGAGCCGGGCGCCAACCGGCAACCCGAGCAGATCCACCCCGGATGTCGTGACGTTCTCGCCCATCTGTCCGGGAGAAATCGCAAAACCGGCGTCGCGCAATTCGTCGAACAGCTCGGCATGGATCAGGTGCACCTGGCGCAAATTCGGGGCTTCGGGCGAGCGCGCCACCCGCGAGCGGTGCTTGACGCTCACCCCCTGATGCGCATCGCCCTCGACTCCCAACCCGGCGAGCAGACGGATGGAGGCGGCGGTCGGCTTGGTCAGGGTGTGTGTCGGACTGCGGCTGACTGCCGCGATACTCCCAGGCATCGCCATATCGGGGCTGGACATCGTCATATCGGGCATCGCCATGCTTAGCGGTTGCGAAAGGCGGGTTTGCGCTTGTCGATAAACGCCGCCATCCCTTCTTTTTGGTCTTCGGTGGCGAAGGTCGCGTGGAACAGGCGGCGCTCGAAGCGCACGCCCTCGGCGAGCGTCGTCTCAAAGGCGCGGTTGACCGATTCCTTGACCATCATCACGATCGGCTGAGAAAGTTCGCCGATCCGCGCCGCGACGGCGAGCGCCTCGTCGAGCAGTTTGTCGGCCGGCACGATGCGGCTGACAAGGCCGGCCCGCTCGGCCTCGGCGGCGTCCATCATCCGCCCGGTAAGACACAAATCCATCGCCTTGGCCTTGCCGATAAAGCGCGGCAGGCGCTGCGTGCCGCCGGCGCCCGGCATCGTGCCGAGCTGAATCTCGGGCTGGCCGAACCGGGCATTGTCGGCGGCGATGACGATGTCGCACATCATCGCGACTTCGCAGCCGCCGCCGAGCGCGAACCCGGCAATCGCGGCAATGACCGGCTTGCGACATTGCGCGACCCGCTCCCAGCCGCGCGTGATGAAATCCTCGGCATAGGCCTCGATGTAGGTCTTGCCGGCCATTTCCTTGATGTCGGCGCCGGCGGCGAAGGCCTTGTCGCTGCCCGTCAAGACGATGGCGGCGATCGCCGGGTCGCCTTCCAGATCGTCGAAAGCCGCGCCGAGTTCGGCGATCAGCGACGCGTTGAGGGCGTTGAGCGCTTTCGGCCGGTTCAGCGTAATGAGGCCGACCGCGCCGCGCCGCTCGACAAGGATGCTGGCGTATTCGGTGCTGCTGCTCATTCCTCGGGATCGCCCTTAACCCGAGCCACCGCTCGGATTAGCTGGCTCGTGCGCCTAGATTAGGGCGAGGGCGAGGATTGCGGTAGCGAGTAAACGCGAGGCTTAGGCGCGCCTAGATATTGCGGGCGTCGAGCGCTGCCGGTGCGGTCCGGGCCGTCGCGCCGGTCAGCCGCGGCGCGAACAGCGGCAGCGTAGCGAGGCTCTCCGCTCGGGTGCGGGCGAGCTGAGGATCGGGTCGCCGACCCTGACAGCCGCCGCGCCGGCAACCGGGATTGTCGCAATCGAAATCGGTGTCAGGGCACAGCATTGGGTGCTCTCCTAATCTGCGGATCGCCGGCCGTCATGTCGGGGCCTTCGATCTGGCGGCTGTGCAACTCCTGGACCGTCGCCGAAAACAGACATTGTCCGGGGTAGCGTTCACCGAGCACTGTCCCAACATCGCAGTCCAGGTGAAAGGTCCAACATCTCCATGATTATTGGAGATCGGTAATTATCAGACAAAAACTATTGATGCCGAACACAAATTATTACACTTCGTTACCATTTCGTTCATGCTTGAATTACATAGCCCGATTAGAGTCCCCTCGGTCGCCCCACCTCGGGGAAACAGTGCCGGATGGTCGGAATGGACGATTTCTCGAAACTGCTCGAAGCGGAGATCCCGCGGCTTCGGCGCTATGCGCTCGCGCTCAATCGCACGAGCCGGTCGCGCGCCGACGATCTGGTTCAAGACACGCTGTTGCGCGCCATCGCCAAACAGCATCTGTGGCAGCGCGGCACCAATTTGCGGGCTTGGCTCTTTACGCTGATGCACAACCAGAGCGTCAACGATGTGCGCCGCTCGATCCGCGAGGGCACTACCGTCGACGCCGATGAGCATTGCAACAGCCTGTCGTCGATGAGCGACCCTTCGGCATCGCTCCAGCTTCGCGATCTGGAGCGGGCCCTCGCCAAACTGGCGGTCGAACAGCGGCAGGTCATCCTGCTGGTCGGGCTCGAGGGGCTGCCGTATGAGGAGGTCGCCGCGATCCTCGGGATCCCGGTCGGAACCGTCCGCTCGCGCCTGTCGCGCGGCCGCGCGATGTTGCGGGTTCTGATGGGGATCGCAGATGGGGCCGTTGCGGCGGTGGAGGGGCGGCGTCAAGCGTCGGCCGGCCAATTTATCGCCGCTTAACAAGCGATTGGGTTTCAAATAGTTCAACAGACCGTCCATGATTGTCGCACGCATAAAACGCGTCCGCGATTTAATTTGCCGGCGCTATCCAAGGTGATGTATAAGGAAAATAGAGAGATAGGCTTGCCGTGCATAATTCTGAGCCACGGAAAGCATGTGGCCTGTGCGGCGTCTTCCTGGGTTCCCCGCCGGATCAGCAAGCCCCCTCTCTCTCGAACAGGGCCGCAAGCGGCGGGTGCAGATTAGGGGGAAGGGTCCTTCTCCTAAAACCGAGGCAAGAGCAATGAATGTTCATCCGGGCATCAAGCCGGCGGCATGGGGTGCGGCGGCTGGGGCTTTGGCGATATCGGTAATCGGGTTTTCGGCGATGGGCTGGACCCTCGGCGGGACCGCCGACAGGATGGCGACGGCGCGTGCCGAAACCGCGGTCATTAGCGTCTTGGCGCCGATTTGCGTCGATCGCTTCCAGCAGCAGAACAATTCGGCGGCCAAGTTGGTCGAATTCAAAAAGGCCGCGAGCTGGGATCAACGGTCGCTGATCGAAAAAGGCGGCTGGGCAACGACCCCGGGCACCGACAAGACCGATTTGGCGGTAGCCGCCGCCTGTGCGGACAAACTCGGCCGACTTTCCTAAGCCGACTTTCCTAAGCCGCCAAGGGGTGATCTGATGGCCAAGAGCCAAAAGCGCAGCAGTCGCGAACCGAAGAAACCAAAATCGCCTAAAAAGAAACCCGCTGCCGCGCCGTCAACCCTCACCGCCCCGGCCGCAAGGAAGCCGTGACAGGGGCTGCGCCAATCGGCGTGTCGGTTTGGTTGCGGGGTCGGCAGCGGGTTGCGGAGATTGCCGCGTGACCGACCGGCCGGTTGATCTTGACCAGCATCGCGGCGTCGCGGCCCGGAAGGAAACCGAAATTCGCCGGCTGCTGCGCGAGGTCCAGGCCGATCAGGCGGCGCTGCAGGTGCGCCAGGAAGAACTCGAAAGTTTTATGGTGGCGGCCGATGCGGCGACCTGGCCGGAGGTGGGCGCGAAAGCGCGCTATCTGATCCAGCTCTATGCGTTGACGCCGGAGGCGCAAGACCCGAGGCGGCAAAAGCTGATCGCGGGCGTCCTCGCCGATCTGGCCCGCCTATCCGAGTGAACGGTGCTTACGGGGTGATCGCGCGGTGGTCACCCGCGCATTTCAAAAGCCAGTGCAGTCCGGGCACGAACTGCCGAAGGGCTGAGGAGCATTTCAAGCATGGCCAAGAAGCAAGTGTCTAAAATCGCCGCGCCCGACAACACGGCGCGCGAAGCGGAGGCGGCCAAGACGACGCGGCTGCGCGCGCTGCGCCTTGCCAAGGAAGCTGAACTGGCCGTGAAGGCCGCGTCGGACGCGAAGGAAGCCGCCGAGCGCGATGCCGCGGCCAAACTACGCAAATCAGCAGCCCGCCGGGCCGGCGCCGCAGCCAAGTCGGCAGTTCCGCCTGAGTTGGCGAACCAGCCGACCTGAGTTCGGCCTAACGCTGGCGTTTCGCGCAGAAAAACGTCGAGCGCCCGGCTTGGACGATACGGCGAACCCCCTCGGCGCAAGTGCAGCCAGGGCAGGGCTCGCCTTCGCGGCCGTAAACCGCCCAGCGATGCTGAAAATAGCCGAGTTCGCCATTGGCCTGCACATAGTCGCGCAGCGACGACCCGCCCGCGGTGATCGCCTCGTCGAGCACGTCGCGAATCGCCCGCACGAGCCGCGCCGCGCGCACTCCGACCACTGAGCCCGCCAGCCGTCGCGGCGACAGCCCGGCTCGGTATAGCGCCTCGCAAACATAGATATTGCCGAGACCGGCGACGATGCGTTGGTCGAGCAGCGCCGATTTGATCGGGGTCAGCTTGCCGGCCAGCGCCCGGTTGAGATAAGCCGCGTTGAATCCCGGTTCGAGCGGCTCGGGGCCCATCCCCGCCAGCAGAGGATGCGCCGCCGCCGCGTCGCGCTCGACATAGTCCACGAGCCCGAAGCGGCGCGGATCGTTGAAGCGGACCATTGTGCCGTCGTCGAGGGTCAAGACGACATGGTCGTGCAACGCTTCGGGGATCTCGGGGCCGGCCGCGGTAATCCGCCCGGACATGCCGAGGTGCAGCAGCAACGTCCCGGTCTCGTCGAGTTCGATCAGGATATATTTACCGCGCCGGGTCAGCGCGCCGATGCGCGCGCCGCGGAGCCGATCGGCCAGCATCGGAGGAAACGGCCGGCGCAAATCCGGCCGGCGCAACTCGGCGCGCACGATGACGCGGCCGGTCATGCGCAGCGCGAGACCGCGGCGAATTGTTTCGACTTCGGGCAGCTCCGGCATGCGAAATCTAGAGGCTGACGCGCGACCAGGCGCTATTGTTCGTGCCCGATGAAGGCGGCAGACACAAGCGATAACTCCCGGTCCGGTTCCCTGGACGGCTCCAACGCCGCTGGGGAGGAGACCGATTTCGGCTTTCGCCGGGTGGCTGAACCGGCCAAGGCGCCGCTGGTGCGCGCGGTTTTCAACAGCGTGGCCGAACGCTACGATTTGATGAACGATCTGATGAGCGCCGGTATCCATCGCTGGTGGAAAAGCGAGATGGTGGCGTTGCTCAACCCGCGCCCCGGGCAGCGTCTGCTCGATGTCGCGGGGGGGACCGGCGATGTCGCGCGGCGCGCGTTGCCGCGCTTGGCGACCGGCGGGAGCGGTGCTGTCGTCGTCTGCGACGCCAATCGGCAGATGCTCGAGATCGGCCGCGCCCGCGCCCTCGATGACGGGATTCTCGCCGGCATCGAGTGGCTGTGCGGCGATGCCGAGGCGTTGCCCTTCGCCGACCGATCCTTCGACCTCTATACGATCGCGTTCGGCCTGCGCAACGTAACCCGGATCGGGGGCGCCCTGGCCGAGGCGCGGCGCGTGCTGAAACCGGGCGGCCGGTTCGTGTGCCTAGAGTTCACACCCACAATGGCGCCCACCGTGGCGCCGCTGCTGCAGCCGCTCTATGACATATACAGTTTTCAGGTGCTGCCGCTCCTGGGTCAGATCGTCACCGGCAATCGCGACGCTTATGCCTATCTTGTCGAAAGCATCCGCCGGTTCCCGCCGCAAGGCGAACTGGCCGGCCTGATCGCCGCGGCGGGGCTCGACCGCGCTAAATACCGCAACCTGACCGGCGGTATCGCGGCGCTGCATTCGGCCTGGCGGCTGTGATCGCGTAGCCAGGATGTTCGGTGCGGTATCCGGGCTCTACCGCGGCGGCCGCAACCTCGCTCGTCTCGTTCGAATCGGGGTGACGTTGGCGCGATACGACGCGCTGTTCCCGGTTTTGGCGATTGGCGATCGGCTGGCGGGCGCGGCGCCGCTGCTGCGTATGACCCGGCTGCTGCGCCGCCGCGGCGGCGCCGGCGCCCGCCCCGGCGAGCGGCTGGCCGCCGCCTTCAACGAGCTCGGCCCGAGCTTTATCAAGCTCGGCCAGATCCTGTCGACGCGCGCCGATTTGCTCGGCGAGGAGATCGCCGAGGATCTGGCGCGGCTGCAGGACCGCCTGCCGCCCTTCCCCGGAGGCGAGGCGCGCGCCCTGATCGAGGCCGAGTTCGGACGACCGCTCGGCGAATTGTTTGCGGCCTTCGACGAGGTCCCGGTCGCCGCCGCCTCGATCGCGCAGGTCCATTTTGCCGTGACCAGCGAGGGCAGCGAGGTCGCGGTCAAGGTGCTGCGTCCGGGGATCGCGCGCGCCTTCGCCCGCGACCTCGATTTGTTGCTATGGCTGGCGCGGCTGGTCGAGCGCACTCGGCCTGCCTTGCGCCGGCTGAAGCCGGTCGAGGTGGTGCAGACCCTGGCGGATTCGGTCCAACTCGAGATGGATCTGCGCTTCGAGGCGGCCGCCGCCTCCGAACTCGCCGAGAATTTCGCCGGCGACGCGACGTTTCGCGTGCCGCGGGTCGATTGGCAGCGCACCGGGCGCACCGTGCTGACGATCGAACGGGTGATCGGGCTCCGGGTCGATGACCGCGAGGCGCTGGTCGGCGCCGGCCATTCGATCCCCGACCTCTTGCACCATGCCGCCGGGGCGTTTTTCAACCAGGTGTTTCGCGACGGTTTTTTCCACGCCGATCTGCATCCCGGCAATCTGTTTGTCGACGCCGACGGCGCGCTGGCTGTCGTCGATTTCGGGATCATGGGCCGGCTCGACCGGCAGACCCGCTATTACCTCGCCGACATGCTGATCGGTTTTCTGTCCGGCGATTACCGGCGGGTCGCGGAGGTGCATTTCGATGCCGGCTATGTGCCGCCGCGGCGCTCGATCGACGCCTTCACCCAGGCCTGCCGCTCGATCGGCGAGCCGATCCTCGGGCGACCGCTGCACGAGATCTCGATCGCGCGACTGCTGGCGCAGCTCTTTCAGGTGACCGAGCAATTCGAGATGGAGACCCAGCCGCAATTGCTGCTGCTGCAAAAGACCATGGTGCTGGTCGAGGGAGTGGGGCGCCGGCTCGATCCGACGGTCAACATCTGGAGCCTGTCGCGCCCGCTGATCGAAGAATGGATGCGCGACAATCGCGGCCCCGAAGCGCGAGTACGCCAGCAGGTCGACAATTTGCTCGAAGCGATTGACGAGGTTCCGCGACTGTTGCGCGGGCTCGACCGGATTGTCGGCGACTGGTCGCGCGGCGGTGTCGCGCTGCACGCCGAGAGCCTCGCCGCGCTGGGCGCGCACCGCGCGCGCCTCCAGCTGATTCTGGCGGCGCCGTTATGGGTGGCCGCCGCGGCGCTCGTCGCGATCGCCCTGGCGGTGATTTTTGGCAGGCCATGACGCGGTCACGCGAAGAAGCCGGCTCGGTGAGCCGGCTCCTTCTTTATAGCGCTGCGGGCCGCTAAGCCACCCCGACGCACCCACCTCGTCGTCCCGGCTAAGGCCGGGACCCACGGTGGCCGTGGATACCGGCCTTCGCCGGTATGACAAGATAACGGGCGCGTTAGGTCAGGGTTATGCCCTACCGGGCGTAACGCACTTCCGGCAACGCCTTCAGCTGCTCTTTCGTCAGGTTGACGACGGCATGATCCGGGTACCCGCGATACGCGTCGCGCGTCGTGCTACGGTCAGCCATCGTGGTGGTGGTCACCGGACGATCGGTGGTGGTGACGGTCATCGGACGATCGGTGGCGGCCGGGCGCTCGGTGGTGGTGATGGTTGCCGGGCGTTCGGTGTTGATAGTGGTCGCCGGGCGATCGCCGCTGGTGATCGTGGTTGTGGCCGGACGATCGGTCGTCGTCGTGGAGGCACCCGGCGAACCGGCGGGAACGGTCGAGCTGCCGCTGCCGGTGGTGGTGGTCGTCGTCGTCCTCGCACCGACGGTCTGCTCGCGCGGCCCGTCCATCCACTTGACCTGGGCGAACGGCACGGCGGCAAGGTGCTCGCCCATGCCGAGGAAACCGCCGACCCCGATCACGACCGCCTCGATTTTGCCGTCGCGGGCGACGATCAGCTCGTTCACGTCGCCGATCTTTTCATTGGCGTTGTTGTAGACGTTGACGCCGGTCAGCTTGTTTGCCCGCCACTGCCCCGCCTTCATCTCGAAGAGGGAGCCGATGGACGCGGCGGCCTGCGTCGTCGCCCTCGGGGCGGGATCGGCGGGAACGGTGGTTTGCGCCGCGGCCGGCAGGGAGATCAGCGCCGCGCCGATAAGGGCGAGACCGAGATGGGTTTTCATTGCGTACTCCTGATGCAGAAAAAAGGCTTCTGCGGAAAAACAGCGCAACGCGGGTTTGGTTCGAAAACTTCTGTCGCGATGCCTAACGAATCATCACCCCGCGCTTCCAACCACCCGGAACCCGATCGCCCTCGCCCTCGCGCCGCGGCGGGCGCATAATCGGCTGGAGGCTGCGGTGGAGGGCGAGTTGCTCGAGGGACGGCGCATTCTGCTGATCATCGCGGGCGGCATCGCCGCCTATAAAAGCCTTGAACTGATCCGGCGGCTGCGCGAGCGCGGCGCCGCGGTCCGTTGCGTGATGACCGA
Organism: Rhizobium sp. Q54; assembly: GCA_945861155.1. Lineage (GTDB taxonomy): Bacteria > Pseudomonadota > Alphaproteobacteria > ATCC43930 > CGMCC-115725 > DATARH01. The sequence continues at coordinate 17,416 of CAMATN010000088.1, forward strand.
GGCGGCGCGCCAGTTCGTGACGCCGCTGTCGGTGTCCTCGCTCAGCGAAGACAAGGTCTACGGCGATCTGTGGTCGCTGACCGACGAGAGCGAGATGGGCCACATCCGGCTGTCGCGCGAGGCTGATTTGCTGGTCGTCGCGCCGGCGACCGCCGATCTGATCGCGCGCATGGCGATGGGGCTCGCCGATGATCTCGCGGCGACGACGCTGCTCGCTTCGGACAAGCCGGTGCTGATCGCGCCGGCGATGAACGCGATGATGTGGGCGCATCCGGCGACCCAGGCCAATCTCGCGACCTTGGCGGCGCGCGGCGTCATGCGGGTCGGCCCCGGCTCGGGCGACCTCGCTTGTGGCGAAGTCGGGTTCGGCCGCATGGCCGAGCCCGCCGACATTCTCGCCGCGATCGTTCGCGCGCTCGCCCCGGATCGCCGCCTTGCCGGCCGCCGGGCGCTGGTCACGTCAGGCCCGACCCGCGAGCCGATCGATCCGGTGCGCTATCTGTCGAACCATTCCTCGGGCAAGCAGGGCCATGCGATCGCCGCCGCGCTCGCCGCGCTCGGCGCCGAGACGGTGCTGGTGTCGGGGCCGACCCAGGAGCCGACCCCGGCCGGGGTCCGGCTGGTAGCGGTCGAGACCGCGCGGCAGATGCTCGAAGCGAGCGAGGCGGCGCTGCCGGTCGATGTCGCGGTGATGGCCGCGGCGGTCTCCGACTGGCGCGTCGACACCGCCGCCGGTCAGAAACTCAAGAAGGACGGTAAAGGCCCGCCGAGCCTGCGCCTCGTCGAGAACCCGGACATTCTCGCCAGCATTGCCGGACGCCATAACGACCGGCCGCTGCTCGTCATCGGCTTTGCCGCCGAAACCGAGAATGTCGTCGCCAACGCCCGCGCCAAGCGCAAGCGCAAAGGCTGCGACTGGATCCTCGCCAACGATGTCTCGCCCGGCACCGGCACCTTCGGAGGCGACCGCAACACGATCCACATGGTCGACGGCGATTTGGTCGAAGACTGGCCGGTGATGAGCAAGATCGAGGTGGCGGCGCGCCTCGCCGACCGCATCGCCGAAGTGCTACAAAGCGGGAACTTGGCACCCCACCGATAATGACCAGGGCTGGCGATGTCCGTAATTGCGCTGATAGCCTGGGGAGAAAACCCCTCCGTTGTGACGTCCAACGACGCTTTCAGCCGAGAAGGCTCTGCGATCCTCATCCTCAATAGCGATCCCGATCAGCTACAGGCTAATCAGAATGATTGCAACGCGAGCTATGATCTGCGGGTGGGTGCAATATTCCGCGATCACCGTAATAGGGATGGCCAGGGACTGGCTCTTGGGCAGGATATCACGCTCCTACCGAGAAATGCGGTCATAATAGAGACCGAGGAGTGGGTTGAGTTCCCGAGGTGGCGATTTGGCCAAATACTTCCAAAGGTCTCATTGTTAGAGAAAGGAATAGCAAACACGCCCTCCAAAATCGATCCAGGATACAAAGGACGACTTTTAATCACTGCCTTTAACCATGGTAAGCGTACCGTATCGCTTCATCGAAGCCAAAAATTTTGCTCACTGCACATTTTTGACATCAAGGGAGCGATAAAGCCGTACGATAAACCCGGCAAGCAAATTTCCGGCCAGTCAGGCTCGGCAGGCTGGAGACGAGAGATACGAGATTGGATTGACACAAATGTTGCGACTGTTTTGGTTGTTCAAACGGTCGTGGCCCTGGTGGCGCTTGGAATAGCAGCGCTGAGCTATCTTGCGCCCCGCTAAGGCACCATGATCCGGCTGACCAAAAGGCTGCTGTTCGCGATCGAGGCGGTGCTCGACATCGCCTATAATGGCGGCGCAGCCCCGGTGCGCTCGGCCGAAATCACCAAGCGCGAAGGCATCCCGCGCCGCTATCTTGAACCGGTACTGCAGGAGCTGGTGCGCGAGGGCATCCTGATTGGCATCCGCGGCCCGAGCGGCGGCTACCGGTTGGCGCGCGAGCGTCGCCGCATCAGCCTCGGCGACATCGTCCGCACCGTACGCAACCTCGAAACCGGCGAAGACCCGATCACCGATCCGGCGGGCAGCGCCCTCGGGCATCAGGTCGTCCGCCCGCTCTGGCTGGAATTGCAGGAAGAAACGATGGCCCGGCTCGACTCGCTGAGCTTGGAGGAGCTGTGCTCCCGGGCGCACCGCGCTGGGATCGAAGGACGGGTGGCGCAGGCCGGCGATTTCGAGATCTGAGGCCGCCGCGCCGCCGCTGTTATTACGAGTATTGCGCGCACCCGTAGGGCGGGTGGAGCGAAGCGTAACCCGCCAGAAACGCGCCCGGGAAAATGGCGGGTTACGCTGCGCTACACCCGCCCTACAGCTGGCTGCTGCCTGTCGTCTTGCGAGCGATGCGAAGCAATCTCGCGCCGATGACGCTCCAAACCGTCGAGATTGCTTCGTCGCTGCGCTCCTCGCAATGACAGGCCTCGGCGTTGCCTCCGGCGCTGAGCGAGGCTACATGAAGCGCGATCACTCACGGGGAGAACATTGATGGACACCGCTGTCTCGACGGAGCCCCCGACCGGAGAATTCCGCGGCCGCGTCTATGACAGCATTCTCGGCACGATCGGCGCGACCCCGCTAGTGCGGGTGCGCCGGCTTGCCGCCGAAGCCGGCGTCAAGGCCGACATCCTCGGCAAATGCGAGTTCTTCAACCCGCTTTCCTCGGTCAAGGACCGGATCGGGCTGGCGATGATCGAGGCCGGCGAACGCGCCGGCGATATCAGGCCCGGCACGGTGATCGTCGAGCCGACCTCGGGCAATACCGGCATCGCGCTGGCGTTTGTGTGCTCGGCCAAGGGCTACCGGCTGATCCTGACGATGCCCGACAGCATGTCGGTCGAGCGCCGCAAGATGCTGCTGCTGCTCGGCGCCGAGCTTGAACTAACCCCGGCGGCGCAAGGCATGCGCGGCGCCATCGCCCGCGCCGAGGAGATCGTCCGCGGCCTGCCCGACGCCTTCATGCCGCAGCAATTTCAGAACCCGGCCAATCCCGATATCCACCGGCGCACCACCGCCGAGGAGATTTGGAAGGATACGTTGGGCGCGGTCGATGTCGTGGTCAGCGGGGTCGGCACCGGCGGCACCTTGACCGGGATCGGCTCGGTGCTGAAGCCGAGGAAGCCCGGCTTGCGCATCGTCGCGGTCGAGCCCGAGGACAGCCCGGTCCTGTCGGGCGGCCCGCCAGGCCCCAACAGGATCCAGGGGATCGGCGCCGGGTTCATCCCGGAGATTCTCGACAAATCCTTGATCGACGAGGTCATTTG
>CAMATN010000089.1 GCA_945861155.1 Rhizobium sp. Q54
AACCAAGCCGCCTCCCTTGAATCATAAATGATTCCTACGAATCAAGATGTTTGCGGACAGACACTAAGGGATTGTGGAAAGCCCCTGAATTGGGCCATGTTATTGAATATCAATGGCACCTTTTCAGCGAGACACCAGCCCGATGAGGATCGATCAAGCCGTCAATATCGAAGATTTGCACCGCATGGCCAAACGGCGGCTGCCAAAAGTCGCCTTCGACTTCATCGAGGGCGGGCTTGAGGACGAGCGCGGGCTGGATCGCAACACATCCGCTTTTCACAAGCATCAGCTGCTGCCGCGTTATCTGGTCGATGTGTCGAAGCGCGACCAGTCGCAGACGATTTTCGGCAAGACCTTCGCCAGCCCCTTCGGGATTTCGCCGACCGGCGGCGCCGGGCTGTTCCGCCGCGGCGCCGACCTGATGCTGGCCGAGGCCGCTGCCGACGCCAATATCCCCTACATCATGTCCGGGTCGAGCAACGATTCGATGGAATCGGCTGCCCGGGTCGCGCCGAACAATGCCTGGTATCAGCTCTACGCGGCGCGCGACGGCGGCATCTCGGAAGACCTGATCCGGCGCGCCGCCGATGCCGGGCTGCAGTCGCTGGTGCTGACCGTCGACGTGCCGGTCCATTCAAAGCGCGAGCGCAACATGCGCAACGGTTTCGCCAATATCCGCGGCAACTGGATGCGGGCGGCGCTGAGCCTGAAACCGTCCCTGCTCGCCGAGGCGATGACCCATCCCGGCTGGATCATCGAATACATCAAGCACGGCGGCACTCCGGCGCTCGAAAACTGGCTGCCCTACGCGCCGGCGGGCGCCACCGCCGAGGATACGGTCAAGTTCAACCGCGCGCAGGTGCCGGCGCACGCGCAGACCTGGCGCGACCTGGAGAAATACCGCCGCCTGTTCCCGCGCAACCTGATCGTCAAGGGCATCATGCACCCGGCCGACGCGGTGCGCTCCGCCGAGATCGGCTGCGACGGGGTCATCGTATCGAACCATGGCGCGCGCCAACTCGACCAGGCGCCGGCTTCGCTCGACGTATTGCCGGCGATCAAGGCCGCAGTCGGCGACCGCATGACAATCATGCTCGACAGCGGCGTGCGCCGCGGCGCCGACGTCGTGATCGCGATGTGCCTCGGCGCGCAGTTCGTGTTCTTCGGCCGGCCGACGCTCTACGGCGCCGTCGCCGGCGGGCTCCCCGGGGTCAAGAAGGCGGTCGACATCTTCCGCACCGAGATCGACCTCGTAATGGGCCAGATCGGCGCTCCGAGCCTCGACGTGCTCGGCCCCGACTTCCTGTGGCGCGACGACTGGCCGCGCAACCGGTAGGGCGCCAAAACGCGTCATTGTAGGATGGGTTCGCTCCGCTCAACCCATCCTACGGCGCGGTGTGTTACCGGATCGCGGCCGCGATGGCGGCGCCGAGATCCTTGGTGCCGGCGTTGCCGCCGAGATCGGGGGTGCGGGTGCCGCCCTCGGCGAGCACCTCGGTGATTGCCCGCTCGACCGCCTGCGCCGCCGCCGTTTCGCCGAAATGCTCGAGCATCATCGCGCCGGACCAGATCTGGCCGATCGGGTTGGCGATGCCGCGCCCGGCGATGTCGGGCGCCGAGCCATGCACCGGCTCGAACATCGAGGGAAATTCGCGCTCCGGGTTGATGTTGCCCGACGGCGCGATGCCGATCGAGCCGACACAGGCCGGTCCCAAATCGGACAGGATGTCGCCGAACAGATTGGAGCCAACGACGACGTCGAACCAGTCGGGATGGCGCACGAAATGCGCGGTCAGGATGTCGATGTGGTACTGGTCGGTCGCGACGTCCGGGTATTCGCCCGCGATCGCGGCAAAGCGCTCGTCCCAGAACGGCATCGTATGGATGATACCGTTCGACTTGGTCGCCGATGTCACGTGCTTCTTGCGCGTGCGGGCCAGCTCGAAGGCGTAGCGCATGACCCGGTCGCAGCCGCGCTTTGTAAACACCGATTGCTGCATCGCCATCTCGTGTTCGGTGCCCTCGAAGACCCGGCCGCCGACCGAGGAATATTCGCCCTCGTTGTTCTCGCGCACGACATAGAAATCGATGTCGCCGGGCGCGCGGTTCTTGAGCGGACAATCGACCCCGGCCAACAGACGCACCGGGCGCAAATTGATGTATTGCTGAAAGCTGCGGCGCAGCGGGATCAACAGACCCCATAGCGACACGTGGTCGGGCACTCCGGGATAGCCGACCGCGCCGAGAAACACCGCATCGTACGGGCGCAGCTGTTCGAGCCCGTCTTCCGGCATCATCCGCCCGGTCTTGGCGTAGGTCTCGCAGCTCCAGTCGAATTCGCGCCATTCGAACGCGAAGCCGTAGCGCCGGGCCGCCGCTTCCATTGCCGCGATGCCTTCGGGCACCACCTCGCGACCGATGCCGTCGCCGGCGATGACCGCGACCCGATACCTGCCCGCCATGCGCACCCTCCCCAGCCCTCGCGCCGAGCTTAGCGCGGCTCGCGCCAAAAAGCTCGCGGCCTGCCGCCGCAGACAGTTTTTCGCAGCGACGATGAACCCGGTATGAAGCCTGCCGTTAAAGAGGGGGTACGCCTCACCGAATGCCAAGCGAGGGCCATCCGATGCCGTTCGATGGTGTTGTTTATGTCGCCGATCGATCCTTGCACGAGATCGATGCGGTGATCGACCTGCTCGCCACGCCGGACAAATGGTGCAAGGGCGCCCTCAGAAGCCATGACGGCCGATTTTGCATTCGCGGAGCGGTTCGCGCCGTCGATGGCGCCGAAATGCTGGAGCCGATGATCCTCGAGGCAATCGGCCAGGTTGCGGGCAAACGGTGTCGCCGCCTCGAATCGTTCAACGATCACCCCAAGACCAGCCATGCACAAATCCTCGCCGTGCTGATGCGCACGCGCGACAACCTCAGCGGGATAGATTGCCAGCCCCAACCAAGGTTTGCCGCCTGGCGCAACGCAGCGAGGCGCTGGTTCGCCGGTTAAGCAGGGTCGTCGTCCGTAACCGGCCAACTTACGTCGAGGCTAAAGCGTCCGCGTTGCTCCGTTGATGGGCTTCGGCCAGCAGCCGAATCACCTCGTCGTCGTCGGTCTGGGCAAAATCGCGGTAATAGGGGCCGACTGCGTAGAACGGCTCGGGCGTCGCGAGACAGACGATGTCATCGCATTCGGTCGCCAAATCATCGAGAGTGTCCGCCGGCGCGACCGGCACGGCGAGCACCAGGAGCGCCGGCCGGTGGCGGGCAAGCCCGCGCAGCGCCGCCTTGACCGTGCCCCCGGTCGCGATCCCGTCATCGACGACGATCAGGGTTCGGCCGTCCAGCCGAACCGCGGGGAGGTCACCGACATAGAGCCGCCGCCGCCGCGCGATCTCGGCCAGTTGCCGACGCATTTCAGCCTCGATATAGCCGGGCGGCGGCCGCACGCTGCGGATGATCTCGTCGTTCAGCACGGGTTGCGGATCATTGCCGTCGACGACCGCGCCGAGCCCCAGCTCCGGCTGGCCCGGCGCACCGATCTTGCGCACCATCACGATATCGAGCGGCGCGCTCAGCGCCGTCGCCACCTCGAAGCCAACCGGCACGCCGCCGCGCGGCAAGGCCGAGACAATCGCCCGGCTCTGCCGATATCGGTCGAGCGCTGCGGCCAGCCGGCGACCGGCTTCGCGCCGATCCTCGAATAACGGCTCGATAAAAGGCATCCGACGCTCCTCAATCCCCCGCCAGACGATACCGGAACCAGCCCGCCGCGTGGCGCTCGACTTCGGCGGTGATGGTACCGCTTCGTAAACGGACGGCGTATCGCCTCGTCATCCTGGAAAAGGCAAATCTAAAGAAATCGGATCGACGGTTGCATCGCGAACCGGCGTGCTTCGAGACGCGCCCCGGCTTTCGCCGGGCCGCTCCTCAGCATGAGGATAAATTATTGATGGCATTAAGAAAAAAACCTTATCCTGAGGAGCCCGCGTAGCGGGCGTCTCGAAGGACGCAGGGCGCCGATCCAGCTCTTGCATCATCGGTTCAGCAATGGTTTCTCGCCCAGGAGAATCCCGCGGAACTGGAATACCGGCTCGCAACGCCGCTTCCGGTTGACGCGGCCGGGCGATGCTCCGAAGCTCCGCCTCGGATTTCATCGGGAGAATTGGCGATGGCGCTCGACCTCGTAATCAAGAACGGCACCGTCGTGGACGGCTCGGGCAAGCCGCGATACCGCGCCGATGTCGGCGTCAAGGGCGGGCGGATCGTCGAGATCGGCCGCATTCGCGCCGCCGCCGAACGCACGATCGACGCCGACGGGATGATCGTGTCGCCCGGCTTTATCGACGGCCACACCCACATGGACGCGCAGGTCGCCTGGGACCCGATCGGCAGCTGCTCGTGCTGGCACGGCGTCACGTCAGTCGTGATGGGGAATTGCGGGTTCGCGCTGGCGCCGTGCAAGCCCGAAGACCGGGAATGGTTCGCCCGCTGCCTGACCGCGGTCGAGGACATCCCGACCGAGGCGATGATGGCCGGTATCGACTGGACCTGGGAGACCTTCCCCGAGTACCTCGCCAATGTCGAACGCCTCCCGAAGGCGCTCAATTACGGCATGTATATCGGGCATTCGGCGCTGCGCATGTACGCGATGGGCAGGCGTGGCCTCGACCAGCCCGCCACCGAGGACGATCTGCTTGTGATGGCGCATGCGGTCGAGGAGGCGATCCGCGCCGGCGCGATCGGGTTCTCGACCTCGCGCGCCTCGACCCATATCACGCCGGACGGGTCGCCGGTCGCCAGCCGCATCGCCGAATGGGAGGAGATCGACCGCCTCGTCGGCGCGATGGCGGCGCTTAATTCGGGCATCTTCCAGATCGGCCCGGACATTTCCGGCGGCGAGGCGCAGCGCGTCTTTCTCGAGCGCCTGCGCCGGGTCGCGCTCGACAGCGGGCGCCCGATCATGTTCGGCGCGCTGGCGACCAAGCAGGGCGTCGATCCGAACCCGTGGGACTATCAGATGCGCTGGATGGACGAGACCGTCGCCGCCGGCGGGCGCGCCTACGGCCAGGCGACGACCCGTTCGATCAACGCGATCTTTTCGCTGCGATCCTATCTGCCGTTCGATGGGCTGCCGGCGTGGAAGGAAATCCGCGCGCTGCCGCTCGCCGAGCAGAAACAGCGTCTGCGCGACCCGGAGGTGCGCCGGCGGCTGATTGCCGCGGAAGCCGGCATGAAGCCGAAAAGCACCGAGTTACAGGGCGGCGGCGCCGCGACGACCGACCCGCGCAAGCCCGACTACGCCAATCTGTTCCCGATGTTCGACACGGATTGGGACGACCCGAGCGTCGCCGACCTCGCCCGCCAGCAGAACAAGCATCCGGTCGAGGTGATCATCGATCTGGCGCTGGAAAACGACCACCGCGTCTTTGTCCAGCCGCTCGTCAACGAGTCGAAGGACGACGTGCTCGGGCTGCTGAAACATCCGCGCAGCCTCGCGACGTTCTCCGATTCCGGCGCGCATGTCTGTCAGGAGATGGGGTCGTCGCTGCAAACCCACATGCTGAGCTACTGGGTGCGCAAGCGCGAGCAGTTCACGCTGGAAGAGGCGGTGCGGATGCTGACCTTCGACAACGCCTCGGCCTGGGAACTGCCGGGTCGCGGCCTCGTCCGCACCGGCTATGCCGCCGATCTCGTCGTGTTCGACGAGGCGCGCATCAAGCCCCGCCTGCCGACAGTCGAAGAAGATCTGCCGGGCGGCGCGCGTCGGCTGGTGCAGAAGGCCGACGGCATCGCGGCGACGGTGGTGAATGGCGCGGTCGCGTTCGAGAACGGCGAGACCACCGGCGACTATGCCGGAACGGTCCTGAAGGGACCGCTGGCAGCACGAAACTGAGCGAGGGAGGAACATAAGGCGCGGCGATGGTCGGGCACCATGACCGCATCGGGCTGCGCGACGACGACGCGTCCAAATCGTGGAATGCCTCGCACCCCTCGCGCGGCCCCGAGGGCGGCTGCAGCCAGGCCGATCTGCGCGGTACCGGCGGCGACGGCCTGCTTTATTGCTTCGCGGCGAACTGATTGGCCGCCCCGCGGGCCTTCAGCCCACGGACTTGTTCCGTGGGGCGCGCCTGACGCGCGTCGGGACACTGATACCTCAGGCAGGGCGAGGTGGCCGGCACCGGCAGGGCAATCGCATTTGCCTTGAGCGGCGTCTCTCGGTCGTCATGCCCGCGGAAGCGGGCATCCAGGAGCAACCGCACAGTCCAGCGGTCCTGGATTCCCGCTTCGCGTCGCTTTCGCGGGGATGACGAAAGGCCGAGAGGCCGAGGCCTCCCTTAAATGCGATTGTTGCCCTGCCGGCACCCGCTTGCGCTCGATGGACGAGTGAACTAAGTTCAATTGACTAAATTCGAGAGGCTTGTGTGCGAATTGTCAACATCCACGAAGCCAAGACCCACCTGTCGCGATTGATAGATCGCGCCGCCAAGGGCGAACCTTTCATCATAGCCAAGGCGGGAAAGCCGCTGGTCAAAGTGGTGCCGCTGGATGCGCCTGTTGGCGCTGCGATCAAACGGTTTGATTTCCTCGTGGGACAGATCGAGGTTCCGGACGATTTCGACACAATGGGCGCGGCCGAGATCGAAGAGATGTTTTACGGCGACAAGTGAGACTCTTGCTCGATACCCACTTGCTGCTGTGGACAGTGAGCCAGTCGAGGCGGCTCTCGGCGCAGGCACGGCACCTGATCGGTGACCCGGAGAATGAGCTCGTTTTCAGCACCGCGAGCATATGGGAGGCCGCAATCAAGCGCAGTCTTCGACGCAATGATTTCCAGGTTGACGCGCGTTTGCTGCGGCGAGGCCTGCTCGACAACGGGTACCGCGAGCTGTCGATCACCGGCGAGCATGCCGTGGCGGTCGCCAATCTGCCGCCGCTGCACAAGGACCCGTTCGATCGGATGCTCGTGGCGCAGAGCGTCGTCGAAGGCATTATGCTGCTGACCGCCGATCCGGTCGTGGCGCAATACCCGGCGCCGGTACGCCGGGTTTAAGCCTGGAGGGCGAACACGATGAGGCGGCGCGACTTGCTCGCCTTTCTTGGCGGCGCGGCGGCCTTTTGGCCGCTCGCCGGTGCCGCGCAACGGCCAAAAGTGCCGACCATCGGCGTTCTGGTGGTCGGGGCTCCCGGTTCGCAACAATTCTGGCAGCTGTTTCAACAGGAGTTGCGCGCGCTCGGTTACGTCGAGGGGCAAAGCGTTCGGTTCGAGTTCCGATCGGACGAAGGACAAGCAAGCCGACTTCCCGAATTGGCGGCAGAGCTGGTGCGGATCAAAGTCGATCTGATCGTGACCTGGTTCACGCAGGCCGCACATGCTGCGAAGCAGGCGACGCGCGAAATTCCGATCGTCATGGCGCTCGCCGGAAATCCGATTGAAACCGGCCTTGTCGAGAGCCTCGCCCGGCCGGGCGGAAATGTCACCGGTATGGCCGCCGTGGGCGCGGAACTGGCGGGCAAATGCGTCGAACTGATCCGAGACATGGTGCCGTCGGCTCGACGCATCGCCGCGCTGGTCGATGCCCCCAGCCCCTTTTCCAAGCCGTTTCTCGAACAGATCCGACTTGGTGGCGCAGCCACCGGGACGACGATCGACGCGATAATGATCGGCAGCGTCGACGAGCTCGATGCGGCTTTCTCGGCAATGGATAAAGCGCGGCCGGATGCCGTCATCGTGCAGCCCAGCCTGCCGACCAAACGCGCCGCCGAGCTGGCATTGAAGTATCAGATACCGGCCGTTTCTATCAATCGCTTCATCGTCGACGAAGGCGGGCTGATGAGCTATGGGTTCGCAGGGGCCGAGCTGTACCGGAGGGCCGCGGTTTTCGTAGACAAGATCCTGAAGGGCGCCAAGCCCGCCGACTTGCCGGTCGAGCAACCAACGCGGTTTGAGCTGGTCATCAACATGAAAACCGCCAACGCGCTTGGCCTCACAATTCCGCGGGCATTTCTCGCCCGCGCCGACGAGGTCATTGAATAAAGGAGGAGGCTCTCCGATGGCGTACACGATCGTGCGCGGCGGGTTGGTCCTCGACATTCGCGCCGGCACGGCGAACCCGGCCGATATCCTGATCGAGGACGACACGATCCGCGAGTTGGGGCCGCCCGGCATGGCCGCGCCGGCCGAGGCGCGCGCGATATCGGCGGCGCGCCGGCTGATCCATCCCGGCCTGATCAACGCGCACACCCACAGCCACGGCAATCTCGCCAAGGGGATGGGCGACCGCTGGACCTTGGAATTGCTGCTGACGGCGGCGCCCTGGCTCGGCGGCAATCGCGGCGCCGAAGACATGCACTTATCGGCCCAGCTCGGCGCGGTCGAGATGGTGCTGAAGGGCTGCACCGCCTGCTACGATCTGTTCTTCGAGTGGCCGGTGCCGAGCCCTGAAGGCATCGCGCGCGTCGCGTCGGCCTATGCCGAAGTCGGCATGCGGGCGGTGATCGCGCCGATGGTCGCCGACCGCACTTTCTACGAGGCGATCCCGGGCCTCGCCGATGCGCTGCCGCCGGCGTTGCGGGAGCGGGTCGCGGGGTTGCGGCTGGCGCCCGGCGAAACGACCTTGGCGGCGATCCGCGGCGCGTTGCGCGACTGGTCGTTCGACCGCGACTGCATCCGGCCCGCGGTGGCGCCGACGATCCCGCAGCACTGCTCGGACGCGTTCATCACGGGCTGCGCCGAACTGGCCCGCGAATTCGATGTCGGCCTGCACAGCCATGTCGCCGAATCCAAGGTGCAGGCGGTCACCGGGATGCGCGTCTACGGCCAGACCCAGACCGCGCATCTCGACCGGCTCGGCGTGCTGGGCCCGCATTTCACGGTCGCGCACGGTGTCTGGCTCGACCATGACGACATGGCCCGGCTCGGCGACCACGGCGCCTCGGTCGCGCACAACCCGGGCAGCAACATGCGATTGGGGTCGGGGCTCGCCGACACGCGGGCGATGCTCGACCGGCGCGTCAATCTCGGTATCGGCACCGATGGGGCGTCGTGCTCCGACAACCAGAACATGTACGAGGCGATGCGGCTGGCGTCATTCGTCTCGAAGGTGCAGGGGCCGGAATGGCAGCGCTGGCTGACGACACGCGAGGCGGCCCTGGCGACGACCGAGGGCAGCGCCGCGATCCTCGGCCTCGGCAACCGGATTGGGCGGATTGCGCCCGGCTACAAGGCCGACCTTGTAATGCTCGACCTCGACCACCCGAACTGGCTGCCGCTCAACGACCCGGTCAATCAGCTGGTGCATTGCGAGGACGGCACCGCGGTCGACAGCGTGATGATCGGCGGCCGCATGGTCGTCGAAAATCGCCGGGTACTGACGGTCGATCTGGCGCGGTTGCGCGACCGCGCGATGGCTGCGAAGGAGCGGCTCGCCGCCGCCAACGCCGATAACCGCCGCTTATACGAGGCGTTGGCGCCGGTGGTCGGCAGCTATTGCCCGGGTCTGGCCCGCCAGCCCTACCACGTCCACCGCTACGGCGCCCGACTGGATTAGGCGCCTTTCCGGGCAGCGCGATGCGCCCCCTTGTGCGTTAACCATTTTGAAATCACGTTCGGCTAAATTGCCGCGTGGTGTTACGAGGTTGCGATGCTGTCTCATGAATGGCGCGAGTTGGAGGTGCTGTGTGATCGCCTGAGCACTCTGCGCCTGCGCTTTGTCGCCGCCCAACGCACCAAGAATGTCGGTGTGATCGAGGGGTTGAAGGACGACATCGTCAGAATCCGGCGGCAGCGCGAGCGTCTGGTGCAGCATATTTCGGCTCGGCTCGGCTCGGTCGCCGCCGATCACGATCGGGGACACCCGGCCACCGCCCCTCGTCAACCCGGTCAGCATGGGCCGGAATCGGCGCGCTCGGCCGAACCGATCGACAGCGTCGAGAACAAGCTCCTCGCATCCGTCATTCACGGCTTCCACGATAAACAATAAAGGCCAGCCACGGCCCGGCGTCTAAGCGCGTCGAAATCCTTCGATTTCCTGCTCGGCCCAGGTGATTGCCTTGTCGATCGATTCGCCGCGCTGGGTGCAGCGGGCAATCAGCTTTGTCATCGTGCCCTGCGCATACATCTGGTTGGCCATTCGGTGCGGCGCCGGCGCGCAGGAGATCGACAGCTCGACATCGCCGCGCGGCGGATAGTTGTACAGCGTGCCCTTGGGCGGCCCTTCCTCGGCCCAGATGCTGAAGTCGCGGAATTTGTCGTAAAGCGGCACATCGTAGCCGTGGCTGGCATTAAGCAGCGCCTCGACCGAGGAGCGTTGCGACAGAAACATCAAGAGGCTCTTCGCCGCCGGCTTGTTCTGCGCGAATTTCCAGATGCCCCAATACCAAGGGATGCCGGCTTCGATCCGGCCCTTCGGCCCCTTTGGCGGCGGAAAAGTCCACAGCTGCTCGGCGATCTTGGGCGCGTCGCGCACCGCCACCGACCAGGCCGAAGGCGGGTTCAGGATCAGCGAGCCCTTGCCGGAGACCAGGTACCTGTTGTTGCTGGCGTTGTCCCAGGCAAACACCTCGGGCGGCAGGACCGGGACGAGCCGCTTGAAATAATCGAGCACCGTCTTGACCGGCTCGGAATTGACCGTGATGTTGCCGTCGCGGTCGACCAGTTCGGCGCCGTAGCTGGCGAACAGGGCGCCGACCCAATCGACAGAATCCGCCGTCACGCCGAGCGGCAACCCGAACGGATAGCCGGCGGCAAAACATTTCCGGGCCGCGATCAGAAAATTCTCCCAGTTCCATTTGTCCGTCAGCTCGGCATTCGGCGGCGCCCCGGCGGGGTACATTTTCGTGATGTCGATACCGGCGTGCTGCTGCATCAGGTCGATGCGGGCGCAGGCCGGCAGGGTCGGGCTGCCGCTGGAAACCGGCAGCGCGGCCCAGTGTCCGTCGAATTTTCCGAGATATTCCGCGGTCCGATCGATCTTGCCATTCTGCTGGGTCAGCTGGGCGATCAGATCGTCGACCGGTTCGAGGCGCTCGACCTGGCCGGAGACGTACCAGCTCGGGATGGTCACGACATCGTGCCCGGAGCGCGCCTGCCCTTCGGCCGCGAGCGTCAGCAGGATCTTGTCGCCGTTGGTGCTGACAAAATCGATCTGCAAATCGACCTTCTCCCGCGCTGCCCAGGTCTCGCACAATTTGCGCATTGCCGGAGGCACGCTCGGCGTCGGGTGATCCCAGAAGAATGCCGTCAATTTGCCGGCGGCATGCGCGCCGTGGACAAAGGGCAGCGCCAGGGCGCCCGTCGCGAGCGCCGTCGTCTTTAGCACGGAGCGCCGCGTCAATACCGGTCCGGTCATATCCATCCCCTCTGCCCTGGCCAACTGGCGAAAATTTGCGCATAAATTGCGGCGTCGCAAGCGTAATGCACCAAATTCGTGCGGCGATCGGTCTTGATCCGACGTCGATTATGCTCCAGCCTTGCAAACTAGGGCTTCCCGCTCGCGCTCTCCGGATCAACGAGACAATGGTAACCCGCTCCACGCCTTTTCGGGTCACGATCTGCGGCATCCCGGAACTCGGCGAGCACTGTGCCGCCGGCGTCACGCACGTCCTGTCGATCCTCGATCCGGCATGGCCCGACCCGCCGGCTTTCGGCCAGTTCGCGCCGCACCGCCGGCTGGCCCTGCGCTTCAACGACATCATCGAGCCCGGCCCCGATCGGCTCGCCCCGACCCGCGAGGATGTCGTGCAGCTGCTCGCCTTTGGCCGCGAGCTGAACGAATTTGCGGCGAGCCATCTGCTGGTCCATTGCCATGCCGGCGTATCGCGCTCGACCGCGTCGGCGGCGCTGATCCTGGCGCAGGCGCATCCCGAACTGCCGGCCCAGGACGTGCTCGACGCGGTGGCGCGGATGCGGCCGCGCGCCTGGCCCAATCTGCGCATTCTCGAATTCGGCGACGCGCTACTCGCCCGAAACGGTGAAATCGTGGCCGCCGCCAGTGCAGTCTATCGCCGCGTGCTCGATCGCGAGCCGTACCTGCAGGAGGCGATGATCGACGGCGGCCGCGCCCGCGAAGTCATCGCCGCGCTCAGCGCCTCGGCGCGCTGAGTTCATGCCGGCCTTCAATTGATGTCGTAGGCGACGCGGACCACGACGAACCACGGGTGATCGGGGTCGAGCGCCCTCCCGTCGGAATCGGCGATGCGACCATCGGTTGTTGTTGGAACGCGCTTCATCGCGACCGAATCGTCGACATTGCCGCCGATTGCGTCGATCAGGCCGGGGCGGAGCGCGACGACGATGTCGCAATGGCCGGCGAACCGCCCGGTCGGCAGCTCGTCGTAGCGGATCGGGCGGCGGCCGCGCCACATGCAAATCAGGTCGCCGCGCTGCGGGGCGTAGCTTTCGGGCCGCTCCGCGGCGATCGCCAGCGGCGAGCGGTCGGCCGTTCCGCGCTGCCTTGCGGCATTGATGTAATCGGCATGGGTCGCCGAATACGGGAAGCGCTGCCCGGCCCCGGCCATGCGCATGACATAGGCGACGAACGCCGCGGACCAAGCGTAACCGGTATCCTGCCCGGCGGAAAACACCGTGCCGTTCTGGTTGTGCTTGCCGGTAAAGCCCTGCTCGGACGCACCAAATGGCAAGCCGAGCCACCAATATTCGCCGATCCGCTGCCACAGCCCCTCGGTGCGCTCGTTGCCAGACGCCGGGTCGCCCGCCAGTTCGCCATGCTTGACGACGACCGGCTGGCCGAAGGCGCGCCATTCGCGCATCGCGATCTGTACCGCCGCCTCGCGCGAAAAGCGCTGGTAGGGCCAGCGTGCAAATGGCGGGACATGGATGTCGTCGGGCTGACCTGCCGCCCGCGTGCTCGGCCGGCGCTCCGACGCACACCCCGCAAGCGCCAGCACGAACAAGAGCCCGAGCAGACCCAAACACCGCTTCGGCAATGCGCCTGAACCCCGTCTAGAAATCGTAGAGTCGGGCCGGGTTCTCAACCAGGATTCTGCGGCGGATTGCCGTGCTGCGCGCCCAGGATCTCAGCTGGTTCAGCGCCAGGCCGTCGTCGATGTCGTAATAGGGGGCGAATTCGTCGAGCTCGCTCCCCTGCGGCGCGGCGTGCGGATGCGGCCAATCGGTGCCCCAGAGGATGCGCCCGGGGTTGGCGTCGATCAGCGCACGCGCCAGCGGCGCCATGTCGTCATAGCTCGGCGCGTTTTCAGAGCTGCGATAGGCCGCCGACACTTTGACATAGGCGTGTCCGGCGCCAACGAGGACGCGCAACGCGGCGAACCCCGGCTGAGCCACCCCGCCCGCCGCCTGGGCGCCGCCGAAATGGTCGAACACAACCGGCACCGGCAGCCGAGCGATCTCCTCGCTCAATCCGGCGATCACCGACAGCCGCGTGTAGACCTGGACGTGCCACCCCAGCGGCGCCACGCGATCGGCCGCGGCGGCGAGGTTGTGCCGCGCCGCGTCGAGATCGGTTTCGCCGGCGGTTTCGAGATTGACCCGCACACCGCGGATGCCGGCCTGGTGCATCTGGTGGAGCGCGGCGTTCGAGGTCTTGTCGTCGATCACCGCGACCCCGCGGGCGCGGCCTCCGAGCCGGCGCATGCCGTCGAGGGTGCAGGAATTATCGGTGCCGTAGACGCTCGGCTGGACGATGACGACCCGCGACAGGCGCAGGGCCTGCTGCAGCGCCAACAGCTCGGCCGCGCTCGCCGGCGGTGGGGTGTAGCCGCGGCCCGCGACAAACGCAAACTCGGCCGCAGCGCCGAAAACATGGACATGGCAGTCGCAGGCGCCCTCGGGGATCGCAAACGACACCGCGGTTTGCGGCTGCGAGGCGACGAGCGTGCGACGATGCCCGCCCGGCGGCCCACCCTCAGGCGGCCCACCCTCCGGCGGCAACGCCGCCAAGCCGGCGCCGGCAGGAAGGGTGGCCGGCATCGGCGCCTCCGGGCTCGCGACGCTGGCGTCCGAAGCCGGGCGGCCGGGCATTTCGGCAGCGCCCGCCTCGTTAGCCGTCTCGGCGCGCCACAACGCAAAGCCGCCGGTCAGCCCGCGACTGTTGGGGACGATCGTGACATCGCCGGGCAGCTCGAACCCGATGCGTTTGGCATTGCCGCCGCCGATATAGAGATGGTCGAAATTGACCAGCCGGCGCAGGATCTCGATGACCCGCATGACCCGCCTGTTCCATTTTTTTTTCCCGACCTCCTCCAGCGCCGCCTTGCCGACGTACTGGTCATAGGTCTTGTTGCCGCGCACCGGGTGATGCGCCAGCTCCAGATGCGGCATGATGCGGCCATTCTGGAAAATCGCGGTGCCGGCCCCGGTCCCCAGGGTCAGCACCATTTCGATGCCCGCGCCGCGGATCGCGCCGAAGCCCTGCACGTCGGCGTCGTTCATGACCCGCACCGGCTTGCCCCAGCGCTCGCCGAGCATTTTTTGCAGATCGACGCCGGCCCACAACTCGTTGCCCAGATGGGCGGCCGTCAAGACGCGCCCGTCGCGCACCGCGCCGGGGAACCCGACCGAGACCCGATCGAAATCGCCAAACCCGACAGCAGCCGCGCCGATAAGGTCCGCCAGCGCCGCCGGAGCGACCGGAGGCGGCGGAGTCGGCACGCGCACGCGTTTGCCGATCATCTGCCCGCTGCCGTCGAGCACGGCCAGCTTGATGCCGGAGCCGCCAATATCGACGGCAAGCGTGCGGCGGTCGTCCATGGCGGCCCTCCCGGCTCTGCGATGATTGATCGTTGCGACGCGCGGACGAGGATAGCGCACGCGGTCCGCCGCAACCACGGTATCCGTTCGGGACGGCGTCGGTCTTCTACTTGCCGGGGCTGCCGCGCTTGGCCTTTTCGATCTCGGCTTGACGGCGCTGCTGAGCGACGCTGCGCAGGGTCGCGTAGAAATCGAGCGAGGTGCGTTCGATTTCGTCCAGGCTGTTCAGATGGGTTACCCGCGTGTCGATGAAATCGGCGCCGCCGCGGGCGTATGAAAGGGTGGTCACGCGCCCGTAGCCGGTGATGGCCAGCGGATTGAGGACAAATCCGGCCACGGTGCCGGCCGCGTCGCGAACATTTGACGGCCCCAGTGCCGGAAGATGTACATGCGGTCCCTCGCCGACCCCCCATGTCGCGAGGGTCTGGCCGATATCGGTGGAATGCGGCGGCAGGTCCAAATCCTTGGCCCGGTCGACGACACCGCCGATGCCGACCGTCGTGTTGACCGCAAAGCGCCTCACGGACGTCCAGGCGCGACTGAAATTGCCTTGCAGCACATCGTTGGCCGCGACGAACGGTTCATTGAGATTGGCGGCGGCATTCTGGATTCCCTCGCGCACCTCAGCCGGCAGATTATCGCGATAGGCTTCGGCGACCGGCTTCACGATCGCGCGGTCGACCGCCATGTTCGCGTCGAAAACCGCCCGGTTGACCGGCTCCGCCGGGTCGTTGTCGGCGGCAGCGAGCGATGCGGTGTCGGCAGGCCCCCCGGCGCAGCCGGCTATCACCGCCGCCAGCGCCGCCGCCAGCACCGCGCGGCGCAACCGGCGCCCGCCGACGGCAAGCGTACAATATCGACCCATCAATCATCCTTCCGGCCCTTGCAACCGGCATAAGATAGCGTAGCGCGCCATTCGCGACCATTATGTCGTTGCCGGCCATGCCGGGCTTTGGCCCGCGGATCGCACGATTTGACTTTGAAATCTCGCCGGTACTGCGTCATCGAGGCGACCGCGTCGCGGCGGGCTCCGGGATGGTAAAACGGGAATGACAGCTCGATCGGCATGAAAGCAGCGCAAACGATGCGGATCCGGGCAAATCTCCGCAGCTTGCTGTGCGTCATGGCGATGGCGTTCGCGATCGCCGCGCCGGTCCGCGCCCTTGGAGCCGCCGCAATCGCCGACCCGGTCGCGGCGCGGCTCGTTGCCGAATCCGGTTCGATCGCGCCGGGCCGGACCCTGTGGCTCGGTCTGCATCTCGACATCGCGCCGGGCTGGCATGTCTACTGGCGCAACCCCGGCGATTCCGGGCTGCCGACCGAGATCGCCTGGACCTTGCCGACCGGGTTCGGCGCCGGCGACATCGCCTGGCCGGCGCCGCGACGATTTGTGGTCGGGACGATCGGCAATTACGGCTATTCGGGCTCGGTCGACCTGCTGGCGCCGATCGCCGCGCCACCCGACGCGACCATTGATGGCGCCGTGCGCATCGCGGCGCATGCCAGCTGGCTCGTCTGTTCCGACATCTGCATCCCGGGCGAGGCGACACTGGCGCTCGACCTGCCGGTGACCGCCGAGCCGGCGCCGCCCGATCCGGCGGTCGCCGCGCTGTTCGCCGCCGCCCGCGACCGCCTGCCGCAAGCGGCCGGGTTCGAGACCCGTGTCGCGGTGTCGGCGACGGAGCTGCGACTGTCGATCCCGGAGGCGGCGCTTGCCGGCATCGATCGGCCGACCGCCGCGTTTTTCCCGTTCGACAGCAATGTCGTCGACGCCGCGGCCGAGCCGCGGCAGCAGCCGCGCGCCGGCGGCCTCGACTTGGTGCTCAGCCGGGCGAGCGGCCCGCTGGCGAGCTTGCCGACGACCCTCGACGGCGTCCTGGCTGTGCGCAGTGCCGACGGCGCCGAGCGGGCGTACGCGATCAGCGCGCCCCAGCGCACGACGCCCGCGCCAGCTCCGGGCGAACCCGCTGTCGGATGGTGGCAGGCGCTGCTGCTCGCGTTTGCCGGCGGCATTATCCTCAATCTGATGCCGTGCGTGTTTCCGGTGCTGTCGCTGAAGCTGTTGGGCCTTGCCGAGTCGGTCCATCGCGCCGAGCAGCGGCGTCACGGCATCGCCTATGCCGCCGGCGTGATCCTGAGCTTTGCGCTGCTCGGCAGCCTGTTGTTGACGCTGCGCGCCGGCGGCCAAGCGATCGGCTGGGGGTTTCAGCTGCAATCGCCGGTTGTCGTCGCGTCGCTGGCCTATCTGTTGTTCGCGATGGGGTTAAGCCTATCCGGAGTCGCCGAGTTCGGCGCCGGGCTCGGCAATATCGGCAGAAACTTCGCCGACCGGACCGGGCTTGCCGGCGCCTTTGCCACCGGAATACTGGCGACGATCGTCGCCACCCCGTGCACCGCCCCGTTCATGGGGACGGCGCTCGGGGTTGCGCTGACCGCGCCGGCGCCGCAAGCGCTTGCGATATTCATCGCTCTGGGGTCGGGGCTCGCCGCGCCGGTCGTGCTGGCGACGGCGGTCCCCGGCATCGCCCGGATGTTGCCGCGTCCCGGCAGGTGGATGGTCTGGTTCAAGCAGCTGCTCGCGTTCCCGCTCTACGGCACGGTCGCGTGGCTGGTGTGGGTGCTGATCCAGGAAGTCGCGCCGGGCGACGCCTTTATCGCCCTCCTTGGCCTGGTGCTCGTGGGCTTTGCGGTATGGATTTATGGCCGGACGCAATTGCTCGCCGCGCCGGCGCGCTCGATCGGCGGTGGCCTCGCGCTGAGCGGTCTTGCCGCGGCGGCTGTCGTCGCGGCGACGCTGGCGCCCGCCGCGTCGCCCGCCGGGATCGCGGCCGTGACGGCGGGCGGGCTCGGCTATGAGCGGTTCAGCACCGAACTTCTGGGCCGGCTCGCCGCCGAGCAGCGACCGGCTTTTGTCAACCTGACCGCCGCGTGGTGCATCACCTGCCTGGTCAACGAACGCACCTCGCTCGACAGCGAAGCGGTGCGCCGCGCCTTCGCCGAGCGCCGCATCGTCGCGCTAAAGGGCGACTGGACACGGCGGGATCCCGACATCACCGCGTTTTTGCAGCAATTCGGGCGCAGCGGCGTGCCGCTTTATGTGCTTTACGACAAGGCCGGCGCGCCGACCGTCCTGCCGCAGATCCTGACCGAGGCTAGCCTCCTCGCGGCGGTCGGAAAAATCTAAAAAGCCCGATTATCGACCGGGTGGACGGGGGGTTGAACGGCACTGCCCCTTGCGGCCGCGCCCGCCGATGCTCCATTCTGCGGCGAGCATTATCCGAAGCGGACATGATCAAAGACATCGCCATCGAAGAGATCCTGGCCGCTTGCGAGGACGCCAACACGATCGCGCTGAAGCCGGGCGAGGTGCTGTTCCGCGAGGGCGACGACGCCAACGCGATGTACATCGTCAAGCACGGCACGCTGCGCATCCTGAGCGGCAGCACGATCCTCGAAACGGTGCGCGACGGCGGCCTGATCGGCGAAATGGCGATCATCGAAGAGCACATGCCGCGCAGCGCGACGGCGATCGCCGGCACTTACTGCGAGCTGGTCGAGATCGACGTGCCGCGCTTTCTGTCGCTGGTGGCGAACGCCCCGGCTTTTTCGATCACCGTGCTGCGGGTCATCTCGCGCCGGCTGCGGGTGATGAACCGGCGCTACCGCGACAGCACCCGCCATTTATAATCGCTGACAAGGAAGGCGCGTCAGACCGACGGCGGCACCCCGGCATCGGCCAGCGCCGTCTTTCGGCGCGCGGCGAGCCGCGCTTCGTCGAAATCGTCGATCAGCTCGTGAAACAGCCGGTGCCAGTTCACCTTCGCCTTAAGGTGCAGGAACACCGACCCCAGCCCGACCGCGGCCCGGTCCATGAATACGAAGGCGCGCGGCGGCGTGACGCCGCCCAATCGGCGCAGGTCGCGGTGCACGCTGTCGACGATCGCGCGCCCATCGGCGCCAGTATTTGCCTTTTCCTGGATCATCCTCGCCCGATCGTCGAGCAGCGGCCCGTAGACAAAGGTCGCCCAGCGGTTCAGCACCTCGATCATCTCGTGCGACAATTCGCCGAACCCCCAGCTGCGGTAGGCTTCGACCGCCAGCTCGCGATCCTGGCGCTCTAACGCATGGTAGAGGTCGATGACACCCTTGACGAAGCTCGGCGGGAACACTCGGACGCAGCCGAAATCGAGCAGGTTGACCGTGCGATCGGGCGCGATCGTGTAATTGCCCAGATGCGGGTCGCCGTGGATCACGCCGTAATAATAGAACGGCACGTACCACACCCGGAACATGCGCAGCGCGATCTCGTTGCGCTCGTCGAGCGACGCGGTTTGCGCGAATTCGAGGATCGGGCCGCCGTCGAGCCAGGTCATCGTCAACAGCCGCCGTGTCGACAATTCGGGGATCGGGCGCGGCACCGCGACCCCGGCCTCGTTCTTCAGGATCTCGCGGTAGAGCCTGATATGCGCGGCCTCGCGCCCATAATCCAATTCCTCGCGCAGCCGGTCGGCGATCTCGGCATGGATGTCGGCCGTGCTGACGGTGCGGTCATAGCGCTCGTAGATGTTCATCGCCAGTTTCAGCTGGCGCAAATCGGCTTCGACCGCCGAGCCCATCTCGGGGTACTGGAGCTTGCAGGCGAGCCTGGTCCCGTCGAGCGCGGTCGCGCGATGCACCTGGCCGAGCGAGGCGGCGCGCGCGGCGGTATGCTCGAAGCTGCCAAAGCGGCTCTGCCAGTCCGGCCCCAATTCGCCCATCATGCGGCGCCGCGCGAACGGCCAGCCCATCGCCGGCGCGTTGGCCTGGAGCTGGACCAGCTCGCGGACATATTCCTCGGGCAGCGCGTCGGGGATCGTCGCGAGGAGCTGCGCCACCTTCATCAGCGGCCCCTTGATGCCGCCGAGCGCCGCCTTCAAATCGGCCGCATGGCGGTCGCGATCGATCGGCACCCCGAGATAGCGCTCCCCAGCCAGCCGCGCCGCCAGCCCGCCCATTGCGCTGCCGACCCGCGCATAGCGGCGCACGCGGCCGGAAAAGCTGTCCTCGTCGGTCATCTAAGATTGGGAGCAGGCCGCAACGATGTGCTTCATTTATCGGGATCCAAGTCTGGGTGCTGATGCACAATCGGTCGAATTAAACCAGTATACAGCTCAGCCATGATATTCCCAAGCGAGACTAATAGCGCCTTTCGCTCTCCTTCATCAGGAATACTTCGCAGAAGAGCATCGATATCGTTCAAAGCATCACCTAATTCTACAACAGATGTAACTATGGAGGATGCCGATGTCTTGTCCATTCCTCACCTAGTCAAGCCGTGTAGGGTGGAAAAGCGCAGCGCATTCCCCCAAGCCCAGCCGATTGGCCCACGGCCCGGCGGCGGAATGCGCTGCGCTTTTCCACCCTACGACCTATAGTCCCAAACGCCCTCGATTGCACGCGGACTATCCCCAAACCATCTCTTCTATCCTTATTCACCTAAGTGATTTGAGAAACTATCTTTGGTAAAGGGATCGTTGACCTGGGTCGATTGATAGGTCATATGCTGAGACATTTGGGCTTGGGGGTGCAACATGGCAAAAATAGTGGCGATTCTGCTGGTCGTGGCCGGTGGCCTAATGGTTATCGGGTCTCTACCGTTCTTCGATAGTGCGGAGGTTAGTGTCTGTCCGCAAACATCTTGATTCGTAGGAATCATTTATGATTCAAGGGAGGCGGCTTGGTTTGGGGGAGGCCGCTGATGTGG
>CAMATN010000090.1 GCA_945861155.1 Rhizobium sp. Q54
GCCCCTGCGCCCCGCCGAAGCCATCGGCGAGGTGCTCGATCGGCTCCGAGGTCGAAATGATCTTCTCCAGCTCCGGCGCGAACTGCTCGATGCGCGGCGTCAGGTTGTCGGACATGGCGGACCCTCCCATCGGCTATGTTGGCCCCTAGACCCTAGGATTGCGGCGGACACCGGGCAAGGGGCCAGCAAAGGAATTCGGCGCGTCGATCTTTTTCCCCGACAACTCGATCACGCCCGCGGAGTTCGCCGTCGCTGATCCTCAACGCCGAGCCCGAGAGCTTTGCCCAGGCCTTCGCCCGGCTTCACGGCCAGTCGGTCCGCGCAATCGCGCCCCAACGCCGCATCTCCGCGATCACGCTGCTGGCTTAACCGGAACGGGCAGAGGTAAATTCGCGCAGTGCCTATAGGGGATTGCGCACATGCCTGGGGGGTTCGGCAAGGGCATCAGTCTTTTCAGCCTGGGGCGGATCCAGGCGACCGCGGCGCGGCGGGAGTTCGCTACAAACAGATCGACGTCGAGCAGCGGCGATGCGGAGTACCGCAACTATCCGGCGGATTGGCCGGCGGATCGGGATGTCGTAAATTTCGGAGCCGTCGGCGCGATCGGCCCGAGGCCCGCCGCCTTTGGCGACGGTACCTACATTGACGGCACGATCACCGGCGGTATCGGCCTTACCGGGACGCCGCAGAGCCCGGTCACGATTACCGCCGAGGGGTACGTCCTCAACAACACGGCGGCCTATGGCGGCGACGCGGTCTACGGCACCAGCGCGGCGGTCTGGTCGATCCACAATCTCGGCACGGTCCAAGGCAATCCGACGCTTTCTTCGTCCAATGGCATTCGCCTGGAGTCAAGCGGCGTCGTCACCAATGGACAAAGCGGTTCGACCGGAGCACTGATCGCAGGCAGCGCGACGGCCCTGCGAATCGAGGGCACCGGTAGCGTCAGCAATTTCGGGACTATCGCCGGCACGGGCGAATCCGGCAGCGGCATCTTCCTGGCGGGCGGCGGCAGTGTCGGGAATGCCCAGGGCGCGCTGATATCGGGCATCGGAGGCGGCGTCGCGATCGCGGGCGCCGGGGGCGCCACGGTGAGCAATCTCGGCACGATCGCCGGTAGCGGCACGGCAGCCCCCGGCCTCTACCCGGTCGGCATCTATATCGGCGGCGCCGGCACGGTGGTCAACGGTGCGGCGGATGCGGTATCGGCGCTGATCTCCGGCTCCTATACCGGCATCAGAAGCACCGGCAGCTCTGCGGCGATAACGAATTTCGGGACGATTGCCGGCGGCATTTCCGGCAGCGCGATCCGCCTGTTCAACAGCGGCACCGTCAGCAACGCCGCGGGCGGACTCATTTCGGGCGCCGGGGACGGTATCGCCGTCTCGTCCATCGGCACGATCAGCAATTTCGGGACTATCAGCGCCACTGGCACCGCCAGCACCGCGATCAATTTGGCGGGCGGGGGCACCATCGCCAACGGCGCGGGAGGGGTGGTCGCCGGCGGCTTTGTCGGCGTCGGTATGTCGAACGCGGCCAGCACGGCCGTCAATTACGGCACGATCCGCGGCGGCCGGTTGGGGATAGGCATCTTCGCCGATGCCGCGACGGTCAGCAATTTCGGCACGATCGAAGCAACCGACGGCTATGCTCAGGGCGTCTACCTCTCGGGCGGCGGCCGGGTCGAGAACCTGGCGGGCGCGCTGATCGCCGGCGCGCTTGTCGGTCTCGGGATGGCGGGCGACGGCGGCGCCACCGGCACGGTCAGCAATTTCGGCAC
This sequence comes from Rhizobium sp. Q54, assembly GCA_945861155.1. GTDB lineage: Bacteria > Pseudomonadota > Alphaproteobacteria > ATCC43930 > CGMCC-115725 > DATARH01. The sequence continues at coordinate 1,781 of CAMATN010000090.1, forward strand.
GATCGCCGGCACGAGCGCGGTTGCGGACGGCATACGTCTGTCGGGCGGCCATGTCGCCAACGCGGCGGGCGCGCTGATCTCCGCCGCGTCGAAAGGGATCGCGATGGCTGGCGCGGCGGCCAGCACGGTTAGCAATTTCGGCACGATCGCCGGTACCGGGACATTCGGCGGCGGCTTGTACCCGACCGGCATCTACATCGACGGCGTTGCAACGGTCGTCAACGGCGCGACGGACACCGCATCGGCGCTGATATCCGGAGTCTACGCCGGCGTCAGGATCGAGGGCGCTTATGCCGCGACGGTGGCCAATTTCGGCACGATCCGAGCAACGGGCAGTTTCGGCGCCGCGATCAACGTGTCCGGCGGGAGCGTCAGCAATGCGCAGGGCGCGCTGATCGCGGGCGCCGATGGCGTGCTGATACGGCAAAACGGCACCGGAGCGGTCAGCAATCTCGGTACGATCCGAGCAACCGCCACCGCCGGTAGCGGCATTGTTGTAGCCGGCGGTGGCGATGTCGCGAACGCGTCGGGTGGGTTGATCGTCGGTGGCTATGCCGGGATCCGAATGGCGGGCGGCGCCGCCAGCACTGTCGGCAATTCGGGTGCGATCATCGCGGGTCGCCGCGGCATCTTCATTTACGGCACCGCCCCCGCTGCGGTGGCAAATTTCGGCACGATCGCGGCAACCGGGAGCGACAGTCTCGGCGTCTACATCGCGGGAGCGGGCGCCGTCGTCAACGGGGCCACAGACGCAACTTCAGCGCTGATCGCCGGAGTGGGCCGCGGCGTTCACATCGAAAGCGATGCAGCGACTGTCAACAATTACGGGACGATCGCCGGAACAGGAATAGCAGCAACCGGCGTCGTCCTCTCAGGCGGCGGCAAGGTCGGCAACGCGCAGAGCGGCCGGATAATGGGCGACCAACTCGGCGTGGTGATGACCGGCGCCGTGACCAGCACGGTCACCAATCTCGGCACGATCGCCGCCGCAACGACCGAGCATTCTTTATACGCCCGCGGCGTCTATATGACCGGCGCCGGGACGGTAATCAACGGTGCCGTGAGCGCGGCGTCGGCGCTGATCTCGGCGGCTTTTGCTGGCGTCTCAATCAATGTCGGCTACAACGCCGCGACCGTCGCCAACTACGGCACGATCGTCGGGACCGGCGCCTCCGCGGGGGGCATCCATCTGTCGGGTCAAGGCCGTGTCAGCAATATGCAGGGCGCGCTGATCTCGGGAGCCCGGGACGGTGTGCTGATCTCGGGTAGCGGATCGATCGGCAATTTCGGCACGATCCGGGGCGTCAGCAGCTATGGCAGCGGCATCGGCCTGGCGGGCGGCGGCAGCGTCGCCAATGGGCTGACCGGGCTGATCTCAGGCGGCTATACCGGCGTGCGGATGTACGGCATCGGCGCCAGCACGGTCGTCAATCACGGCTCGATCGCCGGCGACCGCTTCGGCATCAACATTTACGCCGACACCGCGACGGTCGACAATTTCGGAACGGTTGCCGGCCTTGGCGGCGCCGGCATCTACATGAAGGCCGGCGCGGTCGCCAACGGCGCCGCGACCGCGACATCGGCGCTGATCACGGGGCTGTACACCGGCGTTTCCATCTCCGGCACTGCGGCCGCTTCGGTCAGCAATTTCGGGACGATCGCCGGTACCGGGACGTTCAGCGCCGGCATCGCCCTGTCGGGCGGCGGCAATATCGGCAATGTCGGGGGCGCGCTGATCTCGGGTGGCCACCTCGGCGTGATCATGGCCGGGGCAGCCAGCACCGTCGCCAATCTGGGCACGATCGTCGCCGCCGCCGGCAGCGACCTGTACCCGATCGGCATCGTCATCGGCGGCACCGGCACCGTGATCAACGGCGCGGCGGACGCCGCATTGGCGCTGATCACGGCGGCCCATGTTGGGATCCAGATCGCCGGCAGCGACGCCGGAACGGTCGCCAATTACGGCACGATCCTCGGCACCGGCACTTACGGCACCGGCATCAAGCTGCAGGGCGGCGGCGTCGATAACGCGCAGGGAGCGCTGATCTCGGGGATGCGGGACGGCGTCTACATCTTGAACACCGGGGCCGTCAGCAATTTCGGGGCGATCAGAGGCGGCGTCGACGGCATTGAGATGTACGGTCCGGACGGCCTGGTCGCCAATTTCGCGACGATTGCCGGGCTTGCCGGCGCCGGCATCGACATGCGCGGCGGCGCGGTGGTCAACGGCGCCACCGATGCGACATCGGCGCTGATCACGGGTCTTAACAACGGTGTCGTCATCTACGGTACCGCGGCCGCGGCGGTCACCAATTTCGGCACGATCGAGGCAACCGGCACTGACAGCTGGGGCATCGTCCTGTCTGGCGGCGGCAGCGTCAGCAATGTCGGGGGCGCGCTGATCTCGGGCGACCGCCTCGGCGTGCTTGTATGGGGCTACGCCGCCGGAGCGGTCAGCAATTCCGGGATAATCCGGGGCGCCGGCGCCGTCAGCACCGGCATCCAAATGGGCGGCGGCAGCGTCATTAATGGGCAGGGCGGGCTGATCTCGGGCACCTTCATCGGGGTCGCGTTGGCGGGCGCTGCCGCAAGTACGGTCGGCAATTACGGCACGATCACCGGCGGCAGCTTCGGCATCGAAATTTTCGGTGCCGGCGGGGCGGTCGATAATTTCGGCAGGATCGAGGCAACCGACAACAACAGCTTTGGCGTCTACCTCTCGGGCGGCGATGTCCGCAACCTGGCGGGCGCGCTGATTACGGGCTCGGCGCGCGGCGTCCAGATCTTTGGCGACCTGGCCAGCAATGTCAGCAATTACGGCACGATCCTGGCAACCGGCACTGACGGCCGCGGCATCTACCTGTCGGGCGGCGGCACGGTCAGCAATGCGTTCACCGGGCTGATCTCAGGCGTCGATGTCGGGATCCAGATTTCCGGGACCATCGGCACGGCAACGAACTACGGCAACGTCGTCGCGACGCAAACCGGCGGTATCGGCATCAGGGTTGATATCGGCGCGGTAACAAACTTTGGAACGGTTATCGGTGGGGAGAACGGCATCGGGGTCTATGTCGGCAATGGCAATGTCGTCAGTTCCGGCACCATCGCCGCGGCAGGCCCCTTCGGGAGAGCTGTCGTCGTCCAAGAAGGTACGTTCATCAATTACGGGCTGGTGCAGGGGGCAGTTTATGGTCTCGAGCTGACCCCGACCGCGGGCAGCGGCGGCAGCAATGTAAACGTCTCGGGCACGGTGGTGGGGGCGACCGGGATCAGCGCGGCGTCGCCGGCGGGCACCAGCCAGACGGTGACCGTGGCGGGCTCGGTGAGCGGGACCAGCGGTTTGGCGGTCAGCCTGACGCCGGGCGGCAGCGACCGGCTGATCCTTGAGCCGGGGGCAGCGTTTCTGGGGGCTGTCGATGGCGGCGGCGGTGCGAGCGTCCTGCAAGTGGCCGGGCCGGAGGCGTTGGCGAGTGCGAGGTTCGGGTTCCTGGCGAACAATGTCGCCTATGTCGATCTCAACAACATCGTCAATTTCACCACCTTGCAGATCGACCCGAGCGCGACGGCCAGCACCAGCGGGGTGCTCAGTTTCTCCACCCTCGTCAATCAAGGACAAATCATCGTCGCGGCGGGCGACTCGCTGGCGTTCGGCACGGTCCTCGGTGCTGCCAATACCGGCATCATCTCGGTGCATGCGGGCGGCCTGGTGCGTTTCCAAGGCGGGGTCGCCAACCAGCGGATCGACTTCAACACGCCCGGCGGGACGGCGATCGTCGACCATCCGGAGCTTTTCTCCAACACGGTGACGATCACCGACTTCGAGACGGGTGACACGATCGCGCTGGCCCTGGGCAGAGCCACCGACCCTTACTACGCGAACCAGGTGCTGACGCTTTCCTATGGCGGGTTCCAGATCAGCCTGACGGTGACGACCCCGTACATTGTGCCGCTGTTTCTGGTGACCGACGACGGTACTGGAGGCACTAACATCAGCGTCATGCCGGCGCCGCCGCCGGTAGTAACCGAGGCGCTGGTCGTCGATAGCGGGAGTTCGCCAACGGACGGGGTGACGTCGAACCCGCTGGTCGGCGGCTTGGCTGTTCCGGGGCTGGCGGTGACGCTGACCGAGGGCGGTACGATTGTCGGCTCTATTATTGCGGATGGTTCGGGCGCCTGGGCTATCCTGCCGGTCGGGCTGCCGGACGGCAGCCACACGCTGGTTGCGAGCCAGACCGATGCGGCCGGCAATACCGGCACCGCGACGGTCAGCTTCGTCCTCGACACGACCGTGCCGAGCATCCTGGTCGACAACGGGCTGAGCGTTTCGGCGGGCGCCACGGCCACGATAACAGCGAGCCTGCTGAGCGTCTCCGACAATACCGGACCGGTGCAACTGACCTACGTCGTGACGAGCGGGCCGTCGCACGGCACTCTGCTGAACAACGGACAAGCGACGACCGCATTCACCCAGGCGGACATCGACAGCGGCGCAATCGCGTACCGCAATAGCGGGGCGGCGGTGTCGGATGATTTTTCCTTTACTGTGTCGGATGCCGCGGGCAACGCGACAAACGGGGCCTTCCATATCGCGCTGGCTCAGGCGCCGCGTGCGACGCGCGATTTCGACGGCAGCGGCACCTCGGACATCCTGTGGCACCACAGCAGCACCAACAGCCTGTGGATCTACGAGATGGACGGCACGCAGCAGATTGGCGGCGGCGGCGCGGGGCTGGGCGGCGCCGGCTGGGAGGTTGCCGGCACCGGTGATTTCAACGGCGACGGCAACGCGGACATCCTGTGGCAGCACGAAAGCACCAACAGCCTGTGGATCTACGAGATGGACGGCACGCAGCAGATCGGCGGCGGCGCAGCGGGACAGGGCGGTCCCGGCTGGGACGTTGTCGGCAGCGGCGATACCGGCAGCACGACGGCGGCCGTCACCGGCGGCACTCAATCGAGCGATGCGGCCTTCGGCTTCGCCGACATCTCCGACAATGCCGCCGCGGCCCCGGCGGCCGCCTCGGTCTACGACGCAATGCCACCGCCGAGCACCGGCGCCCCCCTCTGGCTCCCGCAAACCTCGACCGTGCCCGTCGCCTGCCTCACCCCCACCCAAGGCGTGCCATTCGGATGATGAGCGCAACAGCCGAACCGCCGATGAAATTGGCAGGGCTCAATCCGAGCGCGACGAAACACGATCGGTGGTGGCTCCGGGTCGTGACCGGCGCTGTGTTTGGCGCACTCCTCGCGGACCCTGCCGCGGGCCAGCACATCAGCGTCGACGGCAGCCTGTCGGCGGCGCGAACGCTGACCGGTCCGAACTACTCGATAACCCCTGATCTTGGGAAGCAGGTCGGCGGCAACCTGTTTCACAGCTTTGGAAATTTTGGGCTGGCAAGGGGCGAGAGTGCCAATTTCACCGGCCCCTCCAATGTGAACAATATCGTCGGCCGGGTGACCGGCGGCAGCGCCTCATCGATCGACGGCGCGATCAGATCGAGCATCACCGGCGCCAACCTGTATCTGATCAACCCGGCCGGCATGGTGTTCGGACCGAATGCGACGGTGAGCGTGTCGGGCGCGTTCCACGCCTCGACAGCTGATTATGTCCGCCTGTCGGACGGCGCCAGGTTCCAGGCAACGAACCCGAGCGGCAGCACGCTGAGTGCGGCGGCGCCCGCGGCGTTCGGGTTTCTAAACGCAAGCCCGCCGGCGCTCACCGTCAACGGCAGCCGCATTGAAGTGAACCCCAGACAAACGCTCGGGTTTGTCGGAGGACCGGTGTCGGTGACGGGGACCGCGAGGTTGACCGCCCCCGGTGGCACGATTCACGTCAGCAGCGCTGCCTCGACCGGCGAGGTGCCGGTCGACCCGACAAATGCAAACGGGTTCACTGCCGCCACGCTCGGGGCGGTCAGCATCGCCGGCGTCAGTACGCTCGATGTCAGCGATTTCCGCAACAAAGGCAACGGTGGAAGCATCTTCGTCAACGCGGACAGGCTGACGATCGCCGATGGCGGGTTCCTGGAGGGCAGCAATTACGGCACCGGGCGGGCCGGGCAGATTTCGCTGCGCGGCGACTCGCAGATAACGCTGAGCAACGGGGCACGCGTTCACTCGGTTGCGCTCGGGAGCGGGCGCGGCGGCGACATCGCGCTCAAAACCGGACCGCGCGGCAGCATAGCCGGCTCGGGCAGCGGCACGCTGGTCGATATCGGAACCAGCACCGGTGCTCCGGGCGGCTCGGGGCAACTGACTGTGACGACCGGTGCGCTCACGTTGACCGGCGGGGCGATCTTCGGCAGTGAAATGAAAGGCTCGGGCAGCGCCGGACCGATCTCGATATCGGCCGAGTCGATCCTGCTGGACGGGCGTACTTCCGGCAAAACCGCCGCGCTGACCGGCATTCGGTCCAACACGCTCGGCGGCACGGCCAACGCTGCCGACATCGCCGTCAACGCCGGAACCCTGACGATCCTGGCCAACGGCGAAATTGTCACGAATACGGCGGGCAGCGGCAATGCCGGGCGCATCTCGGTCGCGGTTACCGGCGCGTTGGGGATCGACGCCGCCGGCGCCCAGTTCAGTACCGGGATCGGCACGATCGCCAGCCCGGGCTCGACCGGCAACGCCGGCGACATGACGCTCAGCGCGGGCTCGCTGTCAATCGCCGGGAGCGGTGGCCTTCTGTCGCCCTCGCCGGCCGCCCCGAGTTCGAACCCGTTCGCCGGCTTGTCGGCGCAAACCTTCAGCTCGGGCATCGGAGGAAGCATCACGCTCAACGTCGGCGCCGGTCCGCTCGGGTTGACGAACGGCGCGGTGATCTCGTCGAGCACAAGCAGCAGCGGTCAGGGCGGCGCGCTGAACGTCACGGCCCAGGGGCCGCTCGTGATGAGCGACAAGGGGACGGCGATCACCGCCGCCGCGCTGGCCGGGGCAAGCGGCAACGCCGGTTCGGTGACGGTGAGCGCGCCGCAGGTCACGTTGAATTCGGGCGCGCAGATCGCGAGCACGACCGCCGGCACCGGTGCCGGCGGCACCGTGAGCGTGACGACGCCGGGCGCCTTGTTGGTCGACGGCGCCGGGGTGCCGGGTACCCAGATAGCGGCCTCGGCGACCGCGCCGCAATCGGGGGCCGCCGGTTCGGTCAGCGTGCAGGCGGGCAGCTTGACGCTGCTCAACGGCGGACAGATCGCGGGCACGACGGCCGGACGCGGCGGCGGCGGCGATGTAGAGGTGACCGTGGCCGGCGATGTGAACCTGTCGGGCAAGGCCTCGGAGGGAAGCGCGAGCGGGATCACTGCGTCAGCGACTGCCGGGTCGGTCGGTGCCGCCGGACGGGTTCGGTTGGCCGCGGGCGGGGCCCTGTCGCTGTCCGGCGGCGCCCAGATCGCCAGTTCGACCGCCGGCGCGGGTGACGGCGGGACGGTGACCGTAACTGCCGCGGGAGCGCTGTCGCTGAGCGACGGCGGAACCGGCATCGTCACGCTGGCAAACGCCAATGCCAGCGGCGACGCCGGCGCGGTGACCGTCAATGCCCCGCAGATCACGATGACATCGGGCGCCCAGATCGCCAGCACGACGCAGGGCACCGGTGCGGGAGGGTCGGTCGCGGTGACGACGCCGGGGGCGCTGCTGCTGGACGGGGGCGGCGCCATGCCGACGCAAATAGCCGCCTCGGCGACGGGGCTTCAGTCGGGCCCAGGCGGCGCGGTCGCGGTGTCGGCTGGAAGCATAACGATCCGGGGCGGGGCGCAGATCGCCAGCTCGACGGCGGGACCGGGCACCGGCGGCATCGTCGCGGTGAGCGCGGCCGGCGACATCACGCTGTCGGGTCCGGGGCCGCAGATCACAGCGCGTTCGACCGGCAGCGGCGACGCCGGCTCGGTGATGGTTTCGGCATTGAACCTAAGCATGGCCGACGGCGCGGCGATTTCGACCGAGGCGGCCATCGCCAACGGCGGCAACATCGAGATCACGGTTCCCTATTTCATCCATCTGGTCGACAGCCAGATCACCACCTCGGTCAAAGGCTCGTTTGGCAACGGGGGCAACATTACGATCGATCCGCAATTGATCGTGCTCGAGCGCAGCCAGATCATCGCCCACGCGGTCCTCGGCCATGGCGGCGACATTAGGATCACGGTAGGCGACTTCCTGCCGTCGGCCGACAGTCTCGTGTCGGCAAGCTCCTCGCTCGGCATTTCCGGCACCGTCGAGATAACCGGCCCGCGTGTCGACCTGAACGGCAGCCTCGTCGTATTGTCCAGCGAACTGCGCCAGGCCGTTAAAATAATGCGTAATTCCTGCGCGGTGCGCAGCGCCTTGCCACGATCGAGCCTCACCCAGCGCGGGCGCGGCGGGCTGCTGCAGGATACCGAAACCACGGTTCCGGCGCTTTACTTTGCGGACCGGGCTCCCGAGCCGGCCCGGCCCGGAGGCCCGACCAGGGCGGCGGCGCGTGCCACGCACGTCAGCAGCCTCCGTTTGACGATGCACTGCAAGTGACCAGGCGTGACCCCCGTCGTCACTCAGTCAACCCAGTCCAGCAACGAGAGGCGTATGTGGCGCGCGGTAACTGCCAAGATACTGCGTAATCGGGTTGTTAAGGCGATCTTCGCCGCTCAGATAGCTGCCGCGTTCGTCATCCTGCTGCGCGTTTATGGCTGGCTGCAGCTGGCAGAGCTGCTGACGTATGACATGTTGCGGGTCGCGAGCGCCGGCAGCGAGATCAGCGAGCGGGTGGTGCTCGTCGGCGCGACCGAAGAGGATATTACGGCCGGCGATGCCAATGGCGATCGCCGGTGGGGTTGGCCAGTGCGCGATGGCAAACTCGCGGAGGTGCTTGAGCGACTCGCTTCCTGGAAGCCGCGGGCGATTGGGGTTGATTTGTACCGCGACATCGCCGAGCCGCCCGGCACTGAACAGCTTAACGCGGTGCTGCGACGCCATCCGGAAATCATCTGGGTTTTCAAGCTCAAAGGCGACATTCACCCGGGAATCCCGCCTCCCGACATCCTGCGGGATACCGATCGGGCGGTGCTCGCGGATACTCTCGCGGACCCGGATCACGTGGTTCGTCGGGGGCTGCTCTTCGCCGATGACGGCGTGAACCAATATGCCAGCCTGGGAGTCGCGCTGGCGCTGGCCTATCTCGCACCCGAACGGATCGGGCTAGAGCCCGCGGATGGCGATGATCTGCGCCTCGGCAAGACGGTGATCCGGCCGCTCAATCAGTCGCGCGGTCCCTACCTCAGCCTGGACAGCCGAGGATACCAGATCCTGCTCGACTATCGCGGTGGCGCGCGACCCTTTCAGCAACGGAGCCTGAGCGACGTCATGGACCGTGACGACCCGGCCGCGCTCGTCCGCGACCGGGTTGTCATCCTCGGCGTCGCCGCCGAGAGCGTCAAAGACCTGTTCACGACACCGTTTAACACCGGGTTCAACAGCGCCGAACCGATCAACGGCATTGTTGTCCATGCTCATCTCGCCGACCAGTTGATCCGTGAAGCGCTTTATGGCGCTTCGACGGTGGTCGGCCTGCCCCGCCGATACGAGTATCTCTGGATCCTGATCTGGGCGTTCGGCGGCGCGATGCTGGGGCTGCTGGCTCGGTCGATGGTACCGGCAGTCGCCGGGAGCGTCGCCGGAATGTCGGCGATCGGGGTCATCGTCTATGCTGCGTTCGGGCGAGGACTGCTGCTGCCGGCACTACCGGCAGCGGCCGCTTGGTTGGGTGCCGGCGCGCTGACGAACCAGCTGCTTTATGCCGCGAGCAATCGCGCCCGCATCCGGCTGCGCCAAAGCTTCGAACATTACCTCCCGCCAGCTGTGATCGATAAAATGATCGCGTCGGATACGTTGCCATTGCTCGGCGGCGAACGGCGCGAGATCACGGTTTTGTTCACCGATGTCGCCAGTTTTACAACATTTTCCGAGGGGCGTGACCCAGAGGAACTGGCGGAGATCACGAACCACTATTTCGACGGGGTGTGCGCCGCTATCTTTGCTCATGAGGGGCTTGTGAATGCGTTTCTTGGAGATGGGGTTTTGGCCATCTTCGGGGCACCGCAATCGCAGCCGGATCATGCCGAGCGGGCCATCAGCGCAGCACTCGACATCGATCGTTTCGCACAGCAGTTCAGCACGGATCGGCGTGCCAGCGGAGTGAATTTCGGCCACACTCGGATCGGCATCCATACCGGCATCGCGTTTGTCGGCAATGTCGGCACCCGGAACCGTCTGCAATACACCGCACTTGGCGATATCATGAATACGGGCTCGCGCCTGGAAGGGCTGAACAAGATCATCGGCAGCAGAATCTGTGTCTCTCACGACGTCGTCGAAAGATGCCGAAATCACCGCTTCCGTCCGGTCGGCGAGTTCATCGTTATGGGCCGGAGCGGCGCGACCGAGGTATACACCCCCGTAGATCCGGGGCGTACTTCGCCGGAGGCAATCGCCCGTTATGAAAGCGCCTATGGAGCCCTGGAGACGGAATGTGCACAGGCGATGATACAGTTCGCCGAGTTGTATCGCGAAGATCCCGAAGACGCGTGCGTCGCATTTCACTACCATCGCTTAAGCAGAGGCGAGCGCGGCAAGCTGATCGAGATGCGGGGAAAATGAATAGGCTCTTGCATTACGCCGTGGTGCTGCTTGTGCTGGCGGTACTCGCCCCATCCGCGGGCGCGCAGCGCGACCCCGATCGCGCGTCGGCGCTCAATCATCTCAGCCGTGGCACAACGGCGTTTCGCGCCGGCGACATGGTCGCGGCAACGCAGGAATGGTCGGAGGCGATCCGGCTGTCGCATCAGGCGCAGGCGCCCGAGATAGAGGCGGAGGCCTTGGCGCGTCGCGGCGAGATGTACCGGACGCAAGGGCATTTGCGAAATGCCGCCGATGATTTGCGCGCGGCACTCGCGAAGGCCGAAGCGATCGGCGGCGACAAGTTGATCGCCGGGACCAGCGGTGCCTTGGGCAATCTTGAGCTCGCCACACGGCATACCGATACCGCCGAGCCGCTGCTGCGACGGAGTCGTGAGCTGGCGCACCGGATCGGCGACTGGCGCACGCTTGCGGCGAGCGCCAACGATCTCGGCAACCTCTACGCCCAGACCGGACGTCGGGGAGAGGCTGCGAGCGCCTATGCCGAGGCGATCTCGAGTGCCGCCTCGGCGGGCGACGACATGCTCGCGGCGACAGCGGAAGTCAACGCGGCGCGGCTTGCCCTTCAGCAAAACGATCCGGCAAACGCGAACCTGCTGCTTACCCGCGCCATCGATCGACTGGAGCGTTCACCGCCCTCTTACAGCATCGGCACCACGCTGATATCGGCCGGATCGGCCGCGTCCGAGCAGCACGGGGGCGTTACCGCCGACTCCGGTCGACTCGCCGAGCGAGCGTTCCGTGCCGCCGCCAAGATGGCCGACGCCTTGCACAATGCAGCCTTGTCCTCTCTCGCCCGCGGCGGTCTCGGCAAGTTGTACGAGCGGACGGGTCGGGCTGACGAGGCATCGCACCTTACCGAGCAGGCCGTTTTTGCAGCGCAACGTGCGCCGTCGCCTGAATTGTCATTCCGCTGGGAATGGCAGCAGGGACGGCTGGCTCGGCAACAGGGTCAAGCCGATCGGGCACTTGGCAGTTACCGCCGCGCCGTTGGTGCACTGCAATCAGTGCGCCAGGATATCCCGGTCGAGTACCACGACGGCCGCTCCTCATATCGGACGACGTTCGGTCCGCTCTATCTCGAATTTGCCGACCTGTTGTTGCGCCGGGCGTCGGCGGATCGCGGGCGGGCAGCACCGCTGATGCGCGAGGCACGCGATGCGGTTGAACAGCTGAAGGAAAGCGAACTGGAGGATTATTTCCGCGATTCGTGCGTCACGTCGTTCGCGGCGCGGCAACAGTCGATCGAGACAGTGGCGCCGGGCGCGGCCGTGCTGTATCCGATTTCGCTGCCGGACCGGCTCGAATTGCTCGTCAGCTTTGGCAAGGAACAGCGGCAGTTCACGATCCCGATCCAAGAAGCCGCTTTGCGCACCGAAGTACAGCGCTTTCGCGAGTTGTTGGAGAAGCGCACGACCAACGAATACCTGGTGCCGGCGCGGGCCCTTTATGACAAGATCATCCGCCCGATCGAACCGCTTCTGGCGAGCCAGAACATCAACACGATCGTCATCGTGCCGGACAACGCGTTGCGCGTCATCCCGTTCGCGGCGTTGCACGATGGAAAAAATTTTCTGATCGAGCGTTATGCCACGGCGGTGGCGCCGAGCATGCACCTGGTCGACCCGAAACCACTTGCCGCCGGACCGCGCGTGGCGTTGGTCCTGGGCGTCTCGCATGGTGTACAAGGTTTCGTCGAACTACCTAATGTGCTGCGAGAGGTCGCCGCCGTCCATCAGCTCGCGGGCGGCAAAGAGCTCGTCAATGATGCGTTCACCCAGTCCCGCTTTGCCAGCGAACTCAAGGCGGTCCCCTACAACATCGTGCATGTGGCCTCGCATGGCCAGTTCAGCTCCGATCCGAAGCAGACATTTCTGCTTGCTTATGACGGCAAATTGAACATGGACAAGCTTGAAGCCGACATAAAATACGGCGAGCGCCGCGAAAACGCCTTGGAACTGCTGGTGCTGAGCGCATGCGAGACAGCGACGGGAGATGACCGTGCCGCCCTGGGCCTCGCCGGCATCGCGCTGAAGGCGGGGGCACGCAGTGCAGTTGCCAGCCTCTGGTATGTCAGCGATGAAGCGGCCGGCGAGCTGGTCGTTGATTTCTATCGCGGCTTGCGATCCGGCAGCCAATCGAAAGCCGTCGCGCTCCAGCTGGCGCAGCGCAAATTGGTATCGGGCCAGCGCTATGCGCACCCGGCTTACTGGGCGCCGTTTTTGCTGATCGGTAATTGGCTGTGACGCGCCGCCTGGTGTTCCGCCTTCCGCTCCTGCTGGTAATCGGCATCGGAATGGCAGCCGTCGTTCCGACGCTCGCACAGACTCCCGAGCAGGCGTCGCCGGTCGAGCAGAGTCCTGCCGCCGAGCAGGTCCAAACCGCTTTGGCGATCGTTTATAAGCCGGGGTTGCGCGGCGCCCCCGGCGGGCGGGTCGGTGGCGCGTCGCGCAGCGCGGCGGCGCCGTCGATGCCGCTACCGATTATCGAGCTGCTTGCGCCCGCCGATCACGCCGGTATGACCGCAAGCCCCGAGCCGACCTTGTATTTCTTCATATCCCGGCCAGTTCAATGGCCGATGCAATTTACGATCAGCGCGCCGATGCGGCCGGTCCCGATTATCGAGGTCACGATCCCTTCCCCGACGGCGGCTGGCATCTATGCGCTTCCGGCCACCGCATATAATTTTCGTCTACAACCGGGCATCGTCTACACGTGGTCGGTATCGATCATTCTCGAACCGCGCGCATGGTCGCGCAACATCGTCGCGAGCGCCACGATCATGTCTGATCCGACGCTGGCGCCGGCATTCCCCACGAGTACGCCCCTGCAGCGCGCCATCCACTTCGCCCAGGCCGGTTTGTGGTACGACGCGGTAGCCGAGGCGGGTGCGCGGGAGCCTGGCCGCCGCATGGCGCTCGATGCGCTGATGCGGCAAGTCGGTCTTACAGTTGCCGTCGCTCATGACCGAGGTAAAGAAACGCAATAGACAGCCGGCAACCACCGTCTCCCCATTACCGCATCCGTCCGACCCGACGCCAAGCTAGTAAATTTTTGTTGTCAAGCGAAAATAAATGCCGCGGTCTTGGAGTGTGGTCCCGGCGCGAACCTGGCGGAGTGGTCTGGCATAATATAGTTCGGCGATGATGCCGGACCCCGCCACCCACCGCAGCCCGGCTCCAACGCTCGAGATTTCCGCTGGGTACGGTGTCGGGCGGTTGATATTCCAGCCGCGCCCAAAATCGTAAAACGGGACAATCTGCAGCGCACCCGCCTCCTCGGTATCGGCAAGATAGGGGAGGCGAACGGTGGCGACCGGAATGCGCAGCTCGCCCGACGCGAAAAAAGCGTCATCGGTAACCGTCAGGTATTGGCGATAGCCGCGGACGGTATCGATCCCGCCCAGCGCAAATTGTTCAATTGGAAACAGAGGCTTATTAGAGAATTGTAGATTAGATCGGATCACCGCATCCCAGTCGCCATAGAGGCGCCGGACGTATTGCGCCTGCCCCCAGCCATGAAAAGAACTTGGCGGTCGGCGCCATGGCCGTCGAGGTGGCGCCGAGGGTGTGGAGACCAAAGCTGAGCGTCGATCGGAGCGCAAAAGCGTGCTCGGCATCACGGTCAAGCCAATCCTGGTGCAAGCGCAATGCGGTAACGTTGGTCTTGCCGTTATCCGAGCCGGCCGTAAACGAAAACGGTGTACCCAACAGAAAGGTCTGCGCCTGACGCCGCTCAAGACTGGTTCCGAGTGTGAATGTCCCTTCTGCCGTACGATAGATCGGCCGGCTCAGCCCAACGGCAATGCTGTTATATCTGCTGGTAACTTGCAATGGCGCGAGCGCCGGCGTCACGACGACCGTCCCGTTGATGTCGTACCGAAGGCTGAGCCGAGTATCGTCGCCGGCAATCGGCAAAGAATATCCGATCGAGCCGTCGTTCACGCCCTGGCTGCGCCCGTATTGCGCCGAGAGAATGTCGCCGACCCCAAGCAGGTTCGCGACGCTACCTTGCAATTGACCGCGTATCTCCCCGACGGTTGGCGACTGATTGTTTGCGATTTGCGCGGTAATGGAATGAGGGCTCGCCTCAAGCACATCGGCACGCACCTTCGCCTGACCGGGGGCAAGGCCCGGCAACAGCTCTATGTTGAGTCGCCGGACGAGAGGATCTTGCAGCAGGATCTGCTGTCGCCGTTCCAAATTGGCGATGTTGAAGGGTATATCGAGCCCCCGTTCGATGCGCGCGCGGAAGTAGTCGGGGGCAAAATGCTCGGTGCCCGAAACGTCTACCTCCGTCACCCGCCCCTCAACGGCCCGGAACGTGACAACCCCATTCTCGACGTTCTGGTCGGGGATCGTGAGCCCCGAATTGATGTAGCCGCGGTTTACATAGAGAAGCGTCAATGCCCGGCGGATCTCCTCGATGCTGGCGATTGAGGCCGCCTGGTCGATATGCGGGGCGACGATGTGCTGAATCGATGCTTCGTCAAGCGCGCTGTTCCCCTCGATCCTGATGCCGCGAAGCACGAATCTGGGGGCAGTGGAGAGCGGCAGCTCGGGAGCTGCGACAGCGGGAGCGGGAGCGTCGACACCAGCTCGCGGCGGCCGCGCCGGCTCGATACGCGGCAACTCGGGCGCCGCGCCGCTGCCGCGGCGCGGTCCCAGCAGGTCGGGTTGTCCAAGGGTGATCGGTTGGGCGAGCCCTGTGGCTGACCAGAGCCACAACATAAACGCCGATAGGGTCCGAATCCGCGCCATCCGACCGAGGCTAGCACAGCGCTGGCCAGCGGCAACGGCGAGAAAATTTACCGAGCCGGACGCGGCATCCCCTCATCCGGCTGCCGCACCATAGCTCGGGGAGATCGCCCCGCCTACCGGAGGCCTGGGCGAAATCGGTCAACGTCGGCAGCGCCAAAGTGATTGTATCAGCCATGCGTGTCTGCGGATCGCGCGGCGATTGGTGCTGAGGTAGCGTCCCCGGCGCCATATGCAGGCGATGGCCCACCAGCCGGCTCGGCACGGTGTAGAAGACGTGGGGGCACATGAAGACTGACGCACTGGTCACGCGGACGGTCATCTCCTGCCAGGTCATCGCCGGCGCCGTCGACCTCGCCACCGCCGAGGCGATGACACCGGCCGATTACCGCGCCGCGATTCGCCACCGGGGTTCGCGATCTGCTCGGCGCGGCACGATAGCGAGCGGGCGATGCCTGGCCCGGCGCTTTCTGCCTGCGCTCAATCCGGCTATCGTCGCGAGCGGGCCGGGCGCCGGCCCTGGCATTATCGCGGGAGGAGTTGATGCGCTTCGGGTGGCTCACCCTGTCTCTGTCGCCTTCCCCGGAAGAGGATGCCGCGCGCATCGACCAGCAGATCGCGCAGGTGTGCTTCGCCGAACAGCTCGGGTTCAGCGATGTGTGGCTGACCGAGCATTATTTCACCGGCGAGAGCGTCTACAACGACGCATTGCTGTTCGCCTCGGCCATCGCGATGCGCACCGAGCGGATCCGGATCGGCTTTGCCGTCGTCCAGCTGCCGTTTCACCACCCGGTTCGCCTCGCCGTCCAACTGGCCCTCCTTGATAACCTCAGCAAGGGCCGCATCGATGTCGGGGTCGGCAAGGGCACGATCTACAACGAATACGAATTCGTCGGGCATGGGCTGCGCAGCGACGACAGCCGCGAGCGCATGGAGGAGGCGATCGAGATCCTCGAACGCCTGTGGAACGGCGGCCCGGTGACCTATAGCGGCAAGTATTTCCAGGTGCATGTCCCGGAATTACGGCCGCATCCGGTGCAGCGCCCGGGGTTGCCATTGTGGCGCAGCGTCATCTCGCCCGCTTCGTTCAGCGAATGCGGCCGGCTCGGCGTGCCGATCCTGACCGCGCGGCTGCCGGTCGCCCGGATCAGGGAGCGCTGGGCGGCGTACGAGGCCGGGCTCGAAGCCGGCGGGCATGATGCGCCGACACGGGCGCGCCTGCTGGCGCAGAGCGCGTTGTGGCGCAACGTCTATGTCGCCGAATCCGACGCCCAGGCCGAGGACGAGCTTTCGGCGCTGCTGCTGCAGACCCGCGACCACATGATGCATGTCCGCGCCGCCTACAACCCGCCGGACTTCGCGATCGACCCGGCGATGCTCAACCCGTGGGCCGATCCGGCGACCGGCGATGACGCCGCGCTCAAATACGTTCTCGCCACCGGATCCCTGTTCGGCTCGCCGGCGCGGGTGCGGGAGCAGGTCGCTGAATTGCGCGATGTCGGGGTTCAGCACCTCTTATGCCAGACCGGGTTCGGCGATATGAGCCACGAACAGAACCTCGCCTCGATGCGCCGCTTCGGCCACGAGGTGATGCCGGCGTTCCGGCGATCGTAAAAGCTGTCCTGTTGTTGTGACCTGGCGCTTCGCTGCCGGTGGCCGATATCGGCGTGCGATCCAGATCGACGACGGCCACGGCGAAACTCTGATCGGGAACGGACCACATGCCGGCTAGCAATCGACAAGCGTTCGCGACCCGCGCCGTCCATGGCGGTGGCGGGCCGGAAGCATCAACGGGTGGAGGCGGAGATCCGCCCGGAAACGCGGTCCAGATGCACCGTTTGCCGCGATCGCCGCGAAAGATCGAACAGTTTCAGCATCGGGTTGGTCGGCGCCTCAACCCAGATCAGGCGCGGCGCCGCATTGTGGTATCACCCGAACTGGATAATCCTTGTGGCCACCTGATCATCCTTATCCACATCTCGACCCTTCTGCCGCGCCCCCACGAACACGCTGACCGGAGGACACCCCATGACTAAATATTTGCACACCATGATCCGCGTCAGTTCGCTGGAGGACACCATCGCCTTCTTCGAGGTGCTCGGCCTGCGCGAGATCCGCCGCCGTCCGGACGAGAAAGGCCGCTACACCAACGTATTTCTCGCCAGCCCGGGCGGTGAGGCGGCTGCCGTGGAACTCACCTACAATTGGGATCCCGAGCCCTACACCGGCGGCCGCAACTTTGGACATCTCGCCTACGCCGTGGACAACATCTACGACACCTGCAGCGCGTTTATCGCCCACGGCGTGACGATCAACCGCCCGCCGCGTGACGGCAGCATGGCCTTCATCCGCACGCCAGACGGCATCTCCATCGAGCTATTGCAGGACGGCGAAGCGCTGCCGCCTGCCGAACCCTGGACCAGCATGGCCAACACCGGTTCGTGGTAGAGCGTGACGCCCTTGGCGTGGATTGGATGGTGGCGTTGCTGGAGGTGAAAGAAGACCGAGGCATTGCCCTGGGCCGGCCAATAAATTCGTCCGCCAGATCAGCCGCGGCTGCTTCGCGCCCACTGCGCGACATCAGAGAATGATGACCGAATAACATCAAGGAAGCCGGGAGCGAGCCATGAAAGAAAACAGCATACGGCGGGCGGTGCGCGAAGGACGTCCGGCGCTAGGCACCGGGCTCAAGGAGTTCGCCTCGCGCGGCGTTCCCTGGATCATCGAGGCGGCCGGCTTCGATTACTGCGCGATCGACCACGAGCACGGCGCGTTCGATATCCAAACGATCGCCAATCTGGCGAGCTGGTTTCAGGCCACCAACGTCTCGCCCATCGTGCGGCTCCACAAATCGTTCGCGCATCTGATTCCCGGCATCCTGGATCAGGGGATCATGGGCATCCAGGTGTCCGAGGTGGAAAACGCCGAGGAGGCGCGCGCCATCGTCCGCCTGGCAAAGTATCCGCCGATCGGCAACCGGGGCATCTCCGGCCAGGGGCCGCACACCGGATACAAGAGCTACGGACCGCGCCACGCCAC
>CAMATN010000091.1 GCA_945861155.1 Rhizobium sp. Q54
GCGGCGTTAACCTTATTGTTACGCCGGCGGGTCATCCTTGCCGGCGAAACAATCGCAGGAGGTCGGACCGGCATGACCGCGGCCGTGGCCAAAGTCTTGGCGAAGTTGCGCGACGGGAGCTGGTTCGAGCGCAAGCGGGTCCGCGTCGCCGCGGCGATGCTGCTGGCGATCGAGCTTGTGGTGTTTGCCTTCCTGGTCGCCGGCACGCATGGCTGGATCGTGCCGTTGCAGAGCCCGACGACGACCGATTTCGTCAGCTTTTATGCCGCCGGCGCGCTGGCCGACGCCGGCACGCCGGCGCTCGCCTACGACCAGGCGGCGCACCATGCCGCCGAGGAGCGCGCCACCGAACCCGGCATCAAGTACCAGTATTTCAACTATCCGCCGGTGTTTCTGCTGCTGTGCGCCGCGCTCGCGACGCTGCCCTATCTTGTCGCGTTCATGGTGTTCGAGGGGGCGAGCCTGGCGCTCTGGCTGTTTGTCGGATGCCGCATTCTGCGGGACCACAGCCTGACCGCGCTCGTCGTGCTGCTCGCCTTTCCGATGGTGTTCTGGAATTTCGGGCTTGGCCAGAACGCCTTTCTGACTGCCGGGCTGTTCGGCGCCGCGACCCTGCTGATCGACCGCCGCCCGGTCGTCGCCGGCCTGCTGTTTGGCGCGCTCTGCTACAAGCCGCAATTCGGCCTGTTGATACCGCTGGCGCTCGCCGCCGGCGGATATTGGCGCGTCTTCGCGGCGGCGGCGGTCTCGGTCGCTATGCTGGTCGTCGCCTCGCTGGCGCTGTTTGGCGTCGAGACCTGGCAGGCTTTCCTGTACACCGCCGGCGCTTCGCCCGCGATGTACCAATCCGGGCGGATCCTGTTCGCTGGCATGGCCAACCCGTTCGGCGGGGCGCGCCTCGTCGGCGCCGGCGTATGGCTGGCTTATGCCGTGCAGGCCGCCGCGACCCTTGCCGGCGCAGCGGTTGTCGTCGTCGTTTGGCGGCGCCGCCTGTCATTGCCGGCGCGCGCGGCAATACTGGCCGCGGCGACGCTGGTCGCGGCCCCGTTGTCGCTGCTGTACGATTTGATGCTCGGAGCGGTTGCCGCCGCCTGGCTCGTTCGGGATCGCGGCTCCGCTGCGGCATTGCCGTGGGAGAGGGCGGCGTTGGCGGCCCTATATCTGTTTCTTTTTGCGGCGTCTGCCGTGCTGGTCGCTGATCGCACCCTTGTCGAGCGGTGGCAGGTGCCGGCTTTCCCGCTCGCCGCGCTGGCGCTCCTTCTCATTGCCGTCGCCCGGGCCTGGCGCGAGGCGGCGCTGCAGCGTGGCGCCACCGAAGGATTGCCAATCCCGGTCGAATCGCGCAGCGCGGTCCGCTGATAGCGGGCTTATTGCGGGAACAGGATCTCCTCGCGCTCGTAGAGTCGAAAGGCGAGATAGAGGAGGGCCGCGGTCGTCGCCAGCGTCGCGACCGCGGTGATCGCGATAAACACGGGGCTGACGAGCTCGCTGCGCACCAGCTGACCCATCAGCAAGGTCTGTCCGAAAGTCGGGATCGCGGCGAGCAGCGGCTGCGCGGTGACCGGCGACAGCGCCAGCACCATCCCTGCGAGGCCCGGAACCAGCGGCAGCAGCCCGAGATAGGTCTGCGCTTCCTTCATGCTGCGGGTCACCGCGGAGATCAGCAATTGGGTCGCGGTCGCGAGAAACACCAGCGGCAGGCACACCGACACCACCAGCGCCAGGCGCAGAGCCCCCGGCGGCGTCACGAGGCCGAGCGATTCGCTGGGCACCGAATTGAGCATGACCCAGAACGCCACGGCCTGCACCGCGACCGCCAACAGCGTAAAGACGATCGTCGCGCCGAGCTTGCCGGTCAGCACCTGGTTGCGGGTGACCGGGTTCATCATCAGCGCCTCGAACGAGCCGCGCTCGCGCTCGCCGATCGTCGAATCGAGCGCGACATGCACCCCGCCGGTAAACAGCGTGAAGATCAGAAACGGCGGGATCATCGTCAACAGGATCACCGCCGGACCCGCCGCCCGGCCGATATTCTCCTGGCTGATCGTGAGGACGTTCAGGATCTCGGTGGGGAGGCCGGCCGCGCTCAGCCGGCCGCGCAGCGTCTCGCGCTGATACTCGTTCAAATGCTCGATGACCCGGCCGGTCGCGACGATGCTGTCGAACCGCGACGGGTTGGCGATCAACCGCACCGCGAACGGCGCCTGGTCGCCGGGCGTCGGCCGTTCGGGCAATACCAGGGCGAACGGGACCCAGCCGCCCGATACGAACCCGCGGACGTCTTCCGGCATCGGCTGCATCGTCGCGCCCTGGCTTTCGAGATAGCGGATCAGATCGGGCGCGCTCTCGGCGTGGACGACCGGCACCACCAACGGGGACCCCTCCTTGACCCGCATCGAGCCGCCGACAAACGAGAACATCAGCCACAGCAGCAGCGGCCCCATCAGCGGGTAGATCATCGCCACCAGGATGCTGCGCCGATCGCGCAAATGGTCGCGCATTTCCTTGCGGAACACGGTCAGGATCGCGGACATCGCTCACTCCCCGGCGGCGAACGCCTGCGTCGCCGTTTCCTGCGTTGCCGCCATGAAGATCTCTTCGAGATCCTGCAGCCCGGTGGCGCGCCGCAGCTCGGCCGGAGCGCCTTCGAGAACCACCCGGCCGCCGGCCAGCACGACGATGCGGTCGGCCAGCGCCGCGACCTCCTGCATGATGTGGCTGGTCAAGAGGATGCACCTGCCCTCGTCGCGCAGCCGCCGCAACAGCTCGCGCACCGATCGGCTGGTCGCCACGTCGAGCCCGTTGGTCGGCTCGTCGAGCATGATGTTGTGCGGCTCGTGCACCAGGGCGCGGCCCAGCGCCACCTTCATCTGCTGGCCGCGCGAAAAGCCTTTGGCGCGCCGGTCGATGAAATCCTCCATGCGCAAGGTCGCGACCAGTTCGGCGATGCGGGAGTCGATCGCGTCGCGCCCCAGCCCGTGCAGTTCGCCGAAATAGCGCAGATGCTCGCGCGCGCTCAGGCGCGGATAAAGCGCGCGTATGTCGGGCAGCACGCCGAGCCGGCGACGCGCTGCGAGCGGGTCATGCCGGCCGTCGATGCCGTCGATCAGAATCGTACCGCGGTCCGGTCGCAATATCGTGCAGATCAGGCGAAACATCGTCGTCTTGCCGGCGCCGTTCGGGCCGATCAGACCGGTGATCTCGCCGTCCCGCGCGACGAGACTGACATCCTCGACCACTCGCAAATCGCCGAAAGACTTTGCGAGACCGCGGATTTCGATCATTTGCATTCCGTGACGGGCGCTTGCCGGCATTCGACTCGACGCCCGCGCCCGGGTCAAGGCGATCGCGGGCCGGCTCGGGAACAATCGTCGTTAAGCGAGCGTCGCTAATGGGGGGCGCGAAACAATCGGCCGCCGCACACCGGATCAGGCGCCCCGGTCGTCGAAGGCAGGCTGAGCGGCAGCCCGCGAATCGCGCGTACCGCGAGGTAGGCGAAGGCCTGCGCCTCCAGCGCGTCGCCGTCCCACCCGGCCGCCTCGACCGGACGCACCGGCGCCCCCACCCTCCGCGCGAGCGCGGCCATTATCGCGGGATTGCGCCGGCCGCCGCCGCACACCAGCCACTCGCGCGCCGGTCCTGGAAAATGCCGGGTCGCGGCGGCGACCGCTTCGGCCGTCATCTCGGTCAGGGTGGCGGCGCCGTCGGCCAGCCCGAGACCGTCGGGAATCGTGCCTTGAAAATCGTCGCGATCGAGCGATTTTGGCGGCTTCCGCGCGAAATAGGGGTGCGTCAGAAAACGCGCGACATGCGCGGCCGACGCGTGCCCGGCCAGCGCCAGCGCACCGTCGATGTCGGCCGCTCTGCCGGTCTGGCGCCGCACCCAATCGTCGATCAGCGCATTGCCCGGACCGGTATCGAAAGCGAGGATGTCGGGGGCGGTATCGCCGATCCAGGTCACGTTGCCGACCCCGCCGAGGTTCAGCACCGCGATCGGCTTCGTCATGCCGGCGGCCAGCGCGGCATGGTAGAGCGGCGCGAGCGGCGCGCCCTCGCCGCCGGCGGCGACGTCGGCGCTGCGGAAATCGGCGACGACATCGACCCCAATCAGCCGCGCCAACAGTGCCCCGTCGCCGATCTGCCACGTTTGGCGCCGGTCGGGGCGATGCAGGATCGTGTGGCCGTGGAAGCCGACGAGATCGAACGCGGTCTCGGGGTGCTTCCGGCGAAACGCGATGATTGCGTCGGCGTGGAGCCGGGTCAGCTCGACCTCGACCGCGGCGATCTCGGCGCTTGCGCCGATGCCGCCCAAGACGCCGCGCAGCCGCTCGCGAAATGGGGCGGGGTAGGGCACGGTCAGACTCGGCCCGGCGACGACCCTTCGCTCGCCATCGGTCGCCAATGCCGCCACGTCGATCCCGTCGAGCGAGGTGCCGCTCATCAGCCCCACCGCCGACCGGAGATTTGCCGGCGGAATTGTGCTAGAGGAGCGCGCCATGTTGAAACACCGTTCCGCCTTTCTCGCCGCCGCCGCCGAGCGCGGCTTTATTCATCAATGCACCGATGTCGCGGCGCTCGACGCGCGCCTCGCGGCCGGGCGGCTCACCGCCTATGTCGGCTACGACTGCACCGCCGACAGCCTGCATATCGGCAACCTCTTGTCGATCATGCTGTTGCGCCTGTTTCAGCAGACCGGCAACCAGCCGATCGTGCTGATGGGCGGCGGCACCACCCGGATCGGCGACCCCTCGGGGAAGGACGATTCGCGCCGCCTGATCGACGATGCCGAGATCGCTCATAACATGGCGGGAATCCGCAAGGTCTTCGCCAATTTCCTGCAGTTCGGGGCGGGGCCGGGCGACGCCGTCATGGTCAATAACGCCGATTGGCTCGATGAATTGCGCTACGTGCCGTTCCTGCGCGATGTCGGCCGCCATTTCTCGGTCAACCGGATGCTGACCCAGGACAGCGTGCGCCTGCGCCTGGAGCGCGACCAGCCGCTGTCCTTCCTCGAATTCAACTATCTCGTCCTGCAAGCCTATGATTTCGCCGAATTGGCGCGGCGCTTTGGCTGCGAATTGCAGATGGGCGGCTCCGACCAATGGGGCAACATCATCGCCGGGGTCGAACTCGGACGACGCAGCGACGGCCGCGCCCTGTTCGGGCTGACGACGCCGCTGGTCACGACCGCCTCGGGCGCCAAGATGGGCAAGAGCGCGCAAGGGGCCGTCTGGCTCAACGCCGAGCGGCTGTCCCCGTTCGAATACTGGCAATTCTGGCGCAACACCGAGGACGGCGATGTCGGCCGGTTCCTGCGCCTCTTCACCGAATTGCCCTTGCCCGAGATTGAGAAGCTCGAACGCCTCGCCGATTCCGAGATCAACGAGGCGAAGAAGGTGCTGGCGACCGAGGCGACCGCGCTCGCCCATGGCCGAGCCGTCGCCGAGGCCGCTGCCGCGACCGCGCGCGAGGTGTTCGAGGGGGGAGGAACTGGCGCCGAATTGCCGCAGGTGGCGGTGCCGCGCGACGCCCTCGAACGCGGATTGCCCGCGTTCGAGCTGTTCGCCCGGGCCGGCCTCGCCGCTTCGAACAGCGAGGCGCGCCGGCTGATCAAGGGCGGCGGCGCCCGCATCAACGATGCCGTCGTGACCAGCGAGACGCAGCCGGTTTCGCTCGCCGATCTCGACGCGCAAGGCCGGATCAAGCTGAGCGCCGGCCGGAAGCGCCATGCGCTGGTTCTGCCGAGCTGAGCGTTACTGCGGCGCCGCCGCGCTTGGGGGGCGTTCCTGTTGCAGCGGCGGAAATCCGACCAGCGGGGCGAACAGCTGGCGCAGAATTCCCGGCGCAAGCGCGCTCAGCGGGTTGACGTTGATATCCGGGTCGGCGATCGGCCCGGTCAGCCGGTAATTGGCCGCGAATAGTCCCTGCGAGCCGCCGCCAAGCAGATCCCCGATGATCGGGATGTTGTCGAGGATCGAATTCAACGCATAAGCCGGCGCCACGGTGCCCTGCAATTCGATCTGGTCGCGATCGATGTCGATCCACCCGTTGGCGGTGACCCCGAGCGCCTCGCCGAAGGCCAGCACCCGTTCGAGCGTAATGCGGTTGCCGCTATAGACGATGGTGCCGCGCAGCGTGCTGAATGGCAGGCCGGTGCCGGTCAGGGTGCTGGCAAACCCGGTCAGCGAGGGCAGCGCCAACAAGCGAGCCATCACCGAGGCGCGCATGACCATATAATCGCGGCCTTCGACCTGGGCGCGCAGCACCCGCTGCCCGGCGGCGTCGGAAAGCTGCCCATCGATGCTGATGCGCCCGCCCACGATGTTCTCCGTAACGTCGAGGAGGCTCAGCGTAGCGCCGAGATCGTCGGACTGAAAAACCACGCGCCGGCCGCCACCCTCGCCGAAGCGCAGCGACATTTGGCGGCCGTTGGCATAGCGGCCGGCTAAATTGCCCGACTGCCATACGCCGTCGCTGCCGCGCAGCAGATCGGCGCTGACCTGATGAAGCTCGCGCTTCGGACCCAGGACCAGGCGCTCGATCCGCGCATTGATCGCGAGCGGCGGCGTGGCGCCCTGGGGCGTGCTGCCGGGGGGCGTGCTGCTGCTCGTCGCGTCCTTCAACAGGTGACGGCCGTCGAGGCGACCGGCCTGGATGTCCGCGCGCCAGCCGCCGCCGGCCCGACGGGCGACGGCGCCGCTGATGGTGCTCTCGCCAACCGCGAGGTGGCGGATCTCGACCCGGTCGAGTTGCCGCCGGTCGGCGCCCAATAGCGCGGTCAGCCGGCCGTCGAGCCCGGGCGCGCTGATATCGAGCTGGCGGATCCGGGAGATCCTCTGATGATCGAGATCGAGCACGATCTTGGCCGTTCCCGGTTGTCCGGGCGGCTTCTTCCAGCCGGCTTCGGGGATTGAGATTGTGGCGCCGCGCAGGTCGAGCAGCGCCGTCGCCTCGCCGCGGTTCTCCGCGAAAGCGGTGTAGGTCGCATCGAGCGCGATAGGGCCGCTCAGGCGGTCGGGCAGGAAATCGAGCCCGAGCCGTCGTTGCGCGTCGTCGTCGAGCGTCATCTCGGCCCGGTAGAGCGCACTCGGGCCGTTTTTGGGCTGAAAGAAGATATTGGCGTCGAGCTTTGCCGGAATGCCGTCGTAGCGGGCAGCGCCCCGCGCCTGCGCGCCGGTCCGGGTAACATCGAGCGTAAAATTGCCGTCGCGAATCCCGCGATCGAGCAGGATTTTTGCGACGCTGGCGCCGGTGATCGTCGATTTGGCGCTGTATTCGACCGCGCTGAACTTCAGATCGTCGACCAGCGGCAGCTTGAAGCGCAGCCGCGTTTCGGTACGGCCGGCGACCTGCGCCGGATTGACGCCGATCGCGCGAGCATAGTGCAGCGGCTTCGAATCGATGATCTCCAGCGCGTCCTGCAGCGGTCCCGCGAGCGCCAGATCGATTGTCAGCCATTCGATCGGGTCGTCGAGATTGGTCACCCGCAGCGAGCCGCCGGCGAGCTTGATCCCCTTGACGATGCCGCTGGTCGGCAGGAATTCGACTTGATCATTGGCGAAAACGGCGGTTCCGCCGACCTTGCGAACAGGTGCCAGGCCCTTGAAATAATCAACCGTCAAATCGTGGTATCGCAGCCTTCCGTCGGCGCGGCGCACATGGGCCGTGCGGCCGACCGGATCGATGTCTAAAACGAGCTGCACCGAGGCTTCGTCGAGCACGCCGTCATGAACGTTGGCGAGAGTCCAGCGCCGCCCGCCCGGGCTGAGCGCCATCGGCCACAGATTGCCGAGCTTGGCCATTGGGACATGCTTCAACGTGCCGGCGATCTGGCCCCGGATCCGGCCGGGGGGCCGCGCATCCGCCGCGGCGGCGAACAATTCGGGCGTGACGCCGGTAAGCGAGCCGTCAAGAACAAGATCGGTGCCGGCGCCCAGATCGAGCGCGAGGCTCTCGACCCGGACCTCGTGGCGTTCGGGGGCATAGGTCGCGCGCAGGTGGCCTTTTTCGATCGAAAGGCTGCCGGTCGGGAGCCATTCGCTGAGCAGCCGGCCCGGACCAAAGGCGAGATCGAGCCGCGAGCCTTGCGCGCCGCCTCGCGCCATGTCGATGCGGGTTTTCAAGGTGCCGGAAACCGGGGCCTCGACGTGCCGCAACTGAGCCAGTTCGGGGATCAGCGCCGGAATCGCGGAGGGCTGCACCCCGTCGATCGACATGTCGAGTTCGAGTATCTGCTGGTCGGCGATGTAGCGATAGCTCGCGTGCAGCTCGGGCAGGCTCGCGCCCATCGGCAAGGCAAGCGAGATATCGCCGGCGATGCCGTTGCCGCCCCGCTCGACCGCGATGTCGACCCGATCCGCCCGCCAGGTCTGGCCGGTCCGGCGATCGTCGAGGATGACCGTCGCGCCGCGAATGGCGAGGCGGCGCAGCGATCCGAACGGCGTGTTGCGTTCGGGCGGCCCGGCCAGTTGTTCGAGCATTTGCGGCCCGAGTGCGCCCGCGGCCTGATCGCCGGCCTCGATCTGCGCCGAGACCCCGCCGGCGGCGTCGCGCGTCAAGTGCAGCACCGGGCGTTCGATCGCCATCTGGGTCGGTGCGATCCGGCCGCGCAGCAACGGACCGATCCCAAAGCTCATTACCATTTCGGGAAATGTCGCCAATGGCTCGCCGTCGGGCAGCGCGATGCGGACATTCTCGGTCCGCAGATCGAGCTGATGCGTGGCCCGATCGATCCCGAAGCGGACCCCGGAGATCGCCACCTTGAACCCGATTCCCGAACGCTCGAACCCCGCCTCGACATAAGGCGCCAGCCAATTCAATTCGATCGGGCCCTGCAGCAGGCGCCAGATCCCGACGAGGAGAACCAGGATCGCGACGGCGGCAAGCGCGCCGAGCCGCCGCAGCAGGCGATGAGCGTCGTGTCCGACCCCGCGTGCGACTTGGCCTGCGGCTCTGCGGTACGGCATCCGGCGGCTGCGGGATGGGTCGCGAGCGTTGCCCGGATCGGACGATGACGCTGCTATCGCATCTCTCCGACGATCCTGGCGGGCTGCCGCTTCCAGCCGAGGCGCGGCTGGTCGAACTGGGCTTTTCCGGCTGGGACAGCGCGCTCGCCGAAGCAAGCGACCAGCCCCGTGCCGCGCTCGCCCGGGCTTGGAGCGCCACAGACGCAGGCAGGCGCCTGTTGTCCGCGGTCTTTGGCAACAGTCCGTTCCTGAGCGGGGTCGCGATCGCCGAATGGGATTTCCTGACCCGGCTCGTGACGGAAGGCGCCGATCCGCTGTTCGAGGAGATTGCCGCGGCGACGGAACGTCGCGACGGGCGCAGCGAAACTCTGGCGGCGTTGATGCGCCGTTTGCGAATCGCCAAGCGCCGCGTCGCGCTGCTGGCGGCGCTCGCTGAGCTGGTCGGGCGCTGGTCGCTCGAGCAGCAGATGACAGCGCTCAGCCGTTTCGCCGACGCGGCGGTCGGCGCCGCGTTGCGGCATCTGCTCCACGCCGCCGCCGCGAGCGGCCGGGCCGTACTGGCCGATGCCCACGACCCCGAACAGGGCAGCGGCGTCATCGTCCTTGGCGTGGGCAAGCTCGGCGGCGAGGAACTCAACTATTCGAGCGATATCGACCTGATCCTTCTCTATGATTCGCCGAGCGCCGCCGGCTTGGCGCAAGACGGCGCCCAATCGCGGTTCGCCCGGCTGGCCCGCGATCTGGTCCGTATTCTCGACGAGCGCACCGGCGATGGCTATGTTTTTCGGACCGATCTGCGGCTGCGGCCCGATCCGCGCTCGACGCCGCTCGCGATTTCTGTACCGGCGGCGCTGACGTATTACGAAACGGTCGGCCAGAATTGGGAACGCGCCGCCTTGATAAAGGCCCGCCCGGTCGCCGGCGACCGTGTCGCGGCCCGGCGTTTCCTGACCGAGCTGCAACCCTTCATCTGGCGCCGGCATCTCGACTTCGCGGCGATCGAGGATATCCACTCGATCAAGCGGCAGATCCAGGCCCATAAAGGCGGCGGCCGAATCGGGCTCGAAGGCCACGACATCAAGGTCGGCCGCGGCGGCATTCGCGAGATCGAGTTCTTCGCCCAGACCCAGCAGCTGATCTGGGGCGGCAGGTTGCGCGAGCTGCGCGTCGCGCCGACCTGCGCCGCGCTGCTTGCTCTGGCGGCGACCGGCCGAATCGACGCGCGAACCGCCGATACGCTGATCGCCGATTACCGATTCCTGCGCCGGGTCGAGCACCGGCTGCAGATGGCGGAGGACGCCCAGACCCACCGCCTGCCGGCTGATCCGGCCGGCATCGCCCGCCTTGCGGTGTTTCTCGGCTATGAGGGGCGCGAACAGCTGATGGCCGAGCTATCCGCCCGTCTCGCTTCGGTGGAGAAGCACTATGCCGAGCTGTTCGAGGAGGCGCCGAGCCTGGCCGGCCCGGGCAATCTGGTGTTCACCGGCACCGACGACGATCCCGACACGCTGGCGACCTTGGCCCGGCTCGGTTTTGTCGACCCGGTGCCGGTCGCGGCGATGGTGCGGGGCTGGCATCACGGCCGGATCCGGGCGACGCGCAGCCAGCGGGCGCGCGAGATCCTGACCGAGTTCGTGCCCGAGCTGCTGCGCATTTTCGGCGCCACGGCCAATCCCGATACGGCGCTGTTGCGTTTCGACCAGTTCCTGTCCCGCTTGCCGGCCGGAGTGCAGCTGTTTTCGCTGTTCCATGCCAATCCGGGATTGTTCTCGCTGGTCGCCGACATCATGGCCGAGGCGCCGCTGTTGGCCGACAATTTGGCGCGGCGCCCGGCCCTGCTCGATGCCGTATTGACCGCCGAATTTTCCGCCCCGCTGCCCGATCGCGCCGGGCTCGCGGCCGATCTTGCCGGGCTCCTCGCCGGGGCGCGGGATTTCGAGGACACACTCGACCTGCTGCGGCGCTGGAGCGACGAGCGGCGTTTTCAGGTCGGTGTTCAATTGCTGCGGCGCGGCGTCGACGGGACCCGGGCCGGCGCGGCGCTCGCCGATATCGCCGAGACCGCGCTCGCCGCGCTGCTGCCCGCGGTAATGGCGGATTTCGCCCGGACTCATGGCGATTTTGCGGGCGGCGCGTTCGCGGTGGTCGCGATGGGACGGCTGGGCAGCCGCGAGATGAACCTCGCCTCCGACATCGACCTGGTCTTGATCTACGACTCGCCCGAGGATGCGGTCTTCTCGACCGGCGCGCGGCCGCTCGTGGCCTCGACCTATTTCGCGCGGCTCAGCCAGCGTCTGATATCGGCGATCACCGCGCCAACCGCGGAAGGTCGCCTCTACGAGGTCGACATGAGGCTGCGGCCCTCGGGCGCCTCCGGCCCGATCGCGTCGAGCCTTGCCGCCTTTGCCGAATACCAGCGGGACTCCGCCTGGACCTGGGAACACATGGCGCTGACCCGGGCGCGGCCGATCGCCGGCGACCCGGGCTTTTGCGAGCGGGTCGCCTCCGCGATCACCGCGGCGCTGAGCCGGCCGCGCGACCCCACCCGGCTCATTGGCGACGTCGCCGACATGCGCCGCCGCATCGCCGACGCCAATCCGCGCCCCTCGTCCTGGGATTTGCGCAACCGGCGCGGCGGGATCGTCGATCTCGAATTCACGGTGCAGTATTTGATGCTGCGCGAGGCGGCGCGAACCCCGGAGGTTCTGCGGCATGATCCGGATGCTGCCCTGGCCGCGCTCGGCGCGGCCGGCGTGCTGCCGCCGCAGGGCGTGCGCGAACTCGGCGAGGCGCTTGCGCTGCTGCGCCATTTGCGCGCGCTCCTCGCGCTGTTGTTCGCCGGCGTGCCGGATCGGGGAGTACTCGACGGACCGGCCGGCGCGACCCTGGCGCGCTGCGCCGGCGCGGTTGACTTCACCCGGCTCGAAGCGGATATGACTGCCGCCTGCACCCGCGGGGCTGCGTGGTACGATCGCCTGATCGTGCGGCCGGCGCGGCGCATCGGCGAACCCGGCGGCAACCCGACAGCGGAGGAAGCGGGATGAGTGTCACGATCGGCGAGACGGCCCCCGATTTCACGATGCCGACCGATGGCGGCGGCTCGCTCACCCTGTCCGCGCTGCGCGGCAAGCCGGTGGTGCTTTATTTCTACCCGAAAGACGACACCTCGGGATGCACGGCGCAAGCCTGCGGGTTTCGCGATTCGCTTCCCGATTACGGCATCACCGGCGCGATCGTCGTCGGCGTGTCGCGCGATTCGGTCGCCTCGCACGACAAGTTCAAGAAAAAGCACGGGCTGCCGTTCATTCTCGCCTCGGATTCGGGCGGTGATGTCACCGAGCGCTATGGCGTCTGGGTCGAAAAGAGCATGTATGGCCGCAAATACATGGGCATCGACCGCAGCACCTACCTGATCGACAAGGACGGCGTGGTGCGCGGCGCCTGGCGCAAGGTCAAGGTCCCCGGCCACGTCGCCGAGGTGCTGAAGGCGGTGCAAGCGCTCTGAAATCCGCCGAACCTTTGATTGGCAAGACCCTGGCGGCCGGAGCGGCGGCGGTCCTCGGGGCCGCCGAGCCGGCGCGCAAGGTCGCGATGAGCCGGGCAGTGGCGGCGCGCTGGCGCCGGGGCGAGATCGAAATGGGGCGGGCGGTGGCGCCGGCGCGCCCGGCGCGGCCCGAGCGCCCGCTGTTGCGCCCGCCGCGCGACATGCCGAAACGGCGCAATTTCGGGTCGCCCGCGGGGCGCATCGCGCTGCTGCATGCGCTCGCTCATATCGAATTCAACGCGATCGACCTCGCCTGGGACCTCGTCGCGCGGTTCAGCAACGCCGGCCTGCCGCGTGCGTTCTTCGACGATTGGGTGGCGGTCGCTTCGGAGGAGGCCGGGCATTTTTGCCTGCTGTCGCGGCGCCTTGAGATGTTGGAGAGCTTCTACGGCGCCCTGCCGGCGCATGACGGGCTGTGGGAGGCGGCGGCGACCGCACACGATCTGGTCGCGCGGCTCGCGGTGGTGCCTCTGGTTCTCGAAGCGCGCGGGCTCGATGTCACGCCCGAGATGATCCGGCGGCTCGAACGCGCCGGCGATTGCGATAGCGCCGCAATCCTCGACCGCATCTACCAGGACGAGATCGGCCATGTCGCGGCCGGTTTGCGCTGGTTTGAGTTCGCGTGCCGGGCGCGCGGCGACGACCCCGTGGCGGCTTTTCACGCCAATGTGCGTCAGTACTTCACCGGCGCGCTGAAACCGCCGTTCAATCGCGCGGCGCGAGATCAGGCCGGCATTGCTCCCGCCTATTACGAGACGCTGGCATGCGCCGCCGCGCCCTTCTAGGCGCCGCGCTGCTGGCTGGAGCGATCGGCTTTGCCCGACCCGTTCCCGCCCAGGCCGCCGCGGTGAAAATATGGCGAGCGCTCGACCTGACGGCGCTGCCGCTTCTGGTCATGGAGCACGAGCACCTGATCGAGCGGACGGCGGAAGCAATGGGTCTCGGCGGCGTCAGCATTGCTTGGAGCATCCCGGCCAAGAGCGGCCCGGCCGAGGCGCTCGCCGCCGGCGGGGCCGATCTCGTCGCGGCGGAGTTGGTGTCCTTCCTCGCCGCCGCCGATTCGAGCGCCGGGACGCCGGCCGAAATCCGCGGGCTCGGCGCGTTGTCGCAGCGCCCCTACGTGCTGGTGACACGCAACCCGGCGATCCGCACGATCCGCGATTTCGGCACGGCCAGTCGCATCGCCGTGCCGGCGCTGAAGCTTTCGGGGCCGGCCGTGATGCTGGAAATGGCCGCGGCGCAGGAATGGGGGCTCGAGCATTTCGACAGGCTCAGCCGGCTCGCGGTGGCGCGGCCCGACGCGGCGGCGGCGGCGGCGCTGATCTCGGGCAAGGGCGATATCGACGCGCATTTCTCGCAGACGCCCTACGCCGACGACGAACTCGCCAACCCGGCAATCCATCGCATCATGGATTCGTTCGACATCGCCGGGCCCCACAGCATCGCAATTCTCGCCACGACGATGCCGTTCCGCAACGCCAACCCGGAACTGTGCAAGGCGATCCTGTCGGCGCTGCAGCAGGCCGGCGACTTGATCCAAAAAAGCCCTGGCGCGGCGGCGGAAATCTATGTCGCGATGGCCAAGGACCAGACTATCCCGCTCGAAGACCTCAGCGACATGATCGGCGACCCCGATCTGGCCTACCGGGCGGCGCCGGCGGGGGTGATGCGGTTTGCCGATTTCATGCACCGCATCGGCCGCCTGAAGCACCGGCCGGCGGCCTGGCGGGACCGCTTTCTTCCCGAGGCTCGCGACCTGCCCGGCAGCTGAGCGCGGAGCAAGCACCCGATGCGGATCGAGCTTTACGATGTCGCCGGGCTGGTCGGCGCGGCGATCGCGGTGATCGCCTATTTCGCCAACCAGCAGCGCTGGCTGCGCTCGGACGATTGGAGATACCCCGCGGCCAACCTGCTGGCCGCGTCGCTGATCCTTGTATCGCTGTGCTTCGAGTGGAATTTCCCCTCGGTCGTGATCGAGGTGTTCTGGGCCTTGATCAGCGTTTGGGGGATCGTCAAATCCGTCTCTGATCGGCGAACTCGATGAGGGTCACGGCGCGGCGCGGCCGTGCGGGACGAGGCGGGTGATGTGGCCCATCTTGCGGCCGGGCCGGGTCCTGGTCTTGCCGTAGAGGTGCACCTTGGCGTTCGGCTCGTCGAGGGCGGCGCGCCATCGCGCGACGTCGCGGCCGATTAAATTGGTCATTACCGCGTCGGCGTGGTGCTCGGTCGATCCCAGCGGCAGCCCGCAAATCGCGCGCACCAGTTGCTCGAACTGGCTGGTCAGGCAGGCGTCGATCGTCCAGTGCCCGGAATTGTGCGGGCGGGCCGCCAATTCGTTGACGAGGATCGCGCCAGACCGGGTTACGAACATCTCGACCGCGAGGATGCCGACGAGATCGAGCCGCTCGGCAATGTGGCGGGCGATCCGGGTGGCTTCGGCCGCGATATCGGGCGCGATCCGAGCCGGCGCGATCGTCGTGTCGAGGATGTGGTTGACATGGCGGTTCTCGACCGCCGGGTAGGCCGCCAGCGCGCCGTCGCTACCACGGGCGACGATGACCGAAATCTCGCAGGCAAAGTCGACGAAGCCTTCGAGGATTCCGTGGGCCGCGCCCATGCGATGCCACGCGTCTTCCGGGCTGGTATCGGCGCCTAACAGTACCTGGCCCTTGCCGTCATAGCCAAGGCGCACGGTTTTGAGTACCGCCGGTCGCCCGAGTTCGCGCGCCGCGGCGGCAAGCTCGTCCGGGTCGGCGACATCGCGGAAATCGGCCGTGGCAACCCCGATCGAGCGCAGGAAATTCTTCTCGCGCAGGCGGTCTTGGGCGATTTCGAGGATTTCCGGGCGGGGCAATACCGGCCGCTTCGCCGCGACCCGGCGCAGCGCGGCCGCGGGCACATTCTCGAACTCGCAGGTCGCGACATCGATTGCCGCGGCAAACCCGGCGACCGCCGCCGGGTCGCCGAACGAGGCGATCGTCGCCGCCGCCGCGACCTGGACCGCCGGCGCATCGGGCTCGGTGGCGAAAACATGCGTGCGGTAGCCGAGGCGCGACGCGGCCATCGCGATCATGCGGCCGAGCTGACCGCCTCCGAGGACGCCGATCGTGCTCCCCGGCGGCAGCATCAGGGGCGGTCCGGCCGTTCCGCTACGGCGTCGGTTCGGGCCTGCCGCGCCGCCGCCAGCGCCGCCGCGACGACCGGATCGCCAAGAGCGAGGATAGCGGCCGCGAACAGCGCCGCGTTGATGGCGCCGGCCTGCCCGATCGCAAAGGTCGCGACCGGCACCCCGCCCGGCATCTGCACGATCGACAGCAGGCTGTCGAGACCGCGCAGGCTGCGGCTTTCGACCGGGACGCCCAGAACCGGCAGCGCGGTCAGCGCGGCGGCCATGCCCGGCAGATGCGCCGCTCCGCCGGCGCCGGCGATGATCGCCTTGAGCCCGCGCGCCTGCGCCCCGCGCGCGTATTCATAAAGGCGCTCCGGCGTCCGATGCGCCGAGACGATGCGGGCCTCATAGGCAATGCCGAGCCGGTCGAGGGTTTGGGCGGCGTGCTGCATCGTCTCCCAATCGGACTGGCTGCCCATGATGATGCCGATCGTGCAACCCGCCTCGCTCATATCGCTCCTTCCAGGTACTCTCGGGCCAGGTGCTCTCGGGCCAGGTGCTCTCGGCGCCGATTATAGAAGGGGCGTCCGGCCTCACAAGCGGGCGCCTCCATACTATTTCCTTACTATCGCGGCCCTATCGGCGAGCCGCCCTGAGGCTGCCGCAAAATAGCTTCAGAAAATCTCCATGACTCGACTATAGACACCGGCAAGGTCCAATCCTGCAACGCGTCGCGAGGACATCGCCCGATATGCCGAGGCGTGGTTCTAACCCGGCCGAGATCGGCGCTGACAAGAACGGCGCCGATCCGAACGCCGACAAGATTGCCGCCGCCAAGCCTCGGCGCCGTCAGAGCCGCGCCGCGGCCGAGGCGGGCGCGCGCGACACAGCCGGACTCTCGGCTATTCCGGGTATTTCCGAGCCCGGTGTGACCCCCGAACTGCGTCATGCGGTGGCCGGGCTCGCCGCGGAGCGCGACCGCCTGCGCGAGGAGCTTGCTAAGGCGCGCACCCGGATCGCCTCGCTCGAACGACTCGCCGATGAAGATTCGCTGACCCCCGTTGCGAACCGGCGCGCGTTCGTGCGCCAGCTGACCCGGATGATCGCGTTCACCCACCGCTATGGCGTGCCGGCGAGCGTCGTCTATTTCGACGTCAACAACATGAAGCAGATCAACGATTCGCACGGTCATCCGGCAGGCGACGCGGCGCTGCGCCATATTGCGACGGTGCTGCGCGACAATATCCGGTCGAGCGACATCGCCGGCCGTCTCGGCGGCGACGAATTTGGCGTCATCCTCGCGCAAACCGACGAGGAGCAAGCCCACCAAAAGGCTGCCGCGCTCGCCGAGGCAATCGCCGAGAGACCGCTGCGCTGGAACGATTTCACGATCCCGGTGACGGCCGCTTATGGCGTCCATGCGTTTTCCGGCAGCGACGACCCACAGCAGGCAATCGAAGCGGCCGACCGGGCGATGTACCAGCAAAAGCGCGCCGCCTCGCAGACCGGCGCCTAACCGGGCGCGCCGGTTCAAGCGATGATGTCGGGCAGCAGTTCGCTCTCGATTTTCGAGATCTGGTCCTTCAGCATCAGCTTGCGCTTTTTGAGGCGTTGCATCTGAAGCTGGTCGAACGGCCCGCGCTCGGTAACGCGCGCGATCACGTCGTCGAGGTCCCGATGCTCTGTCTTCAGAGCGGCGAGCCGGACTTTGAGGGATTCGACGTCGAGATCCATCGGGGTGCGCGGGCTGGCGCGTCATCTCCATGCGTTGGCGCCGGGCAGACGCCGTTGCGGCTCCGATATAGCACGAATGAGGGCGCATTCATCGGGCGGGAATCCATGCGGCATCGCAGCGGAGACGACGAGTCGGCCGGCGAGGCATTATGGCGCTTTTCGCTCGCGCTCTATGCCCGCCCCGGCGTCGCGCAGGCGCTGATCGGGCTGCAGGACCGCGCCGGACGCGACGTCAACCTGATCCTCTTCGCGCTTTGGCTGGGGGCGGCGCAGGCTCACCGAACCGATCGGGCGGAGCTGGCGGTCGCCGTCGCCGCGATCGCTCCGCTCAACGAGCTTGTCGCACCGTTGCGCCGGTTGCGGCGCCGGCTGAAATCCGATCCCGACGGGGAGGTGCAGGCGCTGCGCCGGCGCGTCGCCGCGCTCGAGCTCGCCGCCGAACGGCGGGTTCAGCAGCGGTTGGCGGCGAGCCTCGCGGAGCGGCGCCCGGCGGCGTCTGCCGACCGGCTCGCGGCGGCAACAGCCAATCTCGCGCTCTGTCTCGACGACGCAACCGATTCGCCCGAAGCGAATTTGCTGCGCCGGGCCGTCGCGGCATTGATGCGCCGCGGGGGCGCCTAACTTCGCGCGGGGATCGGGGGGGCGCCGTGTTCGGCCGGTTCGCCCCAGCGCCGCACCGTGCCGCTCTCGAGACCGAACAGATCGAGGATCCGCCCGAGCGTGTGGTCGATCATCTGATCGAGGCTTTGGGGCTTCGCATAGAAGGCCGGCACCGGGGGGGCGATCACCGCGCCCATTTCCGACAGCGCCGTCATCGTCCGCAAATGGCCGGTATGGAGCGGCGTTTCGCGCACCATCAGCACAAGGCGGCGGCGTTCCTTGAGCACGACGTCGGCGGCACGCGTCAGCAGCGTTGTGGTCGCCCCGGTGGCGATCTCGGCCATGCTGCGGATCGAACACGGCGCGACGATCATCCCGATCGTGCGGTACGAGCCCGACGAGATCGGC
Organism: Rhizobium sp. Q54; assembly: GCA_945861155.1. Lineage (GTDB taxonomy): Bacteria > Pseudomonadota > Alphaproteobacteria > ATCC43930 > CGMCC-115725 > DATARH01. Next base: position 18,362 of record CAMATN010000091.1, read on the forward strand.
GCCGCGAGATCGCCGACCGCGTGCACGACATCGGCGCGGGCGCGCAGATCGGCGGGCTTCAGCCCGGTTTCGAGCGCCAAGGTCACCTCGGCCGAGCGGCTCATGACCAGATGCGTCTCGACCGGCAGCGCCCGCAACAATTCGAGGAGCCGCGCGCCATAGATCGCCCCCGAGGCGCCGCTGATGCCGATAATCAGGCGCGGTTGTCCCGAATCGCGTCGAACATTGGCCCCTGCGTTCATGGCCTCCACGCCTTCCGCCCCTGTAAACAGGCATGAAGCGCCCTATCTCGATGAGAGGGATTCACGTCCTGGCCGACGGGCCGTTCCGGGGTTACCATCGGCCGCCGTCATCGTCTAGCAGGAGGACCAGCATGTCGGTGCACGATCGCATCGAGGCGCTCAGGGAAAAGCACGCATCGCTCGAACGCGCTCTTGATGAGGAGATTCATCGCCCCCTCCCGAACCAGGAGGCGGTCCACGATCTGAAGCGCCAAAAGCTCCGCATCAAGGACGAGATATACCAATTGGAGAAACAGTAAGCGCGCCAAACTCACGCGCGCCCTAGAAAAAGCCGGAGAGGCGAGACCTCCCCGGCTTTTTTGTAGCCGAATCGGCTATGCGAGGTTCTTTTATCCTGATGAAGCTGATCGTGCAGAACCCTCTTAAGGTCGATCTCGGCGTTCACCATAAGGTGGCGGGGCTGTCCGACAGCATCGCCTTCGGCTTTACCAAGACGCTCCGCTTCTGCGCCGATACGTTCGTCGCCAAGCGCTACGGCCATCGCGCGATCGTGCTTGAAACGGTCGCCGCCGTGCCCGGCATGGTGGGCGCGACCCTGACGCATCTGAAATGCCTGCGCCGCATGTGCGAGGACAAGGGTTGGATCCGCACGCTGCTGGAAGAAGCCGAGAACGAGCGAATGCACCTGATGACATTTATCGAAGTGGCCAAACCGACACTGATCGAGCGCTACGTGATCCTCGGCGTGCAATGGGTTTTCTACATCGCATTCTTCTTCCTTTACCTGGCCAGCGCGAAGACCGCGCACCGCGTCGTCGGCTATTTCGAGGAGGAGGCGGTGATTAGCTACACCGACTATCTGCGCGACCTCGACGAGGGCCGCTCCCCGAACCTGCCGGCTCCGACGATCGCGAAATACTACTGGAAGTTGGATGACGACGCGACGCTGCGCGATGTGGTGCTCGTCGTCCGAGCCGACGAGGCGCACCACCGCGATGTGAACCACGGCTTCGCCGACGAATTAGGCGGTTTGCCAGGCGCCCCGGGAACGGTGTCTCCCTATCCTGAACATGCCGCCGAAACCCAGCCGGCCGCGCGGTCAAAATCCTAGGACCAGCGGCAGTGTCTCAGCTTCAAGTTTTTGCATGAGCGTCGTGCGTCCTTCGAGACGCGCCCTTCGGGCGCTCTTCAGGATGAGGTAAGATTTTGATCGCATTAAGA
>CAMATN010000092.1 GCA_945861155.1 Rhizobium sp. Q54
CAACGGCTCGCTTGTCGCACTGCTGACGGTGATGAAGGGGCTGCCGCTCGCCTATCAAAAGGACATGCAGGAAGACAAAATGCCGGTGTTCGACGCGGCCGACGCGCTCGAACTGTGCCTGGCCGCGACCGCCGGCATGGTGCGCGATATGGAACCCGATCGCGCCCGCCTGCACGCAGCCGCCTCGCGCGGCTACAGCACCGCGACCGACCTTGCCGACTGGCTGGTGCGCACGCTCGGGTTGCCGTTCCGCCAGGCCCATCACGTCACCGGCGAAATCGTCAAGCGCGCCGAGGCCAAGGGCTGCACGCTCGCCGAATTGCCGCTCGCCGAATTGCAGGAAGTCGAGCCGGCGATCACTCCGGCGGTCTACGAGGCGCTCGCGGTCGAGCGCTCGGTGGCGAGCCGCACGAGCTTTGGCGGTACCGCGCCGCTTCGGGTGCGCGAAGCCGCCGCCGCCGCCCGCCAAAGGTTTCTCGCATGAGCGCCTTCATTACAGAGACTTATGCCGCCGCGGAGGCACCGGGCGTCCTTCGAGACGCACCCCTGCGGGGCGCTCCTCAGGATGAGGAACATTTGTGTGTGGCATTAAAGACCTGCGTCATCCTGAGGAGGCCGCGCGGCGGCCGTCTCGAAGGACGCACAACCGGCGATCCGAGATCATCGCGGAAGCCAGCCGAGCCGGCCAAATCGAAGACGCTCTGCCGGGTGGCCATACTCCTCCTCGTCGCGCTGACGCTTGCCGGCTGCGGGAAGAAGGGTATGCCGCAACCACCGCCGGGCGAGCCCAACACCTATCCCAGGACGTATCCAGGTGCCTGATTTCTTCGCCTATCGCGACGGCGAGCTTTATGCCGAGGGCGTGCCGGTCGCGCGCATCGCCGCGGCGGTCGGCACGCCGTTCTATCTCTATTCCGCGGGCTCGCTTACCGCCCGCTACCGCCGCTTCGCCGACGCGCTGGCGGCGGAGCGTCCGCTGATTTGTTTTGCGGTCAAGGCGAACTCGAACCTGGCGGTGCTGCGGCTCCTGGGGGGGCTCGGCGCCGGCGCCGATGTCGTCTCGGAAGGCGAATTGCGGCGTGCGCTCGCCTCTGGCATTCCACCGGACCGGATCATTTTCTCCGGGGTCGGCAAGACCGGGCCCGAGCTCGATGCGGCGCTCGCCGCCGGCATCCGCCAGATCAATGTCGAATCGATCCCGGAGCTGCGCCGGCTCAGCGAGGCGGCGACAGCGCGCGGCGCGGCTGCCCGGATCGCGATCCGGGTCAACCCGGATGTCGATGCGCTGACCCACGCCAAGATTTCGACCGGCAAGAAGGAAAACAAATTCGGCATCGACATCGACGAGGCCGGCGGAGCTTACGAACTCGCCGGCGAATTGCCCGGCATCGAGCCCGTGGGCCTGGCGCTGCATATCGGCTCGCAGCTGGTCGATCTCGCGCCGTTTCGCCGGGCGTTCGAGCGGGTTGCCGAGCTGGTCATCGAACTGCGCGGGCGCGGGCATACGGTGCGCCGGCTCGATCTCGGCGGCGGCATCGGCATCCGCTATCACGCCGAAACCCCGCCCGAGCCGAGCGCCTATGCCGCGCTGGTGCGCGAAGTCTTCGGGTCGCTCGATCTCGATCTCGCGTTCGAGCCCGGTCGCGTGTTGTGCGGGCCGGCCGGGTTGATGGTCGCGCGCGTGGTTTACGTCAAAGAGGGATCGAGCCGGCGGTTCGTCATTCTCGACGCGGCGATGAACGATTTGATCCGGCCGGCGCTCTACGATTCCTGGCACGACATCGTCCCGGTACGGCTGCCAGCAACGGGTGCGGTGCTGGCAACGTGCGATGTCGTCGGCCCGGTCTGCGAGACCGGCGACACCTTCGCCACCGAGCGCGAGCTGCCGCCGATGGCCGAGAACGATCTGGTGGCGCTGACCAATGCCGGAGCTTATGGCGCGGTGATGAGCTCGACCTATAACAGCCGGCTGCTCGTACCCGAAATCCTGGTCGCGGCCGGCCGTTTCGCCGTGGTCCGGCCGCGGCCGAGCTACGAGGCGATGCTGGCGCTGGATGCCGTGCCGGACTGGCTCGGCGACGGCTCACGACTCCCCGGCGCGTCGGCCGGGGAGCTGACCGGGGAACCGCTGCGGGAGCGAGGCGCCGCATGACCGATCATCCCGGACACAACCTGCCGCCAAAGGGGCGCCGCTCCGGGCGCCTTCTGGACGCGCGATTGCGGCTGGCCCGCGCCGCGCTGTGGTGGGAGCGGGTGTGGCCCGCGGCGTGGCCGGCCTTGAGCGTCGCCGTGGTTTTCGCGGTTCTGGCGCTGTTCGATCTGTTGCCGGTCTTGCCGGGCGCGGCGCATGCCGGCGCCCTTGCCTTGTTCGCGCTCGCGTTCTTGGCGGCGGTGGCGTGGGGGCTGCGGGGGATCGGCGGCTGGCCCGATCGGGCGATGGCGCGGCGCCGCATCGAGCAGGCGAGCGGTTTGCCGCATCGCCCGCTCGAAGCGCTCGCCGACCGTCCGAGCGCGCCGCTCGACAACGATTCCGGGCTGTTATGGGCGGCGCACCAGCGCCGCATGGCGGCGGCGGCGCGCCGGCTGCGGGTCGGCTGGCCGGCTTCCGGCTGGGCGCGGCGCGACCCGTGGGGGGCGCGTTCGGTGCTGGCGATCCTGCTGCTGCTCGGCGCGATCGACGCCGGGCCCGATTGGCGCGACCGCATCAGCCGCGCCTTCGCGCCGAGCTTCGAGCGCGGGGCGGCGGCGCTGGCGACGCGCTTCGATCTGTGGCTGACGCCGCCCGAATATACCGGCCTCGCCCCGCAATTCCTGCGCGCCGACCATACCGGCACCGTGCAGGTTCCGACCGGCAGCGTCCTCCTCGGTCAGGTGCATGGCGGCAAGGCGCTGCCGCGTTTCGCGATCGACGGACAAGCCCAGGATTTCACCGCAATCGACAAGCACAATTACCGGTTCGAGGCGACGCTCGCGAGCGGCAGGAAGCTGACGCTGCACCAGGGCGGCAATCTGCTCGGCAGCTGGCCCATCGAAATCGTGCCGGACAACCCGCCGACAATGGCGTTCGCCCAGCCGCCGAAGGGCACCGCGCGCGCCGCGTTGCGCATCGACTACCGCGCGAGCGACGATTACGGGATCGAAGCGGCCAGGGTCGTAATAACCCGGCCCGAGGGCAGCCCCGCCGGCTATGCGGACGAGGCGATCGACCTCGAACTGCCGTTGCCGGGGCTGCGCCTGAAGGAAGCCGCGGCGACCTTCTATCACGATCTGACGCCGCATCCCTGGGCCGGCTTGACGGTCGATATCCGGCTCGTCGCGACCGATGCGCTCGGCCAAAACGGCGGCAGCGAGCCGGTCCGGATGGTGTTGCCCGAGCGTCTCTTCACCCATCCGGTGGCGCGCGCGATCATCGACCAGCGCAAGGAATTGGCGAAGGACCCCGCCGCGGCCGACGCCGTCGCCGAGATCCTCGGCGATCTCAACAAACGGCCGGCGCTGTTCCGCGACGATGCGGTGGCCTATCTCGGGCTGCGCGTCGCCCAGCAGCGGCTGCGCGCCGACAAGAGCAGGGAGGCAATCGCCGCGGTCTCGGAGCTATTGTGGGATACCGCGCTGCGGGTCGAGGACGGCAACGTCTCGACCGCCGAGCGCGATCTGCGCCGGCTGCAGCAGCAATTGCAGGAGGCGCTCGCCAAGGGCGCGCCCGACGCCGAGATCGAGCAGCTGATGCAACAGCTGCGCGAGGCGCTCGACCGCTATCTGCAGGCACTGGCGCAGGAGATGCAACAGAACCCGAACGAGGCGACCGCGCCGGTCGACCCCTCGAAGGCGGTGACCAGCCGCGATTTGCAGCGCATGCTCGATCGCGCGCGTGAGATGGCGCGCAGTGGGGCGCGCGACCAGGCCCGCGAATTGCTGTCGCAACTCCAGAACATGCTCGAAAACCTGCGCGCGGCCCGGCCTGGCCAGACACCGCCGCGCGGCGCCGGTGAGGCGCAGCAGATGATGCGCGGCTTGCAGGAGCTGATGCAGCGCCAGCAGCAATTGCTCGACCGCAGCTTTCGGGCCAAGCGCCAGCCCGGCCAGCAGGACCGCAGCGGGCAACCGGGGCAGCAGCGCGGCCAGCAACAAGGCCAACAGCCCGGCCAGCAGGGGCAAGAACCCGGCGACGACCAGGCCGATGCCGGCGAGGGCGAAATGGGCGATGCGGCGGGCCAGCAGGATTCGCTGCGCCGCATGCTCGGCGAGATGATGCGCCGGATGGGCGAGGGCATGGGCGACATCCCCGAGCCGTTCGGCCGGGCCGAGCGGGCGATGCGCGACGCCGCCGGCGCGTTGCAGCGCAGCCGCCCGAACGACGCGATCGGGCCGCAATCGGAAGCGCTCGACCAGTTGCAGCAGGCGGCGCGCGATTTTGCCCAGCAATTGCAGAAGCGGCTGGGCAACGGGTTGGGCGAACCCAACGGCGACGAGGTCGGCCCCACCGACCGCAGCGCGCGCGACCGTATCGAGCGCGATCCGCTCGGCCGGCCGACATCGAACAGCGGAACGTTCGATCAGAGCGATATTAAAATACCCGACCAGAACATCCTGCAAAAATCGCGTGAAATTCTCGACGAACTGCGGCGTCGTGCCGGCCAGCGTTCTCGACCTGTGATTGAACTCGACTATATCGACCGATTATTAAAACGTTTCTGAGGCTCCTAATATTCAGTAAATGTGAGGGCAACGGCGCTACCGCCGTTGCAAACTGTCGCTCTGCAGTTATATACTGTTGCGTTCCGTGACGTTTCGTAACGCACCGCTGATTCCACATCAGTGCCGGCCCGGAACGCCCGTGGTCAAAAACAATCTTCCTTGGGACGATGGATCGACGGCTTTTTCTGTCTTTGATAGCCGGCACCGTGGCCTTGCCCAATCTTGTCCGCGCGTTGCCTTTGCCGCCGCCGCAAGCGCACCGGCTCAATCTGGTCAACCCGCATACCAGCGAAACCTTCAGCGGGCTCTATCGCGACGATAACGGTCCGATCCCGCGGGTCATGGAGGAGCTTTCGATGTTCCTGCGCGATTTCCGTTCGGGCGAGCAGATCGTCATCGATGTCGGGCTCATCGATTTTTTGTCCGGGGTCATGCAGGCGGCCGGCCAGAGCAAGGCCACGATCCTGTCGGCCTACCGCACGCCCGAAACCAATGCAAAGCTGGCGCGGTCGAGTTTCGGAGCGGCCGAGAACAGCCAGCATTTGTACGGCCGCGCCCTTGACGTGCATTTCGGCGATAAACTCGCCGACGCAATGAAGGCGGCGCGGGCAATGCAGCGCGGCGGGGTCGGCTGGTATCCCGATTCCAGCTTTATGCATATCGATACCGGGCCGGTGCGCAGCTGGGTTCTCGGCAAGGACAGCGGTACGATGATGGTCGGCGGCCGCAAGGTCCGCTTCAACAAGAAGGGCGAGATGCTGGTCGCGAAGGGCAACCGGATGGTCGGCGGCAAGACGACGACGGTCGTGCGGGGCGACGGCCCGGTCGGCGTCCGCGACCGCCTGGCGCGCCTGCGCAAACTCGCCCGCGCCGAATATTTCGCGCGGAAGGGCTGAGCCGCTTCAGCGTTTTTTATTCCTGATCGGACGGTGCCGGTGTCGCGGGATCGGGGGCTGGTTTCGCGCCGAGCCGGTCGACGGCGAGCCGCGTGCCGCGAATACCGCTGACGACGACCGGCGTGCCTTCGGCGAGGTCGGGCCCGGCAGCCAACCATACGCTGTCGCCCAGCCGGATCTTGCCGCGCCCGTTGACAAAGGCCTCGCAGACCGTGCCGCGCGCTCCGAGCAATGCCCGGTGGGGTTCGTTCAGCGGCGGCTCGCCGCGATGCCGAGGCTGCAGCCGGCGATAGACAAAATAGCCGGCGATGCAGCTCAGCGCCGATGCCGCGGCGAATGTGCCGAGTTGCCCCTCGAGTGACAGGCCAAACGCCGCGTCGATGATCGAGGTCAGCGCGGCACCGAGCGCGATCCACATCAGATAGGCGCCGGGCACGCCCATCTCCGCCAGCGCAAGGACGCCAGCAAGGACCGCCCAGGCCCACCACGCGACACCCATTATCGCGCCTCCCTGCCGAATCCCGCTCCGCCGGGCTAATCTGCCCGGCGCGCGGCGCTTTGGGCGAGTTCGGCGATCCCGGCGATCGTGCCGACCAGCCCGCTGACTTCCATCGGCATCAGGACGAGCTTTGCGTTCGGCGATTTGCCGATCGCGCTCATCGCCTCGACGTATTTCTGGGCGATGAAATAGTTCAACGCCTGCACATTGCCCTCGGCCACCGCCTTCGAGACCGCCGCGGTGGCTTTGGCTTCGGCCTCGGCAAGCCGTTCGCGCGCCTCGGCATCCCGCTGCGCCGCCTCGAGCCGCCCCTCGGCGGCGAGAATCTGCGCCTGTTTCGCGCCCTCCGCCTCTAGGATCGCGGCCTGCTTGATGCCCTCGGCGCGCAGAATCGCGGCGCGCCGCTCGCGGTCGGCGGTCAGCTGCTTTGACATCGACAGCTGAACTTCCTCGGGCGGGCGGACATCCTTGAGCTCGACACGGGTGATCTTGGTCCCCCAGGGTTCGGTCGCCGCATCGAGCACGTGCAGCAGGCGCTCGTTGATTTCGTCGCGTTTCGACAACGTCTCGTCGAGTTCGAGCGCGCCGATCGCCGTCCGGATATTGGTCATCGTGATATTGGTGACCGCCGATTCGAGGTCCCGCACCTCATAAGCGGCACGGCTGGCATCGATGATCTGGTAGAAGACGATGCCGTCGACAACGACCGAGGCGTTGTCCTTGGTGATCACGTTCTGCGCCGGGATTTCGAGGACGGTTTCCTGGACGTTGATCTTGTGGCCGATCGCGTCGATGAACGGGTTGATCAGGCGCAAGCCCGGCGACAGCGTGATGCGATAGCGGCCGAACCGCTCGACCGTCCACTGATAGCCCTGCGGCACGGTGCGCACGCCGCGCGCGATCACGGCCAGGACGATGACCGCGACGACGACCAGGAATATCAGCAACCCATTCCCCGGCATGCCGCCCTCCAAAATGTGGTGCTGTCGCTATCGCGGGACGAGGGGTCGGCTGGGGCGGCCCGCTCACTGGGTGACAAAGGTAACCGCAACCCCGGTGGCCGTGATGCTGGGATGGTCGAAACTCGTGTTAAACCGCGCGGTCGCGCCGGGCGCCAAGGTCTGGACCGGCGGATCGATAATCTTAACGTCGAGATTGGTGTTGTTGCCGTCGCGCAACGTCACGCGCAATTGCGGAATGCGCCGGGGCACCGCCGCGCCGTTGACGACGCTGCCGTTGATGACGAGCGAATCGGAGGTCCGGGTTGGCGTCACCGTGACTTCGAGCCCGGCGCCGGGAGGCTCGATCAGACGCAGCGTCGTGTAAACCGGAGCCGCCGCCGGCCATAGCGCCACGATGGGATTGCGCGCCGCGTAGAGCGCGAACACGATCCCGATGGCGAGCGTGATCAGCCCGATGCCGCGGAGCCTGGCGCTGCGGCGCCGGGTCGCCGCCGGCAGGTCGACCGCCACCGATGGGCGCTGCAATGTAGACGGGCCGGCGGGATGGGGCTGTGCGTCCCGCGATTCGGTGCGCAGCTGTTCCACCTGCGACGGCACCGCGGTCGGCACGGGTGCCGCGGTTGCGACGGCAGCGGCTTCGGCGGCCGCGGTCGCTTCGAAGATCGCCTCATGGATGGCAGCCGCCTCGAGCGAATAGCGCCAGATATTGCCGCAGCTCGCGCATCGGAGGCGGCGGCCGGCGCCGAGCGCCGAATCATCGACGACGTAGCGAGTGTCGCAGGCGGGGCAGGTGACGATCATCGCGCTCTCATGCCGTGCAACCGGAAGCCGCCGGCGGCGCCGCGGCGGGCTTTGCCAAAATAGCCGAGGACGGAATGATCCATGGCGACGCGCTATAACTGCCGTTGCGGCGAAAACCGCTCCGGGATGATCCCGGATTTACTGCTGCTTGTCGATCAGCACCGGCGCCCGCCCGCTCCGACGCGCCCCACGGCGCTACAACAGATCGCGCAGCATCGCGACGAGGGGCTTGTCGGCGGGTGGCATGTCGTAGTCGGAAAGCCGCGCCGGGCGCACCCAGGCCAGACGCTGGCCCTCGCGCGCGGTCACGATGCCGGACCATTTGCGGCACACATAGAGCGGCATCAGCAGGTGGAAATCGGGGTAGGCGTGCGAGGCGAAGGTAAAGGGCGCCAGGCAGCTCGCATGGACATCGATGCCGAGTCCCTCGGCAAGCTCGCGGATCAGGGTCGCCTCAGGCGTCTCGCCGGGCTGCGCCTTGCCGCCGGGAAATTCCCATAACCCGGCGAGGTGCTTGCCGGGCGGGCGCTCGGCGAGCAGCACCCTTCCATCCGAATCGATCAGCGCGACCGCCGCGACAAGCACGATCGGGCTGCCGCCTCCCATTCCCTCCCGCGCCTGCGGGGGAGGGTTGGGGTGGGGGCTAGCTCCGGTAGCTGCCGTTGATGTCGACATAGCCGTGCGTCAGGTCGCAGGTCCACACCGTGGCGCGGCCGGCGCCGATGCCGATATCGATGCCCATCGTGATGTAGCGGCCCTTCATGTGCTCGGCGACCGGACCCTCGTCGTAGCCCGGAATGGGACCTCCCTGCGCCGCGATCAGGGTGCCGCCGACCGAGACCGACAGAAGGTCGCGGTCGGCTCTTTCGCCGGCCTTGCCGACCGCCATGACGATGCGGCCCCAATTGGCGTCGCCGGCGGCGATCGCGGTCTTGACCAGCGGCGAGTTGCCGATCGAGAGGCCGATGCGGCGGGCCGCGTCATCGTTCTCGGCGCCGCTGACCTCGATCGTGATGAATTTCTCGGCGCCCTCGCCGTCCCGCACGATCTGGGTTGCGAGATCGATCATCAGGGTCTCAAGCGCACGGCGAAAATCGTCAAGCCGGGGGTCGTCGGAATTGGCAATTGGCGCGTGGCGCGCCTGCTGCGTCGCGCAGAGCAGCACCGTGTCGCTGGTCGAGGTGTCGCTGTCGACGGTGATCGAATTGAACGAAGGCTTGGTCGCGGCCGACAGCAGCGGCTGCAATACGGCGGCCGGCAACGCCGCGTCGGTAAAGACATAGGCCAGCATCGTCGCCATGTCGGGCGCGATCATGCCCGAGCCTTTGGCAAAGCCGTTGAGCCGGACCGTCGCGCCGTCGATCGTCGCGGTGGCGGTAGAACCCTTGGGAAACGTGTCGGTCGTCATGATCGCACGCGCCGCTTGCTCCCACGCCTCGGCGGATAGCGCCTGAGCGGCCGACGGCAGGGCGGCGACGATCTTGTCGGGCGGCGGCGGCTCGCCGATGACTCCGGTCGAGGAAATGAATATGTCGCTCGGCTCGCACCCGAACAACCCGGCCGCGGTCGCCGCGGTCGCCTCGACGACCTGCCAGCCGGCGCGCCCGGTGAACACGTTCGAGTTGCCGGAATTGACGATGATCGCCCGCACCTTCCCGCCGGGAAGGCACTGCCGGCACCAGGTCACCGGGTGGCCGGGCATCCGCGACCGGGTGAAGACGCCGGCGATCTCGCTGCCCGGGACCAACTCGGCGACCATCAGATCGTCGCGTCCGGCATAGCGCACCCCGGCGGCATAGGCGGCAAGGCGCACGCCTGCGATCGGCGCCAGATCGGGAAAGCGCTCGGGAGCGAGAGGAGAAACTGCGGCCATCGATTCTGTCTCCGGGCAGGGCGGCGGCGATATCTTGCATATCGGGAGCGCGCGAACAACCCGGCGCTCCCGACGTTTACCGGTTGATACCCCGCTGTCGCGGGCATGATGCCGTACCCGGAGGCTGGCGTGAATTGACACCCTGGCAGCCGGGGCCTATCTGTCAACCATCGTCGTGCGCTCCTTTTCTAGCCATCTCACCTGCTTTTCGAGGTTTCCATGTTCGGCGCCTTAGCCCGGCGGCTGTTCGGCTCCGCGAATGACCGCTACGTCAGGAGCCTCCAGCCGCTCGTCGATCAGATCAACGAACTCGAACCGGCGCTCGAAAAGCTGTCGGACGAGGCGCTGTGCGCCCGCACGGCCGCGTTCAGGCAGCGGCTGGAGGACGGCGCCGAGGTTGACGATTTGCTGGTCGAGGCTTTCGCCACCGTGCGCGAGGCTGCCAAGCGCACCTTGGGGCAGCGCCATTTCGACGTCCAGCTGATGGGCGGGGTCGTGCTGCACCGCGGCATGATCGCCGAGATGAAGACCGGCGAAGGCAAGACCCTGGTGTCGACCCTGCCGGTCTATCTGAACGCGCTGACCGGCAACGGCGTCCATATCGTGACCGTCAACGACTACCTGGCGCGGCGCGATGCCGAGTGGATGGGCCAGATCTATCGCCTGCTTGGCATGAGCGTCGGCTGCATCGTCCACGATCTCGACGATTACGAGCGCCAGCAGGCCTATCTGTGCGACCTGACCTACGGCACCAACAACGAACTCGGCTTCGACTATCTGCGCGACAACATGAAGTTCCGGCTCGAGGAGATGGTCCATCGGCCGTTCCATTACGCGATCGTCGACGAGGTCGACTCTATTTTGATCGACGAGGCGCGCACGCCGCTGATCATCTCGGGCCCGACCGAGGACAATTCCGAGCTCTATATCCAGGTCGACAAGCTGATCCCGGCGCTCGTCGCCGAGGATTTCGAGAAGGACGAGAAACAGCAAACCGTCGCGCTGACCGAAGCCGGGCAGGAGAAAATGGAGGCGGTGCTGCGCGACAGCGGCTTATTGAGCGCCGGCGGCCTCTATGACATCCATAACGTCTCGCTGGTCCACCACGTCAACCAGGGGTTGCGGGCGCACAAGCTGTTCGCCCGCGACACCGAGTACATCGTCAAGGACGACAAGATCGTCATCATCGACGAATTCACCGGCCGGATGATGGAGGGGCGGCGCTATTCCGAGGGTCTGCACCAAGCGCTCGAAGCCAAGGAAGCCGTCACCGTCCAGAACGAGAACCAGACCCTCGCCTCGATAACCTTCCAGAACTATTTCCGCATGTATCCGAAGCTCGCCGGCATGACCGGCACCGCGATGACCGAAGCGGAGGAATTCGGCGACATCTACAAGCTCGAAGTCATCGAGGTCCCGACCAACGAGCCGGTGCGCCGCAGCGACAGCGACGACGAGGTCTATCGCTCGACCCGCGAGAAGTTCGACGCGATCGTCGAGCAGATCGTCGAATGCGGCAAGCGCCAGCAGCCGGTGCTGTGCGGCACGGTCAGCATCGAGAAATCCGAGGCGCTGGCCGCGCTCCTCAAGAAGAGCAACATCGCGCACAACGTCCTCAATGCGCGCTACCACGAGCAGGAAGCGTTTATCATCGCCCAGGCCGGCCGGCCCGGGACCGTGACGATCGCCACCAACATGGCCGGCCGCGGCACCGACATCCAGCTTGGCGGCAACCTCGACATGCGGCTCAAAGCCGACCTCGCCGCGATCGAGGAGCCGTCCGAGCGCGACACGCTCGCGACCGCGATCCGCGCCGACATCGACGCGGCGCGTGAGGTGGTGCGTCAGGGCGGTGGCCTCTTCGTGATCGGTAGCGAGCGACATGAGAGCCGCCGCATCGACAACCAGCTGCGCGGCCGCTCGGGCCGCCAGGGCGATCCCGGCGCCTCCAAATTCTTCGTGTCGCTCGACGACGATCTGATGCGGATCTTCGGGTCCGGCCGGATGGACACGATGCTGCAGCGGCTCGGCCTCAAGGACGGCGAGGCGATCATCCATCCCTGGGTCAACAAGGCGCTCGCCAAGGCGCAGCAAAAGGTCGAGGCGCGCAACTACGACATGCGCAAGCAGCTGCTCAAATACGACGACGTGATGAACGACCAGCGCAAGGTCGTGTATGAGCAGCGCCGCGAGATCATGAGCGCCCTCGACGTCGCCGCGACAATCGCCGACATGCGCGCCGACACGGTCAGCGACATGATCGCCCGCGCGATCCCGGAGAACGCGATCGTCGAGCAATGGGACATCGCCGGGCTGCATGCCGAATGCCTGCGTCTCCTGGCGCTCGACCTGCCGCTCGCCGAATGGGCGCGCGAGGAGGGGATCGACCGCGATGCCGTCGAGGAACGCGTCGCCGCCGCCGCCGACCGCCTGATGGCAGAGAAGACCGAGACTTACGGCGCCGAATTGATGCGGATGGCCGAGAAGAGCCTCTTGTTGCAGCTTCTCGACCAGACCTGGAAGGACCATCTCCTGTCGCTCGATCATCTGCGCCAGGGCATCAATCTGCGGGCCTACGCGCAGCGCGACCCGCTCAACGAGTACAAGCGCGAGGCGTTCGAATTGTTCGAGGGCATGCTGGTCGCTCTGCGCGAGCAGATCACCTCGGTGCTGAGCCATGTCGAATTGCGCAGCGAACCGCTCGAACTCGAACCGCCGCCGTTCGCCGAATTGTCTTTCTCCCAATCGATGCAGGTAGAACCCGAGGAGGCGCTGGTCGACGCCGAGGCGCCACCCTCGGCCCGCGGCGGCGGGCGTGCCCGCGCGCGGCGCCGCGGCAACCGTTTCGCCGGGCGCGATCGCGAGGGAAATTCGCGCGTCGACGAACTGCACTTTGACGAACAGCATGTCGGCGAACAACTTGGGGAAGAGATCGCGACGCCCCGCGCGCCCTGGGCCGGAACGCCCCGCAACGCCAGCTGCCCGTGCGGCTCGGGCAAGAAGTTCAAGCACTGCCACGGCCGGATCTGAAGAGCCGAGCGCGGCCCTGGGACGATTTGCACGGGACGATTTGATTGTCATCTCGGCGAAAGCCCGGGTCCCGGCCTCCTATGGGCCTTCGCCGGGGCGACGACCCATCAATGAGGGCTAATCCGCGGCCTCCCCGCCGGCACGGCGAGCCTGCGTTTCGCAGAAAACGCGAACGCAGCATTGCGGGCATGCCGCGCCGTCATCGTCACGCCGTGTCGCGCGACAAACGTCACGCAGCATGCGCGGCGCGACCAGCAAATAGGGGCTGATTTTCTCGCTGTTTTCGTTCGCGCCGTCGGGCAAGACGAGCATCCTCGCGCCCCGTCCAAAAGTTTCTAACCGAAAAGAGCTTTAATAACATACCAAGCATGCTGATCCGGCGTCAGGACGGGGTCAATAGCCGTTCCCTTAAGAAGTCGCGTTTTATTGGCCGGTTAACATTATGAATACTAGCCAATTTTGAGGATGTTACTCTATCAGACTCTTCACCACCATTTCGTAGGTGTTCGGGCTAAGGCCGGGCGTCGCAATTATGCGGTCAAGCTCGGCACGCATCAGCGCTTGGCGCGACGCATCATGGCGCCGCCATTGCCCGAGCGGCTGGACCAGCCGCGCCGCGGTCGTCGGGTTGGGCGGGTCGAGCGCCAGCACCTCGTCGGCGAGAAAGCCATAACCTTCGCCGCTCGCCGCGTGGAAATGGAGCGGGTTGGCTTGCGAAAACGTGCCGACCAGCGCGCGCACCCGGTTCGGGTTGGCGCGAGTGAACGCCGGGTGCGCTGTCAGGCCGCGCACCGCGGCGATCGTGCCCGGCAGCGACGAGCGGGCCTGCAGCGCGAACCATTTGTCGATGACCAGCGGGTCGTCCGCCCAACGCCGGTAGAACGATTCGAGCGAAGCCGCCCGCTCGGGGCCGTCGATATCGATCAGCACGCCGAGCGCCGCCAGTATTTCGGTCATGTTGGCGCCGGCGTCGAATTGCGCTTTGGCAAGACGGGCGCCCGCCGCCTTGTCGCCGGCCGCGAGATAGCCCAGGCACGCGTTGCGCAGCGCGCGCCGACCGATCGACCTTCCGTCGGTCCGGTAGGGTCCGGGATCGGCGAGGCGCCGGTACGTATCGGCGAGCGGCTCGGTGAGCGCGGCGGCGAGGGCGGCGCGGGTGCTCTCTCGCGCCGCATGGATCGCCTCGACCGCGACGACCGCCATCTCGTCGGCGAGCGTTGCCTCGCTCGGTAACGCCAGCGCCTCGGCGGCAAAGGCCGGGTCGCGCTCGGCATCGGCCAGCGTCTGGCGCAGCGCCGCGACCAGATCGGGGTCGAGCGGCGGCGCGGCATCGCCCGGCGCCTGGCCATCCCGGTATGAAGCGACCCGGTCGAGCAGCACACGCGTGGCGACCCGCTGCCCGGCATCCCAGCGCGCGACCGGGTCGGTATCGTGGATCGCGAGGAATTTCAGCCGTTCGAGCGGCACGCCCTGGAGCTTGACCGGCGCCGAGAAATTGCGCAGCAGCGACGGCACCGGCGCGGCCGGAACATCGACAAAGCGGAAAATCTGGCGTTCGCGTTCGGCCACCAGCACGCGGGTGCCGGCGCTGGAAGCGGTCTCGCCGTCGAGCCGGGTCGGCATCTCGTCGCCGTTAGGCCCGAGAAACCCGAGCGCCAGCGGGATCGGCATCGGCTTCTTGTCAGTCTGCCCCGGCGTCGCCGGCACGCGCTGCGACACCTCAAGTTCGTAGCTCCGGGTCGCGGGATCGTAGCGCTCCGCGACCGTGACCTCCGGGGTGCCGGCCTGCTCATACCACAAGCCGAAATCGCCCAGTTCGACGCCGCCGCCCTGTTGCATCGCCGCGATGAAGTCACCGATCGTCGCCGCCTCGTTGTCATGCCGCTCGATGTAGACATCCATGCCGCCGCGGAACCCCTGCGGACCCAACAGCGTATGGATCATCCGGATCAATTCGGCGCCCTTGTTGTAGACCGTCGCGGTATAGAAATTGTCGATCCGCAGATAGCTCTGCGGCTGCACCGGATGCGCGAGCGGCCCGGCATCCTCGGGAAATTGCGCGGCGCGCAAGGTGCGGACATTGCCGATCCGGCACACCGCCGGGCTGCCCTGATCGGCCGAAAAAAGCTGGTCGCGGAACACGGTCAGCCCTTCCTTCAGCGACAGCTGGAACCAGTCGCGGCAGGTGACCCGATTGCCGGTCCAGTTGTGGAAGTATTCATGGGCGATGACCGCCTCGATGTTCTGATAATCGGCGTCGGTCGCGGTGTCGGGCTTCGCCAGCACATAGCGCGTGTTGAAGACGTTGAGGCCCTTGTTCTCCATCGCCCCCATGTTGAAGTCGCTGACCGCGACGATGTTGAATACGTCCAGATCGTATTCGAGGCCGAACACCTCCTCGTCCCAGCGCATCGCCTTCTTCAGCGATTCCATCGCGTGGCCGCATTTGTCCTCGTCGCCGCGCCTGACCCAGATCGCCAGCGCCACCGCGCGGCCCGAGCGGGTCGTGAACGCGTCCTCGACCGCCACCAGATCGCCGGCCACCAGCGCGAACAGGTAGGAGGGCTTGGGATGCGGGTCGACCCATTTGGCCCAATGCCTCCCGTCGGGCAGGTCGCCGCGCTCCGCCGGGTTACCGTTCGACAGCAGCACCGGAAAGCGCGTCTTGTCGGCGCGGATCGTCACCGTGTAGCGCGCCATCACATCGGGCCGGTCGAGGAACCAGGTGATCCGGCGAAACCCCTCGGGCTCGCATTGCGTGCAGAAATTGCCGCCCGAGATGTAGAGCCCGTTGAGCGCCGTGTTGCGCTCCGGAGCGATGCGGGTCTCGATGTCGAGCGCAAAGCTATCGGGCACATTGGGCACGATCAGCGCGCCGTCCGGCTCGATGCGATAATCCGCGGGAGCAAGCGGCCGTCCGTCGAGCCGCAGCGCGGCCAGCTCGATCTCGTCGCCGTCGAGGCGAAGCGCCGCTCCCGGGCTGGCCGCTTGCGGATTGCGGCGCAGGGTTAGGCGCGACGCGACCCTTGTATCGGCCGGGTCGAGATCGACGACAAGCTCGACCGTGTCGACCAGGAAATCCGGCGGCCGGTAATCGACGAGTCGAGTCGGATGCAGGGGCTTATCGTGAGAGGCTTCTTGCATGGGGCACCTTGGAGCCTGACATCAACCGGCAATCGCGTTATCTCTGGCCATCTCCTTGCAATCGGAGAGGATCGGGGAGGCGGCCTACGCGCCGGCCGGTCAAGGCGGCGCGATGATCCTTACGGCCACCAACAGGAGAGCCAGCGGTGAAGCTTTATACGTATTACCGATCGCAGGCGAGTTTCCGGGTCCGCATCGCGCTCAACCTGAAGGGCGTCGCGCGCGAGGAGGTCTACCTGCATCTGGGGCGCGGCGACCAGTTCGCGCCGGATTACCGCGCGCTCAATCCGCAGATGGTCGTTCCGACGCTGATCGATGGCGAGACCAAGCTGTTTCAATCGCTGGCCATCCTCGAATACCTCGAGGAGAAATATCCGCAGCCGCCTTTATTGCCCGCGGATATCGCGGCGCGCGCCTGGGTGCGCGGGCTGGCGCTGATCAATATCGCCGATTCCCACCCGCTGGTCGTGCCGCGCATCCGCCACTATTTGACCGATGAATTGGGGCTCGGCGCGGATCAGCTCGGGGGCTGGATCGGCCATTGGCTCGATGCCGGGCTCGCGGCAATCGAGGCGCTGCTTGCCGAGCACCGCGAGAGCGGCCGGTTCTGCCATGGCGACACGCCGACCATCGCCGATATCGGGCTGGTGACGCAGGTGACCCCGGCCCGGACCTTCGGGATCGATCTCGCGCCCTATCCGCGGATCATGCGGATCTATGATTCCTGCATGGCGCTGCCCGCCTTCGCCGACGCCCATCCGGCCAAGCAACCCGACGCCGAGTAAGCGACCCGCACGGAGTTCGTCAACGCGAGAAAATTCGGCCGTGGGATATTTTGTACGTCAGCGATCCCGGCGATGAGCAGAGCCGGATTCCCAAAACCAGAAAACTCATCCCGAGCACGACGCCGATGCCCAGGAACAACAGCAGCGGCACGCCGACCGCCCCATAATCTCGATCGGGAGCCAGCAGCAATAGGGTGAAGCCCGGAAGGGAGATAAACAACATCACAAAGCCGATCACCAGCGGAAGAAAATCGCCCTGGCCGGCGCTGATCGACCATTTCGGCCATTTCATCGCTGAATCCCCTCGTAAAACGGTCGCACATTGTGGGGCAGCCGCCCGACACGCCTCAGTATCGAAGATACTGCGCGCCACCAGCAATGCCGGTCCCAAGGAGCCAAATTCTTGCAAATGGGGTTGCCCCCGAGCATTCGCCAGCTCGTCACCGGCGGGTCGCGAGGGTTACCCCGCGTCGACCGGTAGCGCGACGAACCGGGTGTTGCCCTCGCGCTGCTCGATCCGCACCAGCACCTTTTTCTGGTTGGCTTTTTTGGCCGCGGCCGCCAGCTGCGGCACCTGTTCGGGGGTGGCGACCGGGGCATTCCCGATCGCGACCACAAGATCTCCCGGGCGCAGGCCTTGACCCGCCGCGGCGGTGTTGGGCGACACCTCGGTGATGACCACCCCTTTTGCCCAATCGGGCAGCGAGAACTGCTTGCGCAGCTCGGGCGACAGCTTTGCCAGCTTTAGGCCGAACACGTCGATGGTGAGCGCCGGTTTGGGCCTGTCCGGCTCGGGCGGGGCCGGTGCCGGCCGGTTGGGATTAAGCGCGGCCGCCTTCAGATCGAAATCATGCTCCTTGCCATCGCGCCAGACCGTAAGCCTGACCTGCTTGTTCGGCGGCGTCGCCGCGACCAGCCGCGGCAACTGGCGGCTGCGCTCGATTGGCTGACCGTCATAGCTCAGGATGACGTCGCCCGGCTGCAGCCTGGCTTGCGCCGCCGGGCTGCCGGCATCGATCGCGGCGATCATCGCGCCGCGGCTCTTGTCGAGGCCGACGCTCTCGGCAAGGTCGTCCGTCACCGGCTGGATGCGCGCCCCGATCCAGCCGCGCTCGACTTTCCCGGTGGTCTTCAGCTGCTCGATGATCGGCCGGGCCAGACCCGAGGGGAGCGCGAAGCCGATGCCGATCGAGCCGCCCGAGGGTGAATAGATCACGGTGTTGATGCCGATCACCTCGCCCGCCGTGTTGAACATCGGCCCGCCCGAATTGCCCCGGTTGATCGACGCATCGGTCTGCAGATAGTCGTCGTACGGGCTGGAATGAATATCGCGCGCCGTTGCCGAGATGATGCCGGCGGTGACGCTGCCGCCGAGCCCGAACGGATTGCCGATCGTCAGCACCCAGTCGCCGACCCGCGCCTTGCTCGAGTCGCCCCAGGTCGCCGCCGGCAGCGGGCTCCGGGGCTCCACCTTGAGCAAGGCGAGATCGGAGACGGCGTCGCGCCCGATGACCTGGGCCTGTAATACGGTGTCGTCCGACAGGGTCACGGTGATCTGCTGGGCGTTGGCGATGACATGGCTGTTGGTGACGATCAGACCCGAGGGATCGATGATGAACCCCGAGCCGAGCGAGGCGACGCGCGGGCCCGGCGATCCCGGCGGCCCCTTGTCGCCGAAGAAATTGCGGAACACTTCGTCGAGCGTGTTGCCGGGCGAATTTTGCGGCGTCTCCGGGGCAGGGCTACCCGGCGGCGGCGCGGCCAGCGTTGAAATATTGACGACCGAGCCGACCAACCGGCCGGCCAGCTGGGCGAACAGCTCGGCAAACGGGGATTCGGCCATCTGCGTTCGGCTCGGCGCACCCGGCGGCGTCTCGGGCGCGGGCGGGACCGCGGCGGCTGCGGCCGGAATCTCGGGCGTCTGGGCCCGGCCCGGCGCCGCGATCACGGCCAGCCACGCCAGCGATGCCGCGACGACAGCGCCCCGTCGGCCAGGAGCGTTCACCCGAATTCTCCTGAACGGGCAGACCCGAACGGCGATCTCACCCGGCCCGACGACCGGTTGCAATACCATCGCGCGTCCTTCGAGACGGCGCTCTGCGCCTCCTCAGGATGAGGATATGTCGTTGATGGCATTAAGAAAGAACCTCATCCTTAATTCAACCTCATCCTGAGGAGCCGCCGGAAGGCGGCGTCTCGAAGGACGCATGGCGCCCGCGCAGCTGTCTTGGGATATCGCGTTGCCCCCAGCATCCACGGACGATGGTCGCGGGAAGCGCGCCGTGAACAGTATTGGGAGCGGCTTCATCCTGCTTAGCGCTGGCCTTTCCGGCACGCTCGATATGAAATGGCATCGCGAATGGCAAGGCCCAATCTGGTAGAGCCGAACGATCCAAGGAGTTCGCCTGTGAGCAGGCGTCAGGATAGCGCGACGCGAGAGGTGTTGCGTGGGTTATTCGACGCGGCCCTCGCGGCGGCCGATCCGTCCCGCGCGATCGCCGCGCATCTGCCGCCGCCGGTCGCCGGCCGTACAATCGTCGTTGGCGCCGGCAAGGCCTCGGCCGCGATGGCGCGCGCCTTTGAAAGCGCCTGGCCGGGACCGCTTGAAGGCATCGTCGTCACCCGGCACGGCCATGCCGTCGCGTGCGGCCGGATCGAGATCATCGAGGCGAGCCACCCGGTCCCCGACCCGGCCGGCGAGGCGGCGGCGCGGCGCATCCTCGACCTGGCGCAAGGGCTCGGACCGCGGGACCAGCTCGTGTGCCTGATGTCGGGCGGCGGCTCGGCGTTGTTGGCGTTGCCGGCGCCGGGGCTCACCCTCGCCGACAAGCAG
>CAMATN010000093.1 GCA_945861155.1 Rhizobium sp. Q54
GCCCGCGCACCCCGCAGCTGCCGCTCCCCTGGCCGCAAGGCGGCGCATCGACCGGGCTCGATATCGCGCCGGCGACGACGCCGCCGATCTCGAAAAAGCTGCCGCCGGTCGCCGCCGTCCCGATGCGGAAAAAGCGCGGCTCCTGCGCCTGCGCCGCCGCGAGCAATGCCGCAAAAAACAAACTGGCGCAGACGAGGCCGCGCCAGCGCTGCCACACGATCCTCAATTCACGCGTTGGGACAATCATTGGCGATGACAGCATGCTTCACCGCCGATCCGCTCCACTCCGCGTTGGGGCCAGGCCCCTCGGCCCGTGCAACTCCCTTTTCTAGAAGGGCTTGTCGCCTTTGACGGTGACCCGATTGCCGGAGCGGGTGTGCGGCCAGTAGTCCCACATCGCGTGGTGCTGGACGCAGCGGTTGTCCCAAAACGCGATCGAGTTCGCCTGCCAGCGGAAGCGGCACTGGAACAGCGGGTGGGCCATGTGCTCGTAGAGATAGCGCAGGACGCCGTCGCTCTCGTCGCGCGGGATGCCATTGATGTAGCGGGTAAAGCCCTTGTTGACGTAGAGCCCCTTCTTGCCAGTCACCGGATGGGTGCGCACCACCGGATGGTCGGCATGGGGGTAGGTCTCCTTGTCCTTGACCCCGTAATTGGCGTACTGGCCGCGGTAATGCTCGCCGTTGTGCCGCGCGGTCAGGCCTTCGAGATAGGTCTTCATGCGGTCGGACAGCGCCTCGTAGGCCGCGTACATGTTGGCGAACAGCGTGTCGCCGCCCTTGTGTGGGGATTTCCGGATGTAGAGGATGCTGCCCATCGGCGGCTCCGGGTCGCATGACACGTCCGAATGCCAGCCCTCGCCGTTGGCGCGCGGCGAATCCTTGTCGGCATGGATGACCATCAGCTCGGGATGGGCCGGCTCTGCCGGCGCCGCCGGGTGGATATGCAACTCGCCGAACTTGCGCCCGAAATCGAGGTGCTGCTCCGGCGTCAGATGCTGGTCGCGGAAGAAGATGACCAGGTTTTCCGCCAGGGCACGGTGGATCTCGTCCATCTGCCGGTTGCTGGTCTCGCGCAGGTCGACGCCGCCGATCTCGCCGCCGATGATCGGGGTCAGCTTGTCGACCGTGATCGCCTCGAAAGGCGCGCCCTCCTCGCTGAGATGCTTGATGCGGGGACCGCTAAGACTGCGAAGCGAACTCATGATGATTCTCCTGCAATATTCTGCCGGGCATCCCCGGATAGGGCGGCGGCTTTCCCAAGATGCTTTTGAGAGTCCTTACTCGGCGGCCGAGACCACCTTGTGCTCCCGCGACAGCGACGCCGCCGGGGTCGGGATCGCGTAGAGCCGGGCGCAATTGTCCCACAGGATCTTGCGGCGCTGCTCGTCGTTGAGCTTGAGGCCGAGGAACTGCTCGATCGCCTCGGGGAAGGCGCCGTCGGAATGCGGGTAGTCGCTCGACACGACGAAATAGTCGGGGCCCATCTGGTTGACGACTTCGACCGCCGGTTCCTCGTCGACATCGAGCGCGATGTAGCATTGCCGCCGGAAATACTCGCTCGGCGCCATTGTCAGCTGCCGCTCGCAGCCGGGGCCGAACTTCTCCCACTGGTCGTCCAAGCGCCACAGCCACCAATGCAGCCACCCGGCGGTGCCTTCGAGGAAGGCGGCGCGCAGTTTCGGATGGCGTTCGAGGACGCCGCCGGTGGTCAGGCTGGCGATTGCCCCCATCAGCTCGACCGGGTTGCGGATCGCGTGCGCGATCGGGTGGAAATTGGCGTGCCCGACATAGCGCCGCCCGGCGTCGTCCTTCAGCGAGGTGTTGCCGGTCGGGTGGAAGCCGATCGGCACGTCGAGCTCTTCGAGCGCGTCCCACAGCGGCTCGCAGGCCTCGTCGTGCAGGTGCTGGCCGTTGACCGGGTTGGGCGTGCCGATCACCGCCACCGCGCCCAGCTCCTTGACCGAGCGACGTGCCTCCGCGACCGCCGAGGCCACGTCATGCATCGCGACCTGCGCGGCGAATTTTAGCCGCGCCGGGTCGGTCTTGCAGTAATCGGCGGCCCAGTCGTTGTAGGCCCGGGCGAGCGCCGCGGCGTAGTCCGGCGCCAGGTCGTCGTGGCACAGGATCTGGCGGCCGCGGGTGCCGTACATCACCGCGACGTCGATCCCCTCGATGTCCATCGCGGTCAAGGTCGACGGCGCATCGAAGCCGTGCGCCCGGGCGACATTGAAATGCGGGTGGCGGGCGCGGCTCCGGCGGCGCAGCTCGCGGCTGGAGAGGGTGGCGCCGGTCTGGGAATCATGGGCCGGGATCTGCAAGCCCTGCACCTCCATGCCCATGATGTTGTCGGCGTTGCCCTTGTCTTCCTTGCTCTCGGCCAGCAGCTGCCGCTGCCCGCCGAAGAAGCGCGGCGGGTTCGCCTTGTGCGGCCCGTCGAGATAGCGGGCCCACAGATCGTCCGGCTCCATCATGTGGAGGTCGCTGTCGATGATCAGGTAACCGTCGCGTGCCATGTTTCAGCTCCGATACGTTTTGTTCAGATCGATCCGCGGAACCCCGTTGCGCCGCCGCCGCGCCGCCTCAGGCGCGCGCCATCCGTACATTGTCGCGGCGGTTCGCGGCGGCATCGGCCTTCTGGAAATCCTCGTCGCCGAAGCCGTAAAGGCGCGCGCCGCCGAACAGGATCTTGCCGCCGATCTCGGGCGTGATGCTCGGGTTCTGCAGCACTCGATTCGAGACGTCGGGGAAGCTCGAATCGAAATGCGGGAAGTCGGTCGACACGCAGATGTTGTCGGCCCCGCCGAGCAACTCGACGACCGACCCGACCTCCTGCTCACCGCTCTCGATCGCCGAGAAGCAGTTGCGCTTCCAGTATTCGAGCGGCGACAGCTTCAGATAGGGCGCGTCGCTGTCCTTATGTTGCCGCAGATCCCATTCCATCCGGCCCAGCAAACCCGGCACCCACCAGCTCTGCGCTTCGAGGAAAGCGACCTTGAGCCGCGGGTAGAACTCGAAGATGCCGCCGCACATCAGCGCGATCAGCGCCAGCTGCATCTCGGTCGAGTGGCTGGCGACGTGGCGCATGAAGCGGTTTTCGCCAAAGCGCGGCTCGATCGTCGAGTAGTACGATCCCGTCCCCTCGTGGAAACACAGCGGGACATTGAGGTCCTGCAGCATGCCGTAGAGCGGATCCCAGTAATTCGAGTGCCAATAGCGGCCGTTCAGGTAATTGGGCCGCACGAAGGTCCCGACCGCGCCGTACTCCTTGACGCAACGGTAGAGTTCCTGGCAGGCCAAGTTGACATCATGCATCGGCAGCATCGCCGCCATCTTCAGCTGGTCCGGGCTGTGCTGGCAGAAATCGTGCAGCCAGTCGTTATAGGCGCGGCAGATCGCGTTCGACAGCTGCGGGTCCATGTTGTCGCGCGCGAGGAACGAAAGACCCGTCGTCGGAAACAGCACCGCGATGTCGATGCCCTCCAACTGCATGCCCATGACCTGCGATTCGGCGTCGTAGCCGCGCTCGACCGCGAACATCACGTTGGTGTTGGCGCGCTTCGAAACGAGCGGCCCGCGTATGCGGTTGTATTGCGAGGTGTTGCCGTCGTTGCTGGTCGGCGTCCCGTCGAAGAACCACAACGGCCGCCCGCGCATTCCGGTGCTGCCGCCATCGACCGGGCGCTTCGACGAGGTGATGCGCGACTTGAACGCCGGATCGAGATGTTTGTCGAACAGGTCGACAGGCTCCATGATGTGCATGTCGCAATCGACGAAGCGGTATCCCTCTTTCATGCTGTGCTCCTGTCAGTTTGAGGCTTGCCCGCGGCCCGACGCAGGGATGCAAGCGGGCGGTGCGGTCAATAATAGAATGGCTGATTGCCGCAGATCGTGACGCGGTGGGCGAGCCGGCTCAGCGGGTGGTAATCCCACATCGCGTGATGGATCACGGCGCGGTTGTCCCAGAACGCCACCGAGCCCTCCTGCCATTTGAAGCGGCACTGGAACTCCGGCGTCTCGGAGTGATCGAACAGCATGCCCAACAGCGCATCGCTCTCGTTCGGATTGAGCTCCTTGATGCGCGTCGTGAACCCGCGATTGACGTACAGCGCCTTGCGCCCGGTCTCCGGATGGGTGCGGATCACCGGGTGCTCGGCGCGCGGGTAGGTCTTGCCGGCATCGTTGATGCCGTAGCGCCCGCGGTAGACGTGCTCGCCGTCATGCACCGCGGTCAGGCCGGCGAGAAACTGCTTTAGCGGATCGGAAAGCTTGTCGTAGGCCACGTACATGTTGGCGAACATCGTGTCGCCGCCGCCATTGGCGGGCGGCTGATGCATGTAGAGGATCGAGCCCATCGGCGGCTCGGGATCGCAGGACACGTCGGAGTGCCAGACTTCGCCGGCGACCCGCTTCGAGTTTTCGTCGGCCTTGATGACCAGGATCTCGGGATGCTCGGCGAGCATGCTGGGCGAGGCGGGATGGAGGTGCAGCTTGCCGAAGCGCCGCCCGAAATCCTTGTGCTGCTCGGGCGTCATCTTCTGGTCGCGGAAGAAGATGACGAGATGGCGCAGCAGCGCGTCGTGGATCTCGTCGAACTGCTGGTTGCCGATCGTCCCGCCGAGATCGACGCCGAAGATTTCGGCGCCTATCGAGGGAGTAAGCGTGCGTACCTCGATCGACTGATAGCTCATCGCGTTCCTCCTCTGGCAGGGCCACTTCGGCAGCGAGGCTAAGCGGCAATCTTCCCACTTGTCAACGCGATGCTCAGAAATTATGGTGCCACGATTGGCGCCAATTGCCGCGAGAAGTTATATGACAGCGCGCCCTTCGCGCGACGGCAGTCTCCGGGCGGCCGGCTTGACCGAGCAGCCCCGCGCGCCGGCGCGCACCGCCGTGAAGGATGTGGCGCGCTACCTGCGCGAGCGCATCGCCGCCCAGACGATCCCGCCCGGCGCGCGTCTGCGCGAGTGGGACGTTGCCGCCGATTTCGGGGTCCCCCGCTTGACCGCGCGCGAGGCGCTCGAGGCACTGGTGCATCTCGGTTTCGTCGAGCGCCAGCCGAACCGCGGCATCGTGGTGCGCCGGCGAGAGCTCGGGGAGGTCCTGCGGCTGTTCGAGATGCGGGAGGTCAACGAGGGTCTCTGCGCCCGGATAGCCGCCCGCAACGCACCGCGTGACGGCTGGGACGATCTGATCGAGCTGTTCGGCGCGCCGATGCAGGACATCGTGGATCGCAAGGACCTCCACGCCTATGTCCGTCATTACGAGCAGTTTCGCCACCGGCTGATCGACGCGGCCGCTTCACCGCCGCTCGCCGAGCTGTTGCAGCGGCTCAACGACATGACCAGCATCTTCGGCCGTCGCGTGCTGCTGGTCACCGACCGCACCGAGCACGCGCTGCACGATCATCGGGCCGTCCTGGGCGCGTTGCAGCGCGGCGACGCCGCCGCGGCAGAGGAGGCGAGGCGAACTACTATCGCCAATGTGCGCGCCGCGGTAGAGCGCTATCACGAGTTCGTCCTGTGATCGGCCGTCCTGTAATCGGCCGGCTCGCTGCCTGCCTCGTGCAGCATCCACGCCCGAAACGCCGCGACCCGGGGCTTCGCCCGGCCCCGTGCGGTCAGGAGGAACCACGACCGGGGCCCGGAGAGCCGTAGCGCGAAGGGGGCGACCACCCGGCCGCCGGCAAGGTCGCCTTCGATGAACCCGACCCGACCGAGCGCTACGCCCCAGCCCTGTGCCGCCGCCTCGCTCGTCAGGGCGTAACTGTCGAATTTCGGTCCGCGTCCGGCGTCGACACCGCGCGCCCCAGCCGCGGCCAGCCATAAGCGCCAGTCGTCCGGCGCGCTCAGTACGTGTAGCAGTGTGCACTCCCGCAACGCGGCCAGCTCAGGCGGGCGCTCCGGCGGAAACAGCGCCGGACTGGCGATCGGGGTCAGATCGGCCCGCAGCAGGTGATCGGCCCGGAGCTGGCCGCCGGTCTCGGCCAGCGCAACGCCGCTCGCGACCGCCGCACGGTCGAGGTAGCGCACGGCCAGATCGATATCCTCCCTGACCAGGTCGAGCACCCGGTACGCCGTGACGAGCCGTAATTCGATCGCCGGGTAGAGCGCGGCGAAGCGCGGCAGCCGGGGGATAAGCCACTTCAACGCGAAATCCGGCTGCGCGCTGACGGTAAGCGGCATCGCGCCACTGGTGCCCCGCAGGCCCTCGACGCCCACGGCCAGGCGCTCCAGCGCTTCGCCGATCGCCGGGGCCAGCGAGCGGGCGGCATCGGTCAGGACGACGCTGTTCGTGCGGCGCCGGAACAGCTGCCGCCCGATCCAGGCTTCCAGTATCTTCACCTGATGACTGACGGCCCCGGCGCTGACGTTGAGCTCCTCGGCGGCGCGGCTGAAGCTGCCGAGGCGGGCCGCCGCCTCGAACGCGCGACAGGCATTGAGCGGCGGCAGACGGCCGATCATGGGAGGTCCTCGTGGTGTTGCCGCAATGGGGCGGACACGACTTACGACCAATCTTTTTGAGGCTACACGATAAAATATTCTAGGTCCGGCACCCGACCCCGCTGCTAGGCTGCGTCTCCCTGTTTGGCTGCCTGGCCGTTGCGGCCGTGCGGCGATGCGCACCGAGGAGAATATCAATGGGGTATAGTCTCGATCAGTTCTCGGCGGAATCGCACCGCATCCTCAAGCAAGATCCCGGCGTCGAGGGGCGTATAAAGATATGCGCCCTCGTCCAAGAGGTGCTGAAGGACGACAATTTCATCAAGGTCAACCTCGGCGACGAGGTGCCCGAGCGCAAGGTGCTGTACGAAGATCCCGAGCTCGGCTTCTGCATCCTCGGTCACGTCTATCACGGCGCCAAGGACAGCAACCCGCACGATCACGGTCCGGCTTGGGCCATCTACGGCCAGGCGCGGGGCGAAACAGTGATGACCGACTACGAGCCGGTCGCCCGCCCCGACGAGGGAAAACCTGGCAAAGCGCGGCCCATCAAGGACTACACGCTGACCCCCGGCATGGCCTATCTCTACAACGAGGGCGATTTGCATTCGCCGCGGCGCGACGGCCCGACTCGGCTGATCCGCATCGAAGGCAAAAACATGGAAAAGGTGAAGCGCTACCCGTACGAACGCGTTGCGTAGCCGGGGGTCGCCGGGGCATCGCTGCACCTGCTATCTTTGGAGGGGTCGGTGCCCGGGCGACGGGCGCCGGTTCGCTTCTTCCGCCGGATGAGGGACTTGCCCGGGACGGTCGATTCCTGATCCAGGGGCGGCACCGGCGGCTGGTATGGCGCGTGTGGCGCGCTGGACGACCAGGGAACATCGCTGCGACGGCAGGTTGGGCTTCGCTTCCGCCATCAAAAAGGCCGCCTCCTCTGGAGTTACCGTCGATGACCCGTGACGAACGCGGACTGCCGCTCTCAACCGACAGCGCGGAAGCCGCCGCGCTGTTCGACCGTGCCGTCGAGCATTTTCTCAAATACCATGCCGATGTGATGACGCTGGCCAGCCGGATGCTTGCCGCCGATCCGGAATTCGTCATGGGGCATTGCTTCAAAGGCTACATGCTGCTGGCCGCCTCGGACCCGGCGCACTGGCCGGCGATCGCCGCGACTCTGGCCGCGGCCGAGACGGGGGCGCCCGTGGCGACTGAACGCGAGCGCAAGCATGTCGCGGCCTTGAAGATTAGGTGGAGGGGGTGGTGGGTGCAAAGCACGGCGCGAAAATCAGGGCCCACGCAAGGCAGATTGATCGACGACCGCCGACAGCTTCGATCCGCCGAACGCGCGCCACAACGAATGGCCGCCACTTGGATCATGTCTTAACTCTTGTGAATGGGACGCGGACGATGGGTCGGGAAATAGAGATTTCGGCAGCCGATGGCGGCAGGTTTGCCGAGTATTTGGCGTTGCCGCTCACCACGCCGGCCCCTGGCCTGATCGTGTTGCCGGAGGTCTACAACACCAATGGGCATATTCGCTCGGTCGCCGACGGTTATGCGGAGGACGGGTTTGTCGTCATCGCGCCGGACGTCTATTGGCGGCAGGAAGCCGGCAGCTATTTGCCGTACACCGACGAAGGGCGCGCCAAGGCGCAGGCGCTGCGCGCGCAACTGGATACCGATCGGTACGCCAAGGATCTGGGGGATGTCATCGCCGCCCTCCGGGCGCGTTCGGAGTGCACGGGGAAGATCGGGGTCATGGGCTTCTGCCTGGGCGGCAAATTCGCCTATCTCTCGGCCGTACGGCATCCGATCGACGCCGCGGTGAGCTATTACGGCGTCCAGATCGAGCAACATCTGGACGAGGCAGATCGCCTGAAATGCCCGATCCTGATGCATTTCGCCGAGAGCGATCCGAACGTTCCGGCGGATATCGTCGCGGCGATCAGGGAACGGATGGGCGCATGGGACAATGTGGCTATCCACGTCTATCCCGGCACCGAACACGGCTTCAACCGCTATGGCTATCCGCCGCACAATGAAGCCGCGGCGGCAGTGGCGCAGCAGCGCACGCTGGCACATTTTCGGCGCCTGTTGTCCTAGCGGATCTGTCGGTGGGTCGGAATGAGATCTGCGCGGACGCATCGCCATCGAGGGGAGGCATCCATTGAGCGACGGGACAAAACGCATCGATGCACGCAGCTTGAAGGCGCAGTTGCACGACGGCGGCGAGATCGCCCTGCTTGATGCGCGCGAGGAGGGACCGTTCAGCCGGCGCCATCTGCTGATGGCGTCGTGCGTCCCGCTGAGCCGGCTGGAATTGCTGGTCGACGATCTGGTGCCGCGCCGTGCGACGCGGGTGGTGTGGTGTGATGATGGCGAGGGGCTGGCGGCCCGTGCCGCCCGCCGCATGGCCGCGCTCGGCTATCAGGACGTCGCGGCACTCGACGGCGGCGTCGCCGCCTGGGAGGAGGCGGGCTATCGCCTCTATAGCGGCGTGCACGTGACCAGCAAAGCCTTCGCCGAGGTGGTCGAGCACGAAGCCGGGACACCGTGGATATCCGCGCCCGACCTCCAAAAGCTGATCGACAGCGGCGCAGATATCGCGATCTTCGACAGCCGCTCCTACGAGGAATACCACAACAACAGCATTCCGACCGCGATCAGCGTGCCGGGAGCCGAGCTGGTGTACCGCTTCGCCGATCTGACGCCATCGCCGGAGACGACGATCATCGTCAATTGCGGCGGCCGTACCCGCAGCATCATCGGTGCACAATCGCTGATCAATGCTGGTTTCCTCAATAAGATCATGTCGTTGAAGGACGGCACGATGGCCTGGCACCTGGCCGGGATCGGGGTCGTGCCGGGGGCGACGCGGCGGCCGCCGGAGGTCTCCGGCGCGGGGCTGTCGGCGGGGCGCGAGGCTGCTGCACGGGTGGCCGCGCGCTGCGACATTCCCCGCATCGACAAGGCGACGCTGGACCGCTGGCGCGCCGAAGCCGCGGAGCGCACCCTCTACGTGCTCGACGTCCGCACCCCCGAGGAATACGAGGCCGGCCATCTGCGTGGCGCCCGCTCGGCGCCCGGCGGCCAGCTGGTGCAGGAAACCGACGCGCATGTGGCGACCTGGGGCGGGCGCATCGTGCTGGTGGACGATAATGGCGTGCGCGCGACGATGACCGCTTCCTGGCTGAAGCAGATGGGATGGGCGGACGTTGCGGTTCTTGCCGCCGGTCCGGCAGAGCGCGATTTGGGGGGCGATTGGGTGAGCGGACGCCACGTGCCGCGGGTGCTGGGTCTCGAAGGCGCCGCGGTATGCGGTATCGGGGCGAGCGAGCTGAGCCGCGCGCTCGCGGTGGGCAGCGCGGTTGTCATCGATCTAGCATTGAGCCGGCGCTATGGCCAGGGTCATATTCCCGGCGCCTGGTTCGCGATCCGGGCACGCCTCGCCGACGCCCTTGCCAAATTGCCCGCGGCGAAGACCCCCGCAGTCGAAACCATCGTGCTGACCTCGCCGGGTGGCCGGTTGGCGCAGCTCGCGGCGGCCGAATTGGCCGGCATCGCCTCGGCTCCGGTGGTGGTTCTGGCAGGCGGCACGCGGGCCTGGGTAGAGGCTGGACTGCCGCTCGAACAGGGGGCGACTCACATGGCCGACGCGGCCGGCGACGTGGTTCTGTCGGCGCGCGAGCGCAACCAGGACCGGGAAGCGGCGATGCGCGAATACCTCGAATGGGAGATCAATCTGGTCAATGACATGGCCACCGACGACGATCACCGCTTTCAGGTTGCCGTCGGCTGAGACGGCATTCGCGGGGAAGGTTGCCGTCAGAGCACGGCGAAGGCCCGCGCGCCGATCTGTCCGATCTCTTCGTCCTGTGCCGGCGTGCCGCCGCTCTCGCCCAGCGCGCCGAGCACCGTCCCATCGTCGGCGCGCAACAGGATGCCACCCCACACCGGGGTGAAGCGAGCGTCGCCGAACCATGCGATGTCGCGCCGGTCGTCGCCCAGGCCCATGTCGAACAGGCGGTCCTTGATCGTCTTCGTGTCCTGCCGCCACTTTGTCGCGGTATAGGCCTTGTTTAGCGACATTCGGGCGTTGAGCGGGCTGGCGCCATCCATGCGGGCGAGGTAGATCGGCTCGCCGCCGCTGTCCACCACCGCGCCGGCAAACTCAAGGCCGCGGTCCGCTGCGGCTTTGAGGATCGCCTCGACGACGAAACGCGCTTCGGCGAGCCCGAGCTTGTTTGGCATGGTCGGCAGCTGCTAACGCGACGCCGCGCGCAGGCGGAAAGTCGGATCCTTGTCCGCGCCACCCGGCTTGCCGCGGCGCCAGCCGAGCGCCCTCGCATAGCTACCGAACAGCCCGGCCGCTTCGATCTCCGCCTCCGAGACCGCGGTCGCTCCCTCGGCGCCCGGAGCGACGTAGAGTGCATCGGTCGGGCAATAGATCTCGCACAGAAAGCAGGTCTGGCAATCCTCCTGGCGGGCGATCACCGGCGGCGCGTCGGGCATCGGGTCAAAAACATTGGCCGGGCAGGCCTTGACGCAGATATCGCAGGCGATGCAACGGCCGGCGGAGACGATCTCGATCATCGGGCGGGCTCGATCATTGGGCCGGCGCTCCTTGACCGAGCTCGCGGCGGGTGACGCCGACCCGGTCCAATCCCGCTGCCTCGAATGCGCAGGCAAAGCTGGGGTCAGAGGATGGCGCGTCGAGCCGGCGGTGCATGCCCCGGCTCTCCGATCTGGCGAGGGCGCTCGCATAGGCCCAGCGGCTGGTGGCGATCATCGCCGCCGCCTCGCGCATTTTGGCCGCGGCGAGGCCGTTGACCGGCGCCTGTCGCCGCAAATCGCTCCACGCCAAGTCGAGCCGCCCCAGCGAATTTTGCAGCGCATCGGCCCGGCGGAAGAAATTGCGCTCCAGCGGCAGCATCTCCGCGCGCACGGTTTCGACGATCTCCGCCGCGCTCAGCGTCTCTTTGTCCCCGGCTTCCGGCTGCAGGCCGGCCCCGCCGAGCGGCGTCACCGGCCGGTCATCGACGCGGCCGGCGATTTGCGCCGCAAAAGAAGCGGCGGCCCGCCCCGCCCAAGTGCCGGAGGCTATCGCCCAGGACGAATTGGGACCGCCTCCGCCAGTTATAGCCCCGGTCAGAAGCTCGCGGCTGGCGGCGTCCCCGGCAGCGTAGAGCCCAGGCACGCCGGTCGAGCAATCCTCGCCCGTGAGCCTGATACCGCCGACCCCGCGCACGGTGCCCTCGCAGCGCAAGGTCACTGGCCAGCGTTCGGTGAACGGGTCGACGCCGCTGCGATCGAGCGGCAGAAAGCAATTCGGCTGGCCCTGCCGCAGCCACGACCGAAGCTCGGGTGCCACCGCCTTGTCGTATTGGGCAAAGACCAGCCCATCCTGCAGTGCCATGGCGACTTCGACGTGACGGTCCTTGCCGGCGGTGTCGATTGCGGTGCCGTCTTCGCGGGTGAAGCTCGCCCAGCGAAACGGCAACCCCTTGTTGAGCGCACTCGGCTTCGGGGCGAAAGCGTATTGCGCCGAAAGTTCCATCCCCGACATTACCGCCCCAGCCTCCGCCGCTATCAGATAGCCGTCGCCGGTGAGGCCGGTCGCTCCGAGCATGCGCTCGCCGAAGGCGCAGCCGCCGGTCGCCAGCACGACGGCACCGGCGCGAATTCGCCACGGTCGATTGCGCTGACGATCGACCCCGGCGGCGCCGGCTACCGAATCACCGTCGCCGAGTAATTCGACGGCGGGATGATGATCGAGAATCTTGACACCCGCCCGACGCACACGGCGGCGCATGAAATGCATGTAATCGGGGCCCCGCAGATTGGCGAGGTAGGGCTTGCCGGTCTCGTCATTGGGAAACGGATAGCCCCAGGCCGCCAGCGCATGGAGCTTCTCCCACGCGGTATCGAGCGTGCGGTGCGCCCAGCATGGGTCCGCAAGGCCGTGGGTGAGGGCGAGGCGCCGGTCGATCGCGGCACGGCGCTGGTCGCCCGGCGGCACAAACCAGGTTCCGGTGTTGGAGGGCGCCGTGGCGCCGCTGGTGCCGAGGTATCCCTTGTCGACGAGCACGATTCGGGCGCCGGCCGCCGCGGCCTCAACCGCTGCCCAGGCAGCCGCAGGACCGCCGCCGATCACCAGCACATCGGCCGCGAGATCGAGCGTTTCACCTCGATTGCGGTGGCGCGCCACCTGCCGGGCGGCGGTCATACGCCGGCAACGGCCTGCAGCGGCTCGGCTGTCCAGGCGGGATCATCGAAGACGCTGGCGGGCAATGGCAGGCCGTAATGCTCGCGCAACGTCGTCCCCTGGTATTCGGTGCGGAACAGCCCGCGGCGCTGCAGGATCGGGATCACCTCGGCGCTGAACACATCGAGCTGCGCCGGCAGCAGCGGCGGCATAATGTTGAACCCGTCGGCCGCGCCATCGTCAAACCAGTCCTCGATAAAATCGGCGATCTGCTCGGGCGTTCCGGCGGTGACGTAATGGCCGCGCGCGCCGGCCAGATACCCGAGCAATTGCCGCAATGTCAGCTTGTCGCGCCGCACCAGGTTGATGATCACCTCGGTGCGGCTGCGCGCGGCCTGAACAGAACTCGGGTCGGGGAAATCCTCCGGAGCGAGCGGGCGATCGAGCGGCAGGTGCGAAAAATCTTGCCCGCCGAAGCGGCCCGACAGCCGCTTGCGCCCGACCTCGGGATCGGTGAGGTCGTTGATCTCGCGTGCGAGCTGGGTGGCCTCGGCCTCGGTGGCGGCGATCATCGGGCTGAGACCCGGCAGGATCAGCACCCGCTCCGGCACCCGCCCCTCGGCCGCCGCCAGCCGCTTCAGATCGGTGTAGAATTCCTGCGCCGTCGCCTTCGCCATGTGAGCGGTGAACACGGCATCGGCATGCCGCGCGGCGAATTGGCGACCGGTCTCGGACGAGCCCGCCTGCACCAGCACCGGCCGCCCCTGCGGGCAGCGGGGGAGGTTGAGCGGCCCCGTCACCTGGTAGAAGTCGCCGCGGTGCTTGATCGCCCGAATGCGGTTCGCTCGCGCATAGATGCCCGCGGCGCGGTCGTCGACCACCGAGTCGGCCGCCCAGCTGTCCCACAACGCCTTCACCACCGCCATGAACTCTTCGCCCCGAGCGTAGCGGTCGGCGTGGCTCACCTGGCCGGCGCCGCCGTAATTTTCCGCCGCGGTCGCGAGCCACGAGGTGACGATGTTCCAGGCCGCGCGGCCGTTGCTGATATGGTCGATCGAGGCGAACTGCCGCGCGAGATTGAAGGGCTCAGTGTAGGTGGTCGATGCGGTGGCGATCAGCCCGACCCGGCTGGTGGCCCCGGCCAGCGCCGCCAGCACGGTGATCGGCTCGAGCCAGGTGCGCGGCGCCTGCGCGACATCGCCGCCCAGCGCCAGCTGATCGGCGAAAAATATCGAATCGAACAGCGCGGCCTCGGCGCGCTGTGCCAGATCCTGGTAATAGCGGATGTCGGTCAGGGGCAGCGGCGACGAACCTGGATGCCGCCACGCCGCCTCGTGATGGCCGCGGCCGTGGATGAACAGGTTGAGGTGCAATTGCCTTTTCATCGGGCCGGTCCTTGCTGGTGTACCTGCCGCCCATCCTCGATGGCGGGGCGGAGACGGCATCGGAAACCTATGCCGCGGCGGTCGGGCCGGGCAAGATGCTTGCGCAATAAGGAAATTGCCGTGAGCCCACATCGTCCGCAGCGTCGGCCATGTGGCTCGCTCCCGGCCCTTGATCCAGGTCATGGCGGTTCTATCGCAGTCCGGTAGGGTGCACGGACATCCTTTAGGCAGAGGCAGTGATGGCGAGCGCACAGATCAGCGTGTATCCGCTACGGCAGGACCGTCTCGGGCCGGCCATCGAGTGCGTACGCGCGTCCCTGGCCGACCATGGCCTGACGCCTGAGGTCGGCCCGATGAGTACCATCGTTGTCGGCGACGAAGCGGTGGTCTTTGCCGCGCTGGGTGAGGCGTTCGCGAAAGCGGCGGAGCTGGGCGAGATCGTGATGACGGTCACCGTCTCGAATGCCTGCCCCGTGGCGCGCTGATGGAGCACCGGCTGTGGCCGTCGCGCGACGCGGCCGGTCAGTTTGGCCCGGGCGTGTATGAGAACTGGCGCGAGACCTCGCTCGGAAGCATCACCGAAGCAATCGAGCGTCGGCTCATTCTGCGCCTTGTCGGCGAGGTACGCGGCCGAAATGTCCTTGATATCGGCTGCGGCGACGGCGCGCTGACGTCCGCGTTCTCGCAGAACGGTGCAGCACATGTCGTCGGCTGCGACATCGATCCGCAGATGATCGCGCGCGCCAGCGCGCAGGCGATACGGGACCAGGCGGCAATCGACTACATCATCGCCAATGCCGAGTGTCTCCCCTTTCGCGACGAGAGTTTCGACGCCGTCAGCATCATCACCGTCCTGGCTTTCGTGCCCAATCCGGATCTTGCCATCCGAGAGATCGCGCGGGTTCTGAAACCGGACGGTCGCCTCGTTATTGGCGATCTCGCCAAGTGGAGCTTATGGGCCGCCTCCCGCCGCATTCGCGGCTGGTTAGGCTTGGGCCGATGTGGAAGGCGGCGCGGTTCAGAACTGCCGGTGAACTGCGCATGCTGGCGCAGGCGGCGCAGCTTCGCGTCGAGCAGGTTTGCGGAGCGGTTTACTACCCTCGTTCGAGGTTTTTAGCGCGACTGATGGCGCCGCTGGACCCTCGGCTCGGCGAACTGTCCACCTTGGGCGCCGCCTTCCTGGCGGTCCGGGCGAGCAAGGCGTAGCGGTGTAGAGC
Source organism: Rhizobium sp. Q54 (assembly GCA_945861155.1). Taxonomy (GTDB): domain Bacteria; phylum Pseudomonadota; class Alphaproteobacteria; order ATCC43930; family CGMCC-115725; genus DATARH01. The sequence goes on from CAMATN010000093.1 coordinate 15,250, forward strand.
AGAGCCCTTGAGTGAGCCAAAGCCACTCGGACGCTGAGGGATCTATTGCCCGATACTGTCCAGCCTCTGCCACCGACATCAGCCGATCGGGCGCGCGGGTCTGTCCCGCTCGTTGCGACGTCGCCGAATGTCTCCTGTCCACCCTTCTGAGACGGTTGGTCGGGCGACCCGTAACGGCAGGAATCGGCCGCAAAGAGCTCCTTCGGCACCTCTCTACGCGGTAAACCGGATTATCACGTAGACAGAGGCGATCTCCGCGATCATCGCAGAGCCGGTTATCGAAAATCGGTGGCGGGGATAGACTGCAACTCCATCTCCCGCCGGAGTGACCATCCTCTCGACGTCAGGGTGTCGCGTCGAATGGCGGCGCATTTACGTTCGGGGGCGACGGCGCTAAGCTCAACGAGTCTGACTTCTGGAAAATATCGTCGGCGATGGCGCGGCCCAGTGGAACCCCACCGATATTATCCGTTGCCGACCACATCGAAATCGGGTCGGTGCCGGTCGTGCCATCGAAACGCCAATGCACCCCTAGAAACACGCGGCTGATGGCGTTTTCGAAGATGGCCTCGTGCAACCCCGAAAAGGTCCGCACATGCCGTGCCCGTACGGTATCATCGGGATCGATGCTTTTACCATTCAATTCGTCCGAAACAACCTTGAAAGCGACGTTATCGGTGCCGTTAGCGTTGATCGTCGCTTCATTGATTGATTTGAGATAGAGGCGCGCTATGTGGAAGGCCGCCGCGCCGAACGTCGCATGTCCTGAGGGATAGGCAGGGAATGGCGGTGTAAAACTGCGAATTCGCTCATCTGGCATATTGGCCGTAGGCACCACATTGGTCTTAGGCGCGCCAAGCGGATGCCAGAACGGATCGCACGCTGGGTCAAGAGCTGAAGCTCCAATCGTCGCAGCCGGACCCATGCAACTTTTGTCGTATTCCCGAATACCAATGATTGGTCGCCACAGATCAAAGTGGTACTTATACCACCAAGCCTCAATCCCAGCATCGGCCATGGCGACGTTAATGAGCAGGAACAATCGGGCATTGTGCTCGGTGGACAATCCCTTGTCCATAGAAATTATTCTCATGATCTGGTTATACAGGCGGGGTGGCGTGCCGATGTCCTTCACACCGTCATAAGCCCAAAACAGGCCGAGCAAAGTTTCCAGTGACGTCCGATTCACTACGGACAATGAAGCCGCCGCACCTTTCGTATACACCTGCGAATGATGTGCTGTGTAGACAGGGCTGCCGATCAGGGGATGTTTGGCGAGGACGTGCCAGGTGCTGATCGCGAACGGACGTGTTTGACCGTAGTGAACGCCAAGAAATCCCTGAGTCGGGTTTAGGGGATCTTCGCGATGATGGCCATATGCTTCCGATTTTATGTAGTCGAAATCGGGTCCAGCGTCCTCGTCGCCGCGGCGCAGTGCGAGTACATTCTCGCCAACCTTCCTACCAAATCGATGGCCAGCCGCGTCCTCTCCCCACATCGCGGCGAAACGGGCGTGCTCATCGGTGATGAAACCATTCAGGCTCGGATAAAGATTAAGCAACGCCGCCGCGCTTGCCGCCGCAACGGCAGATGCGGCCATCTCTGGGATACCGCCTCCAGTATGAGAGAAGGTCGGCCTAAGCGCGGGCGGAAGATAAACGTCGTCTTTAGCCACTGGTGTGCCACGACCCCTGAGGGTCAAAACATAAGCGTCGTGCATCGCGATGTGAACAATCGCGAGTGCGCGCGATGACAGCGTTGGACCACGCTGATTGCGCGCGGCCATCACCCCCGTATGGTCGCGGCGATTACATTCGAGAGAAACGGCATTCCAGAACAGAATCGGATCATCCATTTTGTTTCCTTCCGGTCAGAGTGTGGAAAAAAGGGTAAGCCGGGCTGAACACGACGCAAAGTGAGGGGCGTCACACTTCGACAGAAATTTTGTCAAAAGCCTCACGTTGGCCCAATTTGGCCCGCTCCTCAGATTACTCGGTGTCGTTTTTCCGGCAAATGACAGGAATAGCCGGACAGCTAGGGAAACACTGAAGAATAGCTCGGTTTTGGGTGGTTGTTTGGGGTAGAATTGGCCAGTTCTGGGGGACCGAGGCGGGACTATCCCGTTGACAAAGCGGCGGTGGGTTGGTAGATTTGCGCATCGAGACCGGAGCGCGCCATGTCGAGCCATCTGCAAAACCCAATCTTCCATGACGAAGAAGCGGCGCGCGCATGGTTCGAGGCGCGGATCTGGCCGAATGGCCCGTTCTGCCCGCATTGTGGCGAGGCCGAGCGCGTTACCCGAATGCACGGCAAAGCCCATCGTCCCGGCGCCTTTCAATGCAATTCTTGCCGCGACCAATTCACCGTCACCGTCAACACCGTTTGCGAGCGCAGCAAGATTCCCCTGACCAAGTGGTGCATGGCGATCTACCTGCTAAATTCCAGCAAGAAGGGCATGAGCGCCCTGCAAATGCACCGCATGATGGGCGGCAGCTACAAAACCGCCTGGTTCATGATGCACCGCATTCGCGAAGCGATGCGTGACGGCAAAATGGGACCGCTCGGCGGCGAAGGCAAGTTTGTAGAGGCTGACGAAACTTACGTCGGCGGCAAGGCAAAAAACAAGGCTTATGGACCGATCCCAAAGAAAGAGGCCGTGATGGCGTTGGTTGAGCGCCAAGGCAAGGTTGTTTCCGCTCACGTTCCTAACGTCACAGCCAAAACATTGCGTCCGCTGATCGTCACCATTGTTGACCGCAAATCGCATTTCCGCACCGACCATAGCCCGGTCTATTGGACAATCGGCGATGAGTTCACAACTCACTACACCGTCAATCACTCTGCCGATGAGTATGTACGCGGCGACGCATCCACAAACACCGTTGAGAGTTATTTCGCGATCTTGAAGCGCGGCATCTTCGGGATTTACCACAGCGTTTCCGAAGAACACCTGACGCGTTATCTGTGCGAGTTCGATTTCCGCTACAACTACCGCACCGCGTTAGGCTACTCGGATATGCAGCGCACCGAAATTGCGGCTGCCGGCATCTACGGCAAGCGGCTGACCTATCGGCGGCCTCGTATCGGGGCGAACGTCTAAGCCGGTTTTGTCCCGCCGCGCTTTCCGCGAGGCGCTGGCGAAGGCGTGCGAGGAGACTTAGCCGAGGGCGGCTTGCGCGGGGCCTTCATGACCGTATCGAACGCTTTCTCGAACCGCTCCCAGGCGTCGGGAAGCTCCTCGATCTCCGGCGGCTTCGGCGGTTGCTTAGCGTTCATGCTGTTAGGTTATCACAGGATGGGCGTAATTCGATGAGCGGCGATTCTGACGCGCGACCCTCACCGCAACTGCCGCCGGGCGAGACCGACCCAAATCAGCTTTACATCGCCGTTGGTCGTGCGATCCATGCGTGGGAGAGCATGGAGGAGGCTCTTGCGTGCCTTTATGCGGCGATGACCGGATTGCCGGAAAAACCGGACGCCGTTTCCGAGTACGGCGCAGAAAACAAAATATTCAGAGACCGGATTGCCGCTGTTCAATCTGCCGCGGAAACATACTTCGTAAGTCACCCGGACCAGCGGCGGGAAGGAGAGCTATCCCAGCTATTGGCAGATGCCGTGGAGCTTTCAATCAAGCGGCATCGGGTTGCCCATGGCCACATTACTATGTGGACTGAGTTCCATTTTCCTGACCCTTTACCCCCGCGCGGCACGCAATTTGTTGTTGAGGGTACCGTCCTTTATCGCTGGGGCGCTCCCTGGTATTCCATGGTCACGTTACGCACCGACCCAATCGGAGGCAACGCAGCATCCATCGACGCTATGCATGATGAATTTGGAGCTCTGCATAACCGCATCGCCAAGTTCACTTCCGAACTAACTCATGCATAGCGCGATACACCTTCGGAAGAATGACCTTCAACGCGTGAACAGGCACGCGGTGCCCGAACGGATCTAGTTTCCAAAGCTGGTCATCGAGGGTTGCGGCTCCCGCTTCAATCATCTCCCTGGTGATCTCAATCTCATCTGCGCCGGCCTGTCCGGCCTCAGATGGGGTGTCAATTTGCTTTGTCAACGGGATAGTTCCCGACCGAGGGGCGGGACGATGCAGCGTCAGGGCAGCTTTTCGCAGGCGGAATACGCCGGCAAGAAGAAGCAGACGCGGCGCGACAGGTTCCTGGCCGAGATGGAGCAGGTGGTGCCGTGGGCGCGTCTGGTCGAGCGATTGCGGCCGCTC
>CAMATN010000094.1 GCA_945861155.1 Rhizobium sp. Q54
GCGCCGCCTCGGGCGCCTTCTCCTCGGCCAGGCTGCGCTTCAGCGCGTCCATCAGGTTGATGATCTGAGCCGGGCGCCGCTCCGCTTCCTTGGCGGGCAATTTGCCTTCGAGCTTCTTGTCGATCAACTCGCGCAGTGCGGTCTGGTAGCGGTCGACAAACCTGCTCGGATCGAACTCCCGGGTCTTGCGCGCGATGATCTGGTCCATGATCGCCAGCTGATCGTCGTCGGCTCCGTCGGCGGCGATTGACCCGAAATAATCCTGCGGCTTGCGGATCTCGTCCTCGTAGCGCAGCGCGTTGCCAAGGAGCCCGGCGCCAAGCGGGCGGATCGCGATGACCCGCTCCTGGCCGTTGATCACGACCCGGCCGACCGCGACCTTGCCGGTCTGGCGCAGAGCCTCGCGGATCACCCGATAGCCTTCCTCGGCGACGTTGCCGTCGGGCACCAGGTAATAGGGCGCGTCGAAATAGATCGGGTCGATGTCCTCGACGAATTCGACGATGTCGATCGTATCGGTGGTCTCGAGCCGCAGCCGCTTGATGTCGTCCGGATCGACCGTCACGTAGCGGCCCTTTTCGTATTCGAACCCCTTGACGATGTCGTCGCGCTCGACCGGCCCGATGCCGGGTACCACCAGCTGCTGGCGCACGCGCTCGCCCGAAGGCTCGTGTATCTGGTGAAAGCGAACGCGCTCACGCTCGGTCGAGGCGGTGTAGAGGCGCACCGCGATCGTCACCAGCGAGAGTTTCAGAAAACCGGTCCAGTACGGGCGTGCGGGAGCCGCCATCGGAATGCTCCATGATCTCTCTACCGAACGATAGCCCCGCTAACGCCGTTCCGCCATCGCGAAACTGCCAATTGCCGCAGGATAGCCGCAGGCCAGGCGAGGCCAGAGATCACTGATCGAGCCAGGTGTCCTCGAAACGCCAGCCGTTGAAGATGCTGTTGACCTGCGTCGTCACCCCCTTCACCCGCGGATAGCGGCAGGTGCCGAGGTTGTAGCGGTAGACCGTCGGGCGGGCGGCATCCTCGGTCAAGATGCGGTCGATTTCCCAGACGATCTTCTTGCGCTTGTCCTGGTCCGGCTCCATCGATTGCCGCTCGTACATCTTCTCGAGCTCGGGGTTGCAGTAATTCGTGTAGTTGCGCTCCGACCCGCACGCATAGTGCTCATAGAAATAGGCGTCGGGATCGTCGACCCCGCTGCCCGTCAAATTCGCCGCGATCATGAAATCCTTGCGCGCGATCTTCGGGAACCAGTTGGCGGTCTCGACGATATCAAGTTCGCCGTCGATGTAGATGTGCTTCATCTGGTCGATCAGGATGATCGCCGGGTCGCGGTATTGCGCGATGTTGCGGGTCGCGACCTTGACGGCAAGCCGCTTGTTCGGCCCATAGCCGTGCTTTTCCATCAGCTTGCGCCCCTCGGCCCGGTTGGCCGCGACATCGGGACCATAGCCCGGCAGGGTCTGCAGGATTTCCGGCGGCAGGCCCCACAGACCAGCCGGCGGTGACTGCATCGCCCCGCCGATCTGGCCCTGGCCCTCGGAGAGAATGTCGAGAAAGCTTTTGCGCTCGATGGTCAATTGCATCGCCCGCCTGATGTCCGGATCGTTGAATGGCGGGTTGTCGCGATTGACCATCAGAACGAACGAAATCATCGTCGGGTCTATATCGCAGATCGCCGTCGGCGCCTGGCTGCGAACGTCCTTCACCGTCTGCACGGTTTGTTCATACGGGAAGGTCATGTCGAACTGGCCGGCGATAAAGGCGAGCGTCTGGGTCGAACGGTTCGGGATGATCGTCCACTCGATGCCGTCCATATAGGGGCGACCCGGCTTCCAGTAATCGGTGTTCTTGGTTAGCTTGATCGATTCGTTGGGCTTGAACTCGACGAATTTGAACGGCCCGGTGCCGATCGGCTTGCGTCGCATATCGGCCGGCGGGATATGGCACGGATAGACCGGCGAGAAGCCGCCGGCGAGCAGCATCATGAAAGCCGGCTGCGAGCGCTTCAACACGAAGGTCACCGCGTGGTCGCCCTCGACGGTCACTTCGTCGAGGTTGCGGTACCATGCCTTGCGCGGATTGACGCGCAGCGCGGGCTGCGATTTGCCTTGCAGCAAATCCCAGGTGCATTTGACGTCGGCTGCGGTGAAGGGCTTGCCGTCATGAAATTTGACGCCGGCGTGCAGCTTGAAGCTGAGCCGCGTGTGATCGGCGTTCCAGATCCAGCTGTCGGCCAGCTCGGGCTCGATGAATTCCGGGCGGTTCTGTTTCTCGTCCTGCTTGAACCGCACCAGATTGTTGAACACCGCCGAGAACGGGGCCACGGTCGAGATCGTCGCCTCCTCGTGAATCGAGGCGCTCGCCGGGCTGTCGCGGTGAAAGACCCGCAATACCCCGCCCGATTTCTGCGCGAATGCCGGCGCAATCACAGAGCAAGCCAGCACGATCGCGATCAGGGCGCGGCGCAACCCGCGGACCGCATCAGGCATCATGCAACGAACTGGCATTTCCCCCTCTTGCTTGGTTTGTGAAGATCGGCGGCGTTTTTCAGCGCCGGCCCATTCCAAATATCATCCCGGCGAAAGCCGGGATCCACGGGGCAGCCGCACCAGCGGTCGAGAAGTGGATCCCGGCTTTCGCCGGGATGACAGCATGGTAGATCGGCAGAATTCCATCAGCGATCGCTAAACGCGGGCATCACTTCGCGGGCGAAGGTGCGCAGGTGCTCGCGCGACCCCGCGAAATCCATCACCATCACATATTCAAGACCGCCGGCTTGCAGCCGTTGCAGCCGCCTGATGATCTCGTCGGGTCGGCCGATCAGCGCGTCGCGTTCGGTCGCCTCGTCCATCTCGGCGCGCGACATCAGCTTGCGAGGGCGCCCGAGAGTCGGTGATTCTCCGGTCGGAGACAGCGACAGCTGTTGCACGTTGGCCATGAACCGCGCGCGCAAATCACGGGCCTTCTCGCGCTCGTCGTCGTTCATCGCGATGTGCAAGGCGCGGGTGCAACCGATTTTGGAGGGATCGAACACCCCGCCCCGCGCCTCGATCGCGCGACGGTAGATCGAGATGCCCTCGGCCACGGTTTCCGGACCACCCCCCTGGCCGAGCAGCAGATTGAAGCCGTTATCGGCGGCAAAGCGGATCGACGGCGGGCTTTGCGCCCCAATCCATAGCGGCGGGTGCGGCTTTTGCACCGGCGCCGGCTCGATCACGACATCCTCGTAGTTCCAGTATTTGCCGTGATGGGAAAAGCGGCCCTCGCTGGTCCATGCCTTGCGCAGAAACGCGACGGTCTCCCGGTAGCGTTCCTCGGCCTCCTCCATCGGGATGCAGAAGCCGTGGAACTCGCCCCAGCGATAGCCCTTGCCGATGCCGAAATCGAAGCGGCCGTTCGACAGGAGGTCGAGCGTCGCGGCCTGCTCGGCGAGCAATGCCGGGTTGTGCCAGGGCAGCACGAGCACCGCCGTGCCAAGCCGCAAGGTCGTCGTCTTCGCGGCGAGATACGTCAGAAAGTTCAGCGTCGCCGAGATCTGCCCAAAGCCGGTGAAATGGTGCTCGACCAGGAACACGCTGTGAAAGCCGAGCGCCTCGGCTTCGCAGATGTAATCGACATAATCGGTGTAGATCCGGCTGTCGCTGGCCTGATCGCCCATTTCCGTGCGGGCGCCGCCGAACAATCCAAACCGCATTCGCTCGTCTCCTAATCCTAATGAAATCGCGGCATGACCTCGCCGCAAAGCAGTTGCAGCGCCCGCACCACGCATTCGTGCGGGATGCGGCCGCCGGTGTTCAACTCAGCGAGGATGCCGTCGAGGCCCAGTTCCTCTTGCAGCAAATGCAGCTGCTCGGCGACCCGCTCGGGCGTGCCGATGATGACCTTGCCGCGGATCGCATCCTCGTAGGTCAGATTGTCGAGCAGCGCGGCGCGCTCGGCGCGGCCTTCGCTCGCCAGCGTGCCGGCGCGATTGGCCGACGCACGCAATCGCGCGGCCTGCTCGCGAAAGAAATGCATGATGCTCGGCTCCGGCTCCGAGCGCGCCAGCTCCGCGGTCTCGCCGACGTAGAGCGGCACCCGCAGATACACCTGGCCGCGTCCGGGATGACCGGCGGCGCGGTAGGCCGCGCGGTAGCTGTCGATCGCCGGCAGCATGTCGGAAAACGTGCCGCGCGGCATCACGAAGATCGGATAGCCGAGCTTGCCGATCGCCGGAAACGTATCGGGGCTGCTGGCGGCGACGCGGATCGGCGGCAGCGGCTTTTGATAGGGTTTTGGCGTCACCGCGACATCGTCGAACCGGTGGTACTGGCCTTCATACGAAAAGCGCGGCTGCGACCACGCCTGTTCGATGACATGCAGGGTCTCGGCAAAGCGGTCTTTGCTTTCCGCGTAGGCGATTCCATAGGCTTCGTAGGTCCGCGGCAAGCCGCTGCGGCCGACCCCGAAGATCAGCCTTCCCTTGCTGATCTGATCCACTGTCGCGGCTTCCTCGGCGATGCGCAGCGGGTGGCACAGCGGCAGGACCTGAACGGCGATCCCGATCTTGATCCGGCTGGTGCGCGCGGCGATCGCGCTGGCGATCGTCATCGGCGCCGCCAGGACCGAGCGCGCCGGATCGGCGTGCAGCTCGGCCAGCCACATCACGTCGAGACCGCAGCGCTCGGCGGTATCGACCTGCTCGAACGCCTGCTCGAAGGCTTCTGTTTCGGTTCCGCCCGGCACCACCGGAAACTGGTGAAACATGCCGAATTCCATTGCCGCTTCCCCCTTTTTGCCGCGCCTGCCGCCCGCTGCTCGCGCCTATTTGCGCGCCACCCACGCCGCGCCGATCAGCGCCGCGGCGAATCGGTGACTGGTCCATTTCATACCTAACCTCAGCATGGCGTCACTCCCCCTCCACGGCGATTTCTGAGACTGTACTCCACGCATCGCGCCGATTGCGACCCCTGACCGCAATCGCTTGGACGCACCGAATGGAGCCGCGAATGAAAGCCATTCTGCTCAGCCGCACCGGCGATCCGTCGGTGCTCGAATATGTCGAGGTGGCGACGCCGCGCCCGGGCGTGGGCGAAGTTCTGGTGCGGGCCGACACGATCGGCGTCAGCATGCCCGAATTGCTGGTGCGCCGCGGGACGTACGCGTGGATGCCGCCCTTGCCGGCGATCCCCGGCATCGAGATGAGCGGCACGATCGCCGAACTTGGCCCCGGTGTCACCGGCCGCGCGGTCGGCGAGCCGGTATTCGTCAGCGCCCGCGACCTGCCGGTGCGCGCCGGATGCTATGCCGAATATATCGCGGTGCCGGCGGCGGCGGCCCACGCTCTGCCGCCTGGGTGCGACCTCGAAGCGGCATCGTGCCTGTCCAATTACCAGGTCGCCTATCATCTGCTGCACACCGCTTCGCGGGGCGTCGCGGCGCACACCGTTTTGGTGCATACCGCCGCCGGCGGGGTCGGCAGCGCCGCCGTGCAGCTCGCCCGGATCGCCGGCATGCGGGTCGTCGGAATCGCCGGATCGGAGGCGAAGCGGCAGGCTGTGCTGGCGCTCGGCGCCGAGCACGCGATCAACTATCGCACCGAAGATGTCGTCGCGCGGGTGCGCGAGGCGACCGAGGGGCGCGGCGCCGACCTCATTCTCGATCCCGTAGGCGGCAAGGGGTTCGCGCGCAATTTCGCGATGCTGGCGGCGCTCGGAATGGTCATTTCCTACGGCCGACTCGACGGCCCGCCCGACCCCGGCTTCGTCCAGGCGATGCGCGACAACTCCGCAATCAGCCCAGCGGTGCGCTTTTTCACGATACACAGTTTCGACGACCGGCCCGATATACGGGCGGCGGCAACCCGCGCGCTGCTCGAACATCTGTCGACCGGCGCGATCCGCCCGCTGATCCATGCCCGCCTCAAGCTCGCCGACGCGCGGCTGGCGCACGAGATGCTCGAATCCGGCGAGGTCATCGGCAAGATCGTGATGAAGCCGTAACGCTTTTGCGACGCAAGCTGGAGGGGAGACGCGGATGGAACGGCGCAGGCTCGGCGGGTTGGAAGTATCGGCGTTGGGGCTCGGCTGCGCGACGATGACGCCGTTCTACGACGAGCCCGATCCCGAATCGGCGATCGCGACAATCCGGCGGGCGCGCGAACTCGGCATCGATTTTCTCGATACCTCGGACGCATACGGCGCCGGGCGCAACGAGGAACTGATCGCGCGCGCGGTCGAGGGGCGGCGGGCCGACTACGTGATCGCCAGCAAGTTCGGCAATCTGCGCGCGCCCGACGGGTCGCCGACCTCGGACGGCCGCCCGGAATATGTGCGCGAGGCGTGCGAACGCAGCCTGAAGCGGCTCGAAACCGACGTCATCGACCTCTACTACATCCACCGGATCGACCCGACCGTGCCGATCGAGGACACGGTCGGCGCGATGAGCGAACTCGTGCGCCAGGGCAAGGTGCGCCATCTCGGCATTTCCGAAGCCGGCCCGGAAACGATCCGGCGGGCGCACGCGACGCACCCGATCAGCGCCGTGCAGATCGAGTATTCGCTGTGGACGCGCGATGTTGAGGCCGAAATCCTGCCGCTATGCGAGGCGCTCGGCATCGGGTTTGTCGCCTATAGCCCGTTGGGGCGCGGCTTTCTGACCGGCACGGTGACCCGCCTCGACGCGCTGCGCGAGGGCGACGCACGACGCAACATGCCGCGCTTCCAGGGCGACAACCTCGGGCGCAATTTGGGGCTGGTCGAGGAGCTGAAGGCGCATGCCGCGGCCGAGCGCTGCACGCCGGCCCAGCTGGCGCTGGCCTGGCTGCTGTCGCGCCGGCCGTTCGTCGTGCCGATCGCCGGGACCAGCCACACGCGCTGGCTCGACGACAACGCCGCGGCGGCTGGCCTGCGCATCTCCGCCGACACCGAGGACGCGCTCGACCATGTGTTCGCTCCGGGCGCCGCCGCGGGCGGGCGCTACCCGGCGAACCATTTGAAACGGTTAGGCTTGTGATCCACCCGGCGGACGATCAGGTCACCAAACGCCCGTCGTTCACCAAACGAATGTGAGGGCCGCGGTGCAGATGTCGTCGGCGGTGCGCTGGCCGCGAAATTCTGGGCTGCGCAGCACGACGCTGACATCGAGCCGCAACGATTTCGACCACGATGCCGAGAAGCCGGCCTGCAAATCTCCGACGAAGTTCCGTTTGGGAACGCTGCGGCCGGTGCGGTACGAATTGCCGTCCAGGAATATGTTGCGCGCCACCGCCCGGCCCTGGGCGCCGGCAAAGAAATAGAAGGCGCCGCCGCCATCGAGGCCGCGTTCGTCGAAATAATCGGTCCCGGACAAAGCCGGGCGCACCCGGGCCGGGCCGTAATCGGCGCCGAGTCCTTTGCCGACGCGCACCAAGGCCCCGGCATCGCCGTGCGTGAAGATGTTGCCAGCGGTCACCCCGACCTGCGGGACAATGTCGACGCCAAAACCCGAGCCGCCGGCGAGCGGCAGGCGCCATTTGCGCTCGTAGCTCAGCACCGCCCCGAACTCGGTCTGCAGCTGGCTGCTCCAGCCTTTGGATTCGGGCGTCAGGATGAATTGATGGAAATCGTTTTGAACCGTCTTTCCGAGCGCGCCGGGGCCGACCAGGCCGAAATTGAGCTCGAAATTTTCCAGCATCCGGCTGTCGGTTTCCTGGAGCAGGCTCGCCCCGACATACGCCCAGCCGGCATAGGGCCGATCGCGCGGGTCGGGTGGTTTGATCTGGGTATTTTTCGGGGTGAAGATGCTCTGCCCGACAAACATCGCGCCCTGGCGCGTACCGCCCGGCGCGAAGATCGGCGCTACGCCGCCGAGGAGATCGAACGCGCCGTTGACCACGCCCGGCGCGGTCACCGGGTGAAGGGCAGAGATGCGGAACCCCTGCGTGTAGTGCTTGTCGGAATTGAAGAAGAGCCCGTCATTTTCCTCGAGGATCGTGAGGCGGGTCCAATTATCGCTCTGGGCGCGGCTCTCGAAACCGACGAACCCGCTGGCCATGACGGCCAGCACGAGCGTAATCCGCAGGAGCCGGCAATCGCCTTGTCGCATCATGCACACCCCCTGTTGAACCGCGCCCCGAATTTCTAGCGCAAGAGTTTAGACGGCATCACACGGAATACAATTTTTGGGCGCCGGGCGTTCCGCTTCGGAATGACCGTGAGGGGCGGCATCCAAAAATCGCATTTGCCAATTGGCCGGGTGGCACCTAGCGTCCGCCCTCAACAGGAGGACGCCTATGGAATTCGGCATGTTTCACGAGTTTCCGTCGCTGCCGGGGCGTGGCGAGACGGAAGCTTTCGACGAGGCGATGGAGCAGGTCGACGCGGCCGAGCGCTACGGCCTCGACGCGATGTGGCTGGCCGAGATCCATTTCGCGCCCGAGCGCACATACCTGTCGTCGCCGCTGGCGATCGCCGCCGCGATAGCCGCGCGCACCAGGCGCATGAAGATCGGCATTGCGGTCCAGGTGCTGCCGCTATGCCACCCGCTGCGACTGGCCGAGGAAGCAGCGACGGTCGACCAGATCAGCCATGGCAGGCTGATCTTCGGAGTCGGGCGCAGCGGCGTCGTCAGCACCTACGACGCCTATCAGGTGCCGTACGACGAGAGCCGCGACCGCTTCACCGAGATCCTCGACATCGTCAAGCGGGCGTGGACCGAGCCGCGCTTCTCCTATGCCGGGAAATATCACAACTTCGACAACGTCGCCTGCGTGCCGAAGCCCTATCAGCAGCCGCTGCCGGAAATCCGAATCGCCGCCAGCACTCCCGACACCTTCCCGGCGATCGGCGCGCTCGGCTACCCAGTGTTCGCCAGCGTGCGCCACCCGACCTGGACCGAACTCGCCCCGCACATCAAGAATTACTACGATTCCTACGCGGCCGCCGGCCATCCCGGCAAGGGGCAGGTCTTCGTGTCCGCGCCGATCTACATCGCCGAGACCGAGGAGCAGGCGCGCGCCGAGGCCGAACAAAGCGTCACCCATTTCTACCGGCTGCAATACGAGCTGATCTCCGAGTCGGCGCGGCGCTCCGGCCGGCAGAACTTCATCGATCGTGCCGAACGCCTGCGCACGCTGACCTATGCCGATGTTCTCGGCGGCAACGTCATCGTCGGCACCCCCGATAGCGTCGCCGCCCGGCTGAAACAATTGCAAGATGAGATCGGCTTTGACGGCATCCTCGCCGAATTGAATTGCGGCGGCCTCATTCCGCACGACCGGGTATTGAACGCGATCCGGCTGCTCTGCCAGGAGGTCATGCCGCGGTTTCGTTGAGCAACTTCGCGGCAATCGATCGGAAAAATGCACGGGCGTCGCCACTGAGGCGCGACTATAAGGCGGCGCGGCGGGGCTTACAGTCTTAGACTCCGCTCTTTGCCATGGGATCGCCCGTGCGAGGGCCAGCCTAGCCCGTCGCCGGGTCCGCCACAAAGCGCTTTTTTTGGGCGAAATGCGATTACATTGGCGGCATGCGCCTTGCCGATTTCGATTTCGATCTGCCGCGCGCGCTGATCGCCGACCGGCCGGCCGAGCCGCGCGAGGCGGCGCGGATGCTCGTTTTGCCGCAAGCAGGCGGGCCGCTCGCCCGGCATATCGACCGCCATATCGCCGATCTGCCGGATCAGTTGCGGCCGGGCGACCTGCTGGTCTTCAACGACACCAAGGTGATCCCGGCGCGGCTCCACGGACGGCGCGGCCAGGCGAGGGTCGAGATCACCTTGGCGCACGACCTCGGACGCGGCATGTGGCAGGCTTATGCGCGCGGCGCACGGCGGCTGCGGCCGGGCGACAATGTCGAGTTCGCCGCCGATTTTTCAGCCGACATCATCGCCAAGAGTCCCGAGGGCGAGGTGACGCTGCGGTTCGATCGCGAGGGCGAGGCGTTGCGGGCGGCGCTCGCCCGCTACGGCACGATGCCGCTGCCGCCCTATATCAAGCGGCCGGCCGGCGACGATGCGCGCGACCGTGGCGATTACCAGACGATCTTCGCACGCGCCGAGGGCGCCGTCGCGGCGCCGACCGCGGGCCTGCATTTCACCCCGGCGCTGCTGGCGGCGATTGCCGGGCGCGGCGCGGAATGGGCGACCGTGACGCTGCATGTCGGGCCGGGCACATTTCTGCCGGTCAAGTCGGACGACCCGCGCGAGCATCGGATGCATGCCGAACACGGGTGGGTCAGCGCCGACGCCGCGGCGCGGATCAACGGGGCGCGCGCTCGCGGCGGCCGCATCGTCGCGGTCGGCACGACGAGCCTGCGCCTCCTCGAAAGCGCCGCATCCGAGACCGGCGAGATCCGCGAGTTCTGCGGCGAGACGCGCCTCTTCATCCTGCCCGGCTACCGTTTTCGCGCGATCGACCTGCTGCTGACCAATTTTCACCTGCCGCGCTCGACCCTGTTGATGCTGGTCGCTTCATTGGCCGGGCTCGACCGCGTCAAATCGGCCTATGCCCACGCCGTGGCCACCGGGTATCGCTTCTTCTCCTACGGCGACGCCTGCCTGATCGAGGCACCCGCGGCGCGCCAGGGCGGCGCGGCCGGCGGAGCGTCGGGCTAAATTCAGTCGCCGCAGTCGAGATTACCGCCGCGCGCCCGGCGGCTCGGCGCCCGGTTCGGATCTCAAATATCGGCTTGCGAAGGCGACGATCGCGCTCCCTTCGGGGCCAAGGTCGCGGGTGACGGCTGCGATCTCCTCCAGCTCCCGGCGATCGATAAAGAAGCCGTTCTGCCGTGCCGCCAGGTCGCCGCTCGGTAACTCGATACCGAATTCGTCCGACAGGAACCGCCGGTCGTCCCGGAATCGAAGCTCCGCCGCCTCGGCCGCTTCGCGCCCGAAAATAAAGCCGGACGGCGCGAAGAACGGCCGCAATCGCCGGATGGCCGAATCGCATCGATGTCGGTCCGCGGCTGTTTGAGCTACGTTGTTGGCCGCCAATGTCGCGATCAAGCCCTTGACGCTGAGCGATATGTTTCGGCGCTCGTTGTCGATCGGCCGAGCGTCGGAGACTCCAATATGGGACAGGAACCGCTGCACAAAATCTTCCGCGGGATGATAGTTCAATGCGGTCACTGGAAAGCCGCTCGCTCGCAGTTTCCGCACGATTGGCGCATAGGCGAACCGATCCTCTGCCAGGAAATCGTCCGGGCCGCGGCGTTCCAGCACAACCGCGTCCTTGACGCGCTGATTGTATGACGAGGCGCAGATTTCAAAATGCTCCCGGCATACGATCAGGATCTCCGGTTCCCAGCGCGCACCGCCCAGGTATGGCAACAGCGCGCGGATCAACGCGCCGACATCGCGCGCCACAAGGCCCTCGGAGCTGATCAGCATGTTATGGCTCGTCCGCCGCGCGTCGGCGCCGATCGCCTCGAACATCTCGTGGATATCGGTTTGGGTCACTTCCGGACGGTTGAAGTCACGGTAGAAATTAAGCATCAGGTTATGGTGCGAGCCGTCCGCCCAAAGTCCAACTTTGGGATACATCACCGACGGGATGTCATGGGTTCGGAAGATATGTTGTACCGCGCTGCTGCCGGTCTTCGGCGGCCCGGCATGGATAAACAACCTTCTGACTGCGTCAGCCATCGCATTTTCCAGGATTGGCTATGAAGGATCACAATACCCGGCCCGGCGAGCGATACAACTCCCGCCAGCCGCGCCCGCCCCGAGGAGAAGCATGGCGATTTGCGTCGTTCGAGCCGCCCCGATGAACGGCATTGGCTTCGAAATCCTGGCGCGCGACGGGACGGCCCGACTCGGTCGGGTGACCACCGCGCACGGGCCGATCGAGACGCCGGCCTTCATGCCGGTCGGCACCGCCGCCACGGTCAAGGCGATGACCCCCGATTCCGTCGCCGCGACCGGAGCGCGGATCGTCCTCGGCAATACCTATCATTTGATGCTGCGGCCCGGAGCCGAGCGCATCGCGGCGCTGGGGGGCTTGCACCGCTTCATGAACTGGCCGCATGCCATCTTGACCGATTCGGGCGGGTTTCAGGTCATGTCATTGGCGGCATTGCGCAAGATCACCGAGGCGGGGGTCGCGTTCCGCTCGCATCTCGACGGCAGCGCCCATTTGCTGACCCCGGAGCGCTCGGTCGAGGTCCAGCATCTGCTCGGCGCCGACATTACGATGTCGTTCGACGAGTGCACCCCGTTCCCGGTGACGCGCGAGGCGGTCGAATCGTCGATGGAATTGTCGATGCGCTGGGCCGAGCGCTCGCGCGCCGCGTTCGCACCGCGGCCGGGGCACGGCATTTTCGGCATCGTACAGGGCGGCGTGCATCCCGATCTGCGCCAGCGTTCGGCGGGCCGCCTCGTCGAGATCGGGTTCGACGGCTACGCGATCGGCGGGCTGGCGATCGGGGAAGGCCAAGCGACCACCTTCGCGATGGTCGAGGCGAGCATGCCTTCCCTACCGCAGGACCGCCCGCGCTATCTGATGGGGGTTGGCAAGCCGGGCGACATCGTCGGCGCGGTCAGGCGCGGAGTCGACATGTTCGACTGCGTAATACCGACCCGCTCCGGCCGCACCGGCCAGGCCTTTACCCGGGCCGGCACGCTCAATCTGCGCAACGCCCGTCATGCCGACGACCCCGCCCCGCTCGACCCGGACTGCCGCTGCCCGGCCTGCACCGGCTTCAGCCGCGCGTATCTCCATCATCTCACCAAGGCCGGCGAAATCCTGGCGAGCATGCTGCTGACCCGGCACAATTTGACCTACTATGCCGATCTGATGGCTGATTTGCGCGCCGCGATTGCGCAGGGAAAGCTTTCGGAATTCGCCGAGGCAATAGCGTCGGTGTAAGGGGAGGAGAACATGACATCTTTGCAAAATGTTCTGGGGTCGCTCCAGGGCTCGGAAGTAATGGCTTTCCTGAACCACCCCGATCTGAGAACGCTCAGCGGTCGTCTGATCGCCGTGCAAAGCGAGCATATCGTCATCAGAGCGGGCCAGGACTACCACGTTCCCTACATCTCGATCGTGGCCATTCGGCGTACCTAGTGGTACGCGTTAGACCTTTACTACCTCCTTGTCGTCCCGGCAAAGGCCCATGGGCGCTAACTTAAGCGGTCTCCTCTCAACGATTATGTCATTCCGGGGCGCCCTGGCGCATCGAAGATGCGCCACCCGGCAGGCGCACGCACGCGTGCGCCGAGAGGGGCGGCGAACCCGGAATCCATATTCCAGAGGCCCGTGTTCATGGATTCCGGGTTCCGCCCTGCGGGCGGCCCCGGAATGACGCTATGTTAGCGCCCATGGGCGAAGGCCGGGACCCAATTCGGCCGTGGATACCGGCCTTCGCCGGTATGACAAAGTGTCGGAGGCGGTTTGTTAGAGGTGGTTCGCTGGTTGATTCCATGCGGTGTTTAGTGAAATCGGCATGAATACATCGGGACAGCTCGGCCGCCCCGCGCCGCTGCCCGCCTCGCCCGACGAGGCGGTGCTCGACACGGTGCCGAACCCGCACCCCGGGCATGTCTATGTCGTGCGCTTCACCTGCCCGGAATTTACCGCTCTATGCCCGATCACCGGCCAGCCCGATTTCGCCCACCTCGTGATCGATTACGTGCCGGAGGGCCGAATCGTCGAGAGCAAATCGCTGAAGCTGTTCCTCGGCTCGTTCCGCAATCACGGCGCCTTTCACGAGGACTGCACGCTCGGCATCGCGCACCGGATCGTCGCCGCGACCGCGCCGCGCTGGCTGCGCATCGCCGGCTATTGGTATCCGCGCGGCGGCATCCCGATCGACGTATTCTACCAGACCGGCGAGCCGCCGGCCGGGCTGTTCCTGCCCGAGCCCGGGGTCGCGCCCTATCGCGGCCGCGGCTGACGACACCCCTGCAAATTGGAGCTATCGCGTGATCAATGCGGCAATCGTCGGGCTCGGCCGCTGGGGCCAGACCCTGGTGGCCTCGGTCCAGGGCAACAGCGAGCGCCTGCGCTTCACATCGGCGGTCAGCCGCGACCCGGCGCGGGTCCGCGACTTTATCGAGCGGCATCGCTTGACCGTCGCCTGGAGTCTGGAGGCCGCGTTGGCCGATCCGGCGATCGACGCCATCGTGCTGGCGACGCCGCATTCGCAGCATGCCGACCAGATCGTCGCGGTCGCCGCATCGGGCAAGGCGGTGTTCTGCGAGAAGCCGCTGACCCTGACCCGCGCCGAAGCGGAGCGCGCCGTCGCGGCGTGCCGCGCGGCCGGCATTGTCCTCGGGATCGGCACCGATAAACGCTTCTTCCCGGCCAACCAGGAACTCGCCCGCATCGCGGCAAGCGGCGACCTCGGGCGCATCCTCCATATCGAGGGCAATTTCAGCAATGAGGTGTCGGCCACGGGCTTTTCGCCGTGGCGCGACGCGCCCGACGAATCGCCGGCCGGGGGCATGACCGGCACCGGCATTCACGTCCTCGACACGATGATCCGCATGGCCGGCCCGGTGCGCCGGGTGCAGGCGCAGCTCCTGGCGCACAAGCCGGCGCCGGACCCGCTCGACACGATCTCGGTCTTGCTCGAATTCGCCTCCGGCGTCAGCGGCATCCTGGCGGCGGTGCGCTGTACCCCGATGTTCTCGCGGGTGCATGTGTTCGGCCGCAATGGATCGGCCGAGGCGCTCGGGCGAACCGAACTGGTCCTGCGCAAGGGCGGCAGCGAGCCGGAGCATCTTCATCTGGCGCCGGTCGATTCGGTGCGCGCCAACCTCGACGCCTTCGCCGACGCTGTCGCCGGTGTCGCGCCCTACCCGATTACCCCGGCCGAGATGATCGATGTGGTGGCCGCGTTCGAGGCGATTGCCAAGGCGGCGGGATCGGAGGGAAGGGTACGGGATTTTTGACGGGCATGGATAATCGCGAAACGCTTCCGTATGGCGCCTGGCGCTCGCCGATAACCTCGGAGCTGATCGTCGGCGAGTCGATCGGCCTCGGCGATATTCTGGTCGATGGCGCCGACATCTATTGGATCGAGGGCCGGCCGAGCGAGGGCGGCCGCAGCGTGCTGGTCCGCCGCGCGCCCGGCGGCACGACCGAGGACATCACCCTGGCGCCGTTCAGCGTGCGTACCCGCGTCCACGAATATGGCGGCGGCGCTGCGACGGTGCATGGCGGGTTTGTGTTCTTCAGCAACTTCGCCGATCAGCGTCTCTATCATCAGGTGGGCGGGCTCGCGCCGACTCCGCTGACCCCGCAGGCAGACCCCGACCGGCCCGGCACAAGCTGGCGCTACGCCGACGGGCTGTTCGACGCCACCCGCAAGCGCTGGATCGGGGTGCGCGAGGAGCATGGCGGCGCGGGCGCGGAAGTCTCCAACGCGCTGGTCACGGTCGATCTCGCCGCACCAGGGCCGGGGAAAATTCTGGCGCAGGGCCACGATTTCTACGCCTCGCCGGTGCTCTCGCCCGATGGCGGCCGGCTCGCCTGGCTCAGCTGGGATCACCCGAACATGCCCTGGGTCGGGACCCAATTGTGGCTGGCCGAGATCGGCGCCGATGGGCTGCCGGCCGAGCCGCTATTGGTCGCCGGCGGCGTGGCCGAATCGATCTTTCAGCCGCAATGGTCGCCCGACGGGGTGCTCTATTTCGTCTCCGACCGCACCGGCTGGTGGAACCTCTATCGCCATGACCCCGGCAGCGGCGCGCGCCCGCTGTGCCCGCGCGAGGCCGAGTTCGGCCAGGCGCAGTGGGCTTTCGGGCAGTCCACCTACGCCTTCCTGTCGGCCGAGCAGCTAGTCTGCACCTATCGGGAGGCCGGACGCGGCCGGCTCGCGCGGCTCGACGTCGCGACCGGAAATCTCGCGCCGCTGGAGCTGGATTATACCGATTTCGGCCAGATCCGCGTTGCCGGCGGCCGGATCGTCTGCCGCGCCGGTTCGCCGGTAGACCCGCCTACGATCATCGCCGTCGATCCGGCGAGCGGGGCCGTCGAGATATTACGTTGCTCGGCGCCGGCGGCGGCCGACGAGTCGCTGCGGCGCTATTTCTCGGCGCCGGTTCACCTCGCTTTTCCAACCGAAAATGGCCTCACCGCCTACGCCAACTACTATCCGCCGGCCAATCCCGACCACCTGCCGCCATCCGGCGAAAAACCGCCGCTCGTCGTCAAGTGTCATGGCGGCCCGACCGCCTCGGCCTCGACAGTGCTCAGCCTCGGCATCCAGTACTGGACGAGCCGCGGCATCGCCGTGCTCGATGTCGATTACGGCGGCAGCACCGGTTATGGCCGCGCCTATCGCGACCGGCTGCGGGGCGCCTGGGGGGTCGTCGATGTCGACGATTGCGTCAACGCGGCGCGGCACGTCATCGCCGAGGGCCTCGCCGATGGCGAGCGCGCGGTCATCACCGGCGGCAGCGCCGGCGGCTATACCGTGCTGGCGGCGCTCGCCTGCCGCGATTTGTTCAAGGGAGGCGCCAGCTATTACGGGGTCAGCGATGTCGCCGCGCTGGCCCGCGACACCCACAAATTCGAATCGCGTTATCTCGATTGGCTGATCGGCCCCTACCCGGAGCGCGCCGATCTCTACCGCGAGCGCTCTCCGTTGACCCATGCCGATGCGCTGCGCCGGCCGGTGATCTTCTTCCAGGGCGCCGACGACAAGATTGTGCCGCCGAACCAGACCGAGATGATGGTCGAGGCGTTGCGGCGGCAGGGCATCCCGGTCGGCTATCTGCTGTTCGCCGGCGAGCAGCATGGCTTTCGCCGGGCCGAGAACATCAAGCGCGCGCTCGATGCCGAGCTCTATTTCTACGCGTCGCTGATTTTCCGCACCCGCCTCAGCTTCTAGAGCACGATCGGGGCAGATTGAATCGCTTCAAGACTTCGTCATTCCCGCGAAAGCGGGAATCCAGGGCAAAAGCTGTGCCGCTTCCCCTGGACCCCCGCTTCCGCGCTAGGGTATGCACACATCTTATGATGCGTTCCATTTCAATACCGTGGCGTCCGAACAGCGGTCTCGGACGGACGCTGGTGCGTCCTTCGAGACGGCCGCTTCGCGGCCTCCTCAGGATGAGGTATACCTTTAATGCCACACACAATTTTCCCTCATCCTGAGGAGCCGCCGGAAGGCGGCGTCTCGAAGGACGCACGGTGCCGATCCAGCCACGCCAAAGATGTGTGCATACCCTAGCGCTTCCGCGGGGGTGACGCATCAAGGGCTGCTTCGATCAAAATACCTGAGTGGTTCTGCGCTAAGGCGTGCCGCTGAGCGGAGATCCTGTGCGTTCCTGATCTCAACGGAATTGTCGTCCCGGCGAAGGCCGGGACCCACTTTTCAACCATTGGGGAGGCGGATCAGTGGGTCCCGGCCTTCGCCGGGACGACAGTTATTGGGATTGGACAATCGCTCAAAGCAGTCTGACTTCACTATAAGCCCGTGCGGCAACGACGACCGCTACGCGGCGGCGGGTTCGGCCGGGCGGCAGGAGCCGATATAGCGCGCGACGTCGATCTCGTCGATCTGCTCGGGGAGGAGGAAGATGTCGGCATATTCGCGGTAGACGCCTGTCGCCAGGAACAGTTCGAACAAATCCGGGTCGATGTGGCGCTCGCGACTCATGCGGGCCATGATGTCGATGCACTCCGACAGCTTCTTGCGCGCTTTGTACGGCCGGTCGCGGGCGGTCAGCGCCTCGAAGATGTCGGCGATCATCATGATCCGCGCCGGGACGCTCATCTGCTCGCGCTTCAATCCGCGGGGATAGCCGGTGCCGTCCATCTTTTCGTGATGCCCGCCGGCCCATTCCGGGACTCGCCGCAAATTCTTCGGGTACGGCAGCGCTTCCAGCATGATGATGGTCTGCACGATGTGGTCGTTGATGTGGTAGCGCTCCTCGTCGGTCAGCGTGCCGCGGCGTATCGACAGATTGTAGATTTCGCCCAGATTGGTTTTGTGCTCGGGCGGCTTGAGGATGAATCCCCAGGGATTGTCGGCGCGGATCGGGCCGGCATCATGCGCGATGATGTGGCCGGGCTTGTCGGCCAGCAGGGTCTCGACGGTCGGCAGACTCTCGCTGGTTGGCGGCTGGCGGGCGCTTTCCTCCCATGACAGGCCCAGCCGGTCGTCGAGCGTGCGCACCCAGGTGATGGCGGCGATGCGCTGTACCCGGGCCATCTTTTCCGGCGCCATGAACTCACCGCCGATATTGCATTCGGCGACAAAGGCGAAATCGTCGTCGAGTTCGGCCAGCCGCGCGTCGCACGCGGCGCGCAGCGCCGGCGCGTCGCCGCCTGCCATGACCGCGCGCAAATAATCGATCTCGGCGTCGCGCTTGACGACCTCGAAGCGGGTGCGGATCTCGTGGATGCGGTTGTAGATGGTCTCGAGCTTGGTCGCCTTGTCGACGACGAATTCGCGCGTCGTGACCTTGCCGCAATCATGCAGCCCGCCGGCCACCTCGAGCTCGTACCACTCCTCCTCGTTCAGGTGAAAATCGGCGAGCGGGCCTTCCCTGGCGGCATCGGCCGCGCGCGCCAGCATGTTGGTCAGCTCTGGCACGCGGTGGCAGTGCCCGCCGGTATAGGGCGATTTGGCGTCGATCGCGCTGGCGAACACCTTGAGGACGGAGCGGAACAGCAGGCGTTGCGCGTCGATCAGCATCTGGTTGTCGAGCGCCACCGCCGCCTGGCTGGCCAGGGCCTCGATGACCGGCACCAGTTCCTCGGCGAACGGTATCGTGCGCCCGTCGGGCGATTGCGCGTTGATCAGCTGCAGCACACCGACCACTTCGGCGTCGTGGTTCTTCAGCGGGACGGTCAGAAACGATTGCGAGTGATAGCGGGTGCACTGGTCGAACGCGCGCGGCCCGCTGAAATCGAAACCCGGCACGTTGTAGGCATCGGCGATATTGATCGTCCTGCCGGTGATCGCGGCGGCGGCGACGACGTTGCTGTGGTTGGGGCTGCCGTCGGGCTCGCACAGCTGGACCGGCGCAAACGGGATCTCCGCGCCGGTCGTGCCGCCGAGCGCGATGCCCATCGTATCGTTGCGCATGATCACGAAGCGCAGCTCGCGCTCATCTTCGCTGCGGAGATAGAGGGTCCCGCCATCGGCGTTGGTCAGCTCCTTGGCGCCGAGCAGGATCTTTTCCAACAGCCGGCTGTGATTGCGCTCCGCCGAGAGCGCGATGCCGAGCTCGATCAGACGCCGGTACCCGAGCTCCCGGTCCTCGATCAGCGGATGCGCCGCCATGGTGCCCTCCCTGGCAATCGCGGGCACCGGCGCTTGTGCGGAGTGCGCCGGCT
>CAMATN010000095.1 GCA_945861155.1 Rhizobium sp. Q54
ATGTATTTGATGGCATTGAGAAAGAACGTCATCCTGAGGAGCGCCCCAAGGGCGCGTCTCGAAGGACGCACGGCTTCTATCCAGCCATCGGCGATTTGATTACAGCCTCCCTTCGCCGGGACGACAGAATTATTCGCCCGATTCGAAGCGAGCGGCCCGCCTCACCGGCATTGGGGCAACGCCAGCAGCGTATCCGGGTGGAGGCCGCCGTCGTCGGCGGTCTTGATGTATTTAATGCCGTATTTGCTCAGAGCGACGACGATCTCGACGGCCTGTCCGGCGCGCGAGATGTAGAAGCTCCATTCTCCCGATTCGATGCCGGCGATCGCGGTCGCCTCGCTGATCCTCCAGCGCGCGCCATCGGCATTGACCCCGCCGATGCTGCGGATGCGCCGGTCGTGGTTCAGGCGGTCGCTCGGCGTGACGCAATGGATCTGGTAGCGCGACGGCATGGAAGGCAGTTTGCGCGGAAGGTTCTGTCGGCGTGACCCTACTCCCGCCGGAACGTGACGACCAGCACATCGCGGTGCCCTGGCCGCGTGGGATCGAGGGGCGTCACCGGGGTCACGCCGTGATAGACGCGGTTGTCGTCGGTGACGGCCGAATCGAGCGGATCGGTCAGGGTGAAGCTGCCGAGCGGGGCTTGCCCGACATCGCCGATGCTGGTCTCGCCGCTCGCGATGTTGATTCGGCTGACCAGCAGCACCAGCACCCAGTCGACGCCGTCGCGGTGCATCCCTTCCGGGGTTGGGCGGCCCTCCTGCCCGGCCCGCGCCTCGATGCGGAATTGATGCGTCTCGACATGCCAAGCCGCGGGACGAAGCGGCGCCGGGGTCAGACCGTCGAACAGCGCATGGCAGGTGGCGAGGATCGCGCGCAACGCCGGGTGAGCGCCGATCGCGTCAGTAACCGGCTCGAACCAGCGCTCGATCCCGCCATTCAGCGGGTTGTAGTCGCGGCTCTGGTAATGCGGCTGATGCGGCTTGCGGGTGATCGCCTCCGGGTTCGCGCGGAAACAGGCGAACCGGCGGCGGCGGTAGCGCCCGCCATCCGCCATGAACATGTCGACCCCGAGCTCGTCCCAGCTCCGGGCGAAGCGGTCCCAATCGGACAGCCCGGCCGCCCGCAATATCGGACCGAGCTCGGCGGCGCGCACGCAGGCAAACCCGTCGCGCGCGACCGATTGCGCGATGATTCCAAGCCTGTCGGTCGGGGGCTCCATCGACGCTCCGGCCGGCTCAACAGAAGGTCGAGGCAGGCTTTTCGTTGATGCAGCGCAGCAGCCGCCAGTAGCCGAACAGATTGCTCGGCCGGATCTCGCGAACCGTCAACCCGCTCTCGCGCACGAACGCATCGAGCGGGAAATCGGCATGGAACCCGATATGGCGCGCCAGATGCGCCAGCCGGCGTTCCATGAACCGCAGAGCCCATTGGTCGCTGGTGAAATGGTTGACCAGGACGATCGTACCGCCGGGGATGCACACGCGGCGCATTTCCGCGGCAAACCGCGCCGGGCTCGGCACCACCGAGGCGACGTAGAGCGCCAGCACGGCATCGAACGAATTGTCCTCGAAATCGAGGTGCTCGGCATCCATCACCTGGAGAGCCTCGACCTGCGCGAGGTGCTGGCGCTCGACCCGCCCGCGGGCCTTTTCAAGCATCTCGGCCGAGATGTCGATCCCGGTCACGCGCGAATCGCGGCGGAAATAGGGGAGCGACAACCCGGTGCCGACGCCAACTTCGAGCAGGCGCTGACCCGGCCGGTCGTTGGCGATGCGCACGGCCTCCTTGCGTCCCGGGTGAAACACAGGGCCAAAAACAATATCATAGGACCCGGAAAACAGCCGGTACGTTCGGATCGTATCGCGCAAATCCATCGATGGTTTCTCATCTCGTCGACGGGAACACAGCGGTCGCTCCGCCAGCCACGGCAAAGGTGCTCCCTGCGATCAGGTTTGTAAACCCGTCGACCGGCGATGCGGTGAAGGGGGGGAGCGGCCGCCTCGCCGGGCCCGCTTTCCCAGCCCGGCGACCGGTCAGGTAATGAGGGCGATGCGGTCGGCTTCGAGGCCTTTCTTGCCGTCAACCACGTCAACCCGCACCCGCTGGCCGGGCCCCAGCGCGTTGACGCCGCTGCGCCGCAAGGCGGTGATATGGATGAAGACGTCCTTGCCGCCGCCATCCGGGGCAATGAAACCATAGCCCTTGTCGGGCTCGAACCATTTGACCGCGCCTTCGAGCGTTGCCGTCGAGGCGCGCGGCGCGTTCCGGTCGAACCCGCCGCTCTGGGGAGCGGCGATGGCGGTGCTGCTGTCGACGTTCAGCACATTGGTGACGAGCGGCCCCTTGGCGCCGGCGCCGATCTCGCAGGCGATCAAGGCGCCCTCGCGCACGTCGTCAAAGCCGGCTCGGCGCAGGATCGCCATCGGCAAAAACGCGTCCGGCGTGCCGTCGGACAGGGTGACGAAACCGAACCCCTTGCTGGCGTTGAACCATTTGACTGTCGCCTCGACGCGACGGCCAGGGAGCGCGGGCGTATCCTCGCGGAAGAAGTCGGGGCGGCGGTCGTACATGGGCCTCTAAACCTAGAGATAGAATGCGGCGAGCGCATGAACGCCGAACGATAGCGTAAAACTGTCGCATTGCGCTAGCGTTCACATCGCCTACCGCCGGCCTCGCCCACCCCCTCGAACCGTCATTCGCTGCGAATCGTTCAGCCCTCGAACGGCACGAGACGCTGGTTCTGCTCGCCCAGTCCCTCGACCGAGAGCCGCATCCGGTCGCCCGCCTTCAGGAAATTCGGCGGCTTGAAACCGAGCCCGACCCCCGACGGCGTGCCGGTCGGGATCACGTCGCCCGGCAACAGCGTCATGAAATGGCTGACATAGCTGACGATGTGATCGATCCCGAAAATCAGGTCCGAGGTGTTGCTGTTCTGCCGCCGCTCGCCGTTGACATCGGTCCACAGCTGGAGCGCGCCAGGGTTGGGCACCTCGTCGGCGCTCACCATCCACGGCCCCATCGGACAGAAACTGTCGGCGCTCTTGCCCTTGGTCCATTGCCCGCCGCGCTCGATCTGGAATTCGCGCTCGGACACGTCATTGACGACGCAATACCCGGCGATGTGCTTCTGGGCGTCGTGCACGCCGATGTAGCGGGCCGTGGTGCCAATGACGATGCCGAGCTCGACCTCGTAATCGGTCTTTACCGAACCCTTCGGGATCATCACGTCGTCATCTGGCCCGCAGATCGACGAGGGCGCCTTCATGAAAAAGATCGGCTCCTTCGGGATCGGCGCGCCGGCTTCCTCGGCATGCAGCCGATAGTTGAGGCCGATCGCGACGATCTTCGACACCGAGCCGACGCAAGGCCCCAGCCGCGGCGTCCCCGACACCAGCGGCAGGGTCGTGGGATCGAGCCGGCGCAGGCGGTCGAGCGAGGCCGGCGCGAGGGTCTCGCCGTTTATGTCGCGAACCACGCCGGACAGATCGCGGATCTTGCCGTCGCGGTCGAGCAGGCCGGGCTTTTCCTGGCCGGCCGGGCCGTAGCGCAAAAGCTTCATCGGAATTTCCTCCTGAGTGTCAATCAATTGATTTTAGCTGGGTCCCGCCGCGTGCGTCCTTCGAGACGCCCGCCCCGCAGGCTCCTCAGTATGATCCCCGCCCCCGACCAAATTGCCACGCCGGGCGAGTCTGTGTAAATCACCGCCGCGCCGAACCCAACCGAGGGACTTAATGGATGTAACCGGCGCCGAGCATCTGGCCGTCGGACGCCTGGACCAGGACGGCAATGCCTTCGCCGGCGCCGGGCGGCTCGACAGGAAAAATGCGTGCCGACCCGTCCCACGCGCCCAGCGTCGTCAAGGCGCGGACTCCGTTTGCGTCCCGCAGGACGCGTCCGGCATTTTCCCCGGCGCCGACTTCGGTGGTGCGGTGCCGTACGAACCGCACCAGTACCACCGTGCCGCCGCCCTTCCCCGGACCGATCGCGACGGAGCGCCGATCCTCGGCGAACGCCACCGGGGCTGTCGCCACGGGCCGCGCTTCGCGCAACGCGGAGAGTACCTTCTCGCGGTCGGAACCGATCATCTCGCGCATCCCTTCGACGACGATCTGCGGCGTATAGATTTGGCCGCCGGTGAAATGCTTGGCATAGGCTTTTTGCCGGTCGGTCGAGTTCTGACTGGACAGCGGGTCCTTCCAGCCCAGACGGTCCCAGTAGTTGACGTGGAAGCCAAGCGGCAGCACGCCGTCGCGTCGCGCCAGTTCGGCCAGGAGGGCGTCGGCGGGCGGGCAGGATGAGCAACCCTGCGAGGTGAACAGCTCGACCACGACGGGTCGCGGATCGGCGCCGGCCGGCCCTGCGCTCAGAGTCAGCCCGAACAGCAGCGCTGCAACACGCACGACGCACCCGATCGCCATCGCATTTTCCACCAAAGCGCACGCCCCCCGGAGCCGGTCACCCGCCGATCTGCATCTGCGCGGCGAGATCGTCCTCGATAAAGGCCTGGATGACCTCGTCGATGCCGCTGTCGCGGCCGAAGCCGAGCGCCTCGGCGCGAGGGCTGGCGAGGGCTCGCGGCCAGCTCGAGATGATGGCCTGGATCGCCGGGTCGGGTTCCCAGCGGATCCGCGCATGCGCGGCCGCGCCGCCGGCTTGGCGCAGCGCCGCCGCCATGTCGCCGACCGCGACCGAGAACCCCGGCAATTGCAGCGAGCGGCTCGCCCCGAAGGCGTCCCCCGGCAAGTCGAGCGCGCGCACGAGCCCCTCGACGATGCGCCGCGGCGAGGCCAGCGCCATGACCGTGTCGGGCGATACCGGGCACACCGCGTCGCGCCCGGTCAACGGCTCGCGGATCATCGAAGAGGCGAAGGTTGACGCGGCGCGGTTCGGCAGGCCGGGGCGCACCACCACCGTCGGCAGGCGCAGCACCCGGCCGTCGACATAGCCCTTGCGGCTGTAATCGTTGACCAGGAGCTCGCCGATCGCCTTCTGCGTGCCGTACGAGCTCTGCGGCTGGAGCGCGGTGTCATCGCCGACCACCGGCGGCAACGCCCCGCCATAGACCGCGAGCGAGCTGGCGAAGACGAGGCGTGGCGAGGATCCGAGCGCGCGGCAGGCATCCAGCACGGCCCTTGTGCCGTCGAGATTAACCCGGTAGCCGAGATCGGTGTCGGCCTCGGCTTGGCCGCTGACGACCGCCGCAAGATGAAACACTGCATCGGTGCCGCCATCGGAGTCCGGGGCGGCGATCAGCCGGGCGACCGTGTCAGGGTCGGCGATGTCGCCGGTGACGAGGGTGAGCCGCTTGTCCTCGGGCAGGGCCGAGGCCGGCGGCGCATTGTCGAACAGCACCAGTTCGTCGACCGGGCCGAGCCCGCAGCCCTTTTCCAGCAGCCGAATCGCCACCCGCCGCCCGAGAAACCCACACCCGCCGGTGATCACGATGCGCATGTGAATAGCCCCTTGTCCGGTAACTTGGATCAGGCTGTAGGGCGGAAGAGCGTAGCGTATTCCGCCAGTTTCGTTCCGATGGCGGAACGCGCTTCGCGTTTCCGCCCTACGCGACTCGCGATCATCCGATCCCGTACCCTTTTGCCCAACCCAGGCCGGCGACCGTATCGCCCTTCGGCCGGTATTCGCAGCCGATCCAGCCGGCGTAGCCGATCTCGTCGAACAGGTCGAACAGATAGGGGTAATGGATCTCGCCGATATCGGGCTCGTGGCGGCCGGGATTGCCGGCGATCTGGACATGCGGGTAGTGGCCGGCCAGTGCACGGATCTTGGTCGCGAGGTCGCCTTCCATGATCTGCACATGATAGAGGTCGAACTGGAGCTGGAGGTTGGCCCGGCCGACGCGCTCGATGATCGACATCGCCTGTCCCGTGAAATTCAGAAAATAGCCCGGTATGTCGCGCGTGTTGATCGGCTCGATGACCGCGGTCAGCCCGGCGGCGGCGACCCGGTCGGCAGCCCAGCGCAGATTGTCGATATAGACCCGCTCGCCCTCGGACCTGTCGCGCCCCTGCGGCCACAGCCCGGCCATCATGTGCAATAGCGGGCATTGCGTCGCCTGAGCGTAAATGATCGCCGTATCGACCCCGTCGCGGAACTCCTGCTCGCGCCCGGGCAGCGCCGCGAGGCCGCGCTCGCCGCCGGCCCAATCGCCTGGCGCGGTGTTGAACAGCGCGAGGCTCAGCCGATTGCGCCGGAGCCGCTCGGCAATCGTCTCGGGCGGGTGGTCGTAGGGGAACAGGAACTCGACGCCCTTGAACCCGGCGCCTGCCGCCGCGTCGAACCGGTCGAGAAAGCCGATGTCCTGGAACATCATGCTCAGATTGGCGGCGAAGCGAGGCATCTGGGTGCTCCTGGTTTGCCGGCGGGGCAGGGCAGGGCGGGGCGGGGCTGCGCGACTGACGAGCGGCTAGGCCGGCGGGTAGAGGCCCGCCTTGCGCCCCTTTTCGATGACGAGCGCGGTCACCGCATCGACATGCGGGGTCGCCACCCCGGCCACCCGGGCAAAGGCCTGCACCGAGGTCAGCAGGCCGTCGATCTCGGGCCGGCGAGTGCGCTCGAAATCCTGCAGCATCGAGGATTTGTGCGGCGTCGTGGGGGCTCTGGCATAGACTTGGTCGACGATGATGCCAGGGTCGATGCCGTGCGCGCGCGCCGTCGCGAGCCCCTCGCTCATCAGCGCCCGGGCCAGCGCGAACAGTTCGGGGTGCCGGGAAAGGATGCCGATCGGCTCGCCGGTCAATGCGCAGATCGGGCTTGTGCTTAGGTTGCGCAGCAGCTTCTCCCAAATCTCCGCCCGAATCGCGGTGCTGACCGGCGCGACGAGCCCGGCGCGCTCCAGGGCCGCCGAGATCGCCGTGACCCGGCGCGATTTCGTGCCGTCGGGCTCGCCCAGGGTGAACTTGTTGCGGGTGCCGGGCGAATTGCGGATGACCCCCGGCTCGACAACCTCGTTGGCCGAATTGATCATGCAGCCGATGACCCGCTCCAGCCCGACCGTGCGCGCCAGCACGCCCTCCGGATCGAGCCGCGACAGATCGGGGCGCGGCAGCCCGTTATCGGGGCAGCGGTAGAGATACCACCACGGAATCCCGTTCATCGCGAAGATGACGCTGGTGTCGGGGCCGATCAGCGGCGCCATCGCCGGGGCCGTCTCCGGCAGCACCGACGATTTCAGCGCGACAAAGACAACATCCTGAACCCCCAGGGTCTCCGGCCGGTCGGTGACGGGGATCCGTGCGTGATGGCGCTCGTCGCCGATCCACAAGGTCAATCCGCGCTCGGCGATCGCGGCCAGTTGCGCGCCGCGCGCCACCGCCGACAATTCGATCCCGGCGGCTTCAGCCCCGGCCCCGATCCTGGCCGCAACATGACCGCCGACCGCGCCGGCGCCAAAGATGACTATCTTCATGCGAAGGGTCCCGTATGTGAGCCTCGATGCCGATGCAGAGTGTCTTGTCTTCCGGCCGCCGCCAAGCCGCTCTCGCGGCAATTTTTGTGACGGCCGCGCTGTGGATTTTTCCCGCCGCCGCGCTCGATCTGTTCGCGCGGCATCAGGTCACGCTGCAATTCGCGAGCCGCGACGGCACACCCTTGGCCGATGCCGAGGTGCGCGTCTTCGCCCCCGGCCAGCCCAACCGCCCGGCGCTGACCGGCCGCACCGACGCTACCGGAAAATTCGAGTTTCCCGCCGGCGAGGACGGGTTCTGGAGCGCCGAGGCGCGTTCGGGCGGCGAGATCGCCCGTGTCATGGTCCGCGTCGGCGAGCCGGCGCGCCGGGAGGATCCGCTGTCGCCCTATTGGGTGTATGGCGGATTGTTGCTGATGCTGATCCTCGCTTTCGGCTTGCGGACGGCCCGCGCGCGCATCCGCCGACCGCGTCCCAACGATTAAAGGGGGACATATCAACGGGCGCCGGTTCGCCTGTTCCGCGAATATCGCGGTGACGGCCCGCGCCGATGCGCGGAACAGACCCGGTGCGAAAGTCGTTGCTTGCAGATGGGGGCGTCCCGGTCGCCGTGAACCAGCGGGAACGGAGCGGCAATGTCGATCTATGAGGCGTTTCGGCGGGCGATGATCGGGCTGGGCGTCGCGCTGGCGCTCGGCGTTGTCGCCGTCGCGCTGTTTCTCGGCTATTGCGCCTACACCCTGCCGCTGTCGCGCGCCCTGGCGACCGATACGCCGCCGGCCGCGGTTCTTTATTCGTCGGCCGGCGGCGCGGCGTTCGCCGCCCGCGGCGTCTATCACGGCGAGCGCCTGACCGCCGACAACCTGCCGCGCGACCTGGTCAACGCCATCGTCTCCATCGAGGACCGGCGCTTCTTTCAGCACCAGGGCGTCGATCCGCGCGGCATCTTGCGCGCCGGCTGGCGCAATTTGTGGAGAAGCGGCGTCGAGGGCGGCAGCACGATCACCCAGCAGCTCGCCCGCGTGACCTATCTGTCGCCCGAGCGCGCGCTGCGCCGCAAGGTGCAGGAGGTCATGCTGGCGTTATGGCTCGAATCGAAGCTCAGCAAGGAGGAGATCCTCGCGCGCTATCTGAATGCGGTCTATTTCGGCGCCGGCGCTATCGGAGCCGACGCGGCCGGCAAGCGGTATTTCGGCAAGAAGGCGAGCGAACTCAGCCTTGCCGAATCGGCGATGCTGGCGGGGCTCGTCCGCGCCCCCTCGCAGCTCGCGCCGAGCCGGCACTTCGCCGCCGCGAGCCGCCGGGCCGAACTCGTGCTGCAGACCATGGTCGAGACCGGGGCGATCGACAAACCCCGCGCCGACGCGGCGCGGGCGGACCCGGTGCGGCTCGCGATCCCGCCTGAACCGCTGCCCGACGACAATTATTTCCTCGATGCCACCGAGGCCGAGGTCAAGCGCCTGGTTGGAACCCCGCCGCTCGACCTGACGGTCAGCACGACGTTCGACCCGGATTTGCAGGACGTCGCCCAGCGCGTCGTCAAAGCCTGGCTCGACGACGAGGGGGTGCGGCGCAATGTCGGCCAGGCGGCGCTCGTCGCGATCGCGCCCGACGGCGCGATCCTCGCGATGGTCGGCGGGCGCGACTACGGCGAAAGCCAGTTCAACCGCGCGACCCAGGCAAAGCGCCAGCCCGGCTCGCTGTTCAAGATTTTCGTCTACCTGACCGCGCTCAGCAACGGCTACGGCCCGGAGAGCGTCCTCGTCGACCGCCCGGTCCAGTTCGGCGACTGGCAGCCGAAAAACTACGACGGACGCTATCGCGGGCCGGTATCGTTGAAGACCGCCTTCGCCCAGTCGCTCAATTCGGTTTCTGCCCAGCTCGTCCAGGCGGTCGGCGTCGATCGGGTGATTGCGCTGGCGAAGAGCCTCGGCGTCCAATCGGAACTGCCGGCGGTGCCGAGCCTGGCGCTCGGTTCGGCCGAAGTGACGTTGCTTGAGATGGTTCGGGCAATGGCCGCGATCGCGACCAATTCGAAATCGATCGAGCCTTATGCGGTGCGCGCGATCCGGGCCCAGTCGGCGCCGCTCTATACCCGACCCGAGGCACTCGTCGACCGGCCGAACTGGAACCGGGCAGGCATGCTGCCCCTCCTCGAAGCGGTCGTCAGCGAGGGCACCGGCAAGGCGGCGCGGCTCGACCGTCGGTCCGCCGGCAAGACCGGCACGACCGACGAGTACCGCGACGCCTGGTTTGTCGGATTCACCACCAGCTTCGTGGTTGGGGTCTGGACCGGCAACGACAACAACACGCCGATGAACCAGGTCGCCGGCGGCGACATACCGGCCAAAATCTGGCACGATTTCGTCGTCGACGCGGAACGCATCCTGGCCAAGCCGAGGGTCCCGGCCCAGCCTGCCCCAGTGGCCGCCCAGCCGGCAGCCCCAGTTGTGGCTCAGCCGGTGCCTCCACCCGCAGCCCCAGTGGCGGCTCAACCACCAGTCCCGCCGATTGCCGTCAAACCCATACAACCCGCGGCGCTCACGCCGCCGCGGCTGCGCGGCATACCGGAGGTCGTCGATTCCGGCACGCTGCTGCTCCACGGCGCGTCCGTGCGCTTGGACGGCGTCGAAGGCGAACCGGGTGAACCGGGCCAGGCGCTCCAGCGCTATCTCGCCGGGCGCGAGGTCGATTGCGAGCCGGCCGAAGCCGGCGCGGTACGTTATCGCTGCAAGATCGGCGCGTTCGACCTCGCCGAGGCGGTGCTGCTCAACGGTGGCGGCCGCGCCGCCGCGAATGCGCCGGAGCGGCTGCGCGGCGCCGAGGAAAACGCGCGTCGCGCCCGCCGCGGGATATGGGCGCGGTAATCAGTGCTCAAATCCGCGGCGCTCAAATCCGCGTGGACAGCCAGATCGCCAGCCGCGACCCGGTCTGAACGAATGTGCAGATCAATTCGAAGCCGAAGCTGTCCGCCGCGCCATGCGCCAGCGCCGCGTCGCGGTGCCGCAGTTCGTCGGCGCGAAACGCGAGAATCGTCTCGGCAAGGTTTGGGTCGGCCAGCTTGGGGTCGGGGTCGCCGAGCCGCTCGGCTTGGGCGCGATAGTGTTCGTCGATGACCTCCTCGATCGCGACGGTGCAGGCCATCGCCGCGCGCTCGCCCAATAACGCCGTCGCCGCCCCGAGCGCGTACCCGGCGACGCGCCACAGCGGGTGCAGCAGGGTCGGGCGCACCTGGCGCGCCCGCACCAGCTCGTCGAAGGCGGCGAGGTGCCGCGTCTCCTGCTCGGCCATGCGGCGGATCTCGTCGCTGGCACGGCCGCGCGCGAGGATTCCGAGCTGGCCGTCATAGATCCGGGTCGCGCCGTATTCGCCGGCGTGGTCGACGCGGATCATCGCCGCGATTTCGGCCTCGGGCGTCGGATCGCCCGGCAGATAGGGCGGGCGTGGGGCGCTCATGCGGCGCGGCGGCGCATGCCCGGCCCTCGCCAGAACACAAAGGCGCAGATCGCAGCCATCGCGAGCGAGGCCGCCACGTTCCACCCGGCCAGCGACACGCCGAACAGCGACCATTGCACCCGGTCGCACAGCACCGGCGCCGTCCCGAGGATCTGCCGCTTCATGTCGTCGAGCGTCATCGCACCAGATGAACTGACGCTGCAGGCGGTCGGCCCGGCAAACCATTTCTGCTCGACGCCGACATGATAAAACGCGAATGCGGCGCTGACGCCGAACACGACCGCGAGAACCAGCGCGACCCAGGGCAGCGCCGGACGGCTGCCGACCAGCAGCGCGATCAGCGCGATCACGATCGCCGCACCCCACGGCCAGCGCTGCCGGAGGCACAGCTCGCAAGGCGTCAGCCCGCCCCAATACTGCGACAGCAGCGCCGCTCCGAGAACTGCGGCGCTCGCCGCCAGCACGAAGGCGGCAAAGACCCGGGTGGTCACGATCATTCGCTATAGATAGCGCAGCACCACGAAGCCGCCAACGAGCGCCACCGCGAAGATCGTCGTGACCAGGGTCAGGCGGCGCTCGATAAAGCGTCGCGCCGCGTCGCCGAACCACCACAGCAACGCGGCGAGCAGAAAAAACCGCAGGCTGCGCGAGACGATCGACGCGCCGATAAAGGCCACCAGGTCGAATTGCGCGACGCCGCTCGCGATCGTGACCAGCTTGTAGGGGATCGGGGTCATCCCCTTCAGGATGATGATCCACACGCCCCATTCGTCAAACCCGGCCTTCAGCGCGTCGTAACTGTGCATCGCATGGTAGAATTCGAGCACCGGCCGGCCGACCGCGTCGAACAGGTAATAGCCGATCGCGTAACCGACGAGCCCGCCCGCGACCGAGGCCAACGTGCACCAAGCGGCCAGCCGCCACGCCTCGCGCGGGCGCGCCAGGATCATCGGGATTAAGAGGATGTCGGGCGGGATCGGGAAAAACGAGCTCTCGACAAACGACACGATCAGCAGCGCGGCGAGCGCATTCGGGCCGGCGGCGATCTCCAGAATACGCGCGTAAAGCCGTTGCAGCATGATCGAGCGGCTCAGGTCTCCGGGTCGTCGGGAAAGATGAGCCCGTCGTACAGTTCGGACATGGCAATTTCGATACCGACCGAGGCCAGCGGGATCGTCCCTTCGGCGCCGCGAATTATCTGAAACATCCACTGATCGCCTTGGCGGCGGTGCAACTCGGCGTATCGGCCGGTCGAATCCACCAGCAGGATCTCCCGCACCGACCCGATCCGCTGGTACGCCGGTATTTTCACCCGGCGGTCGTGACGCTCGGTGCTCGGCGACAGGACCTCGACCAGCAGGATCGGATCGTGCATGTACTGGCGTCGGGCTTCATAGGGCGCGCAGGTCACGCCGACATCCGCGACGAAAAAGGTGTCCGCCCGGTCGGGATGGAGGATTCCTGCTTCGGCCTGTGCATTGCACGGTCGGCGCCCAGCGAGCGCGGCTTCGAGACGAACGACGAGACGAGTTGCGAGCACCCGATGCCCTTCGAACCCTGGCGCCATCGCCATCGGGAAACCGCCGATCAGCTCGTAGCGCGTGTCGGTGCCGTCTTCCCAGACCAGGAACTCGTCCAGGCTCATGCGTTTGATCGCGGCTTCGCTCATGATGCTACGTACTTCCCGATCCACCACGCCCGAATACCCGATTTAGGTCCGCCGGTTCGATCGCGCAACATCGCCACGGGCGCCGGTTCACATTCTGCAATTCTTATCGAGGACGAAACGGATGTCGGCGATCGACACATCCATCTGGCCGATATTCTCGCCGTGCTCGTGGCCGGTCATGCAGCGGTTCATCGGTCCGCGCGCCCCGACCATGTCTTGGAGATTTTGCCGCAGCACCCGGCACAGACTGACAAAATCGCCGGGCTGCACACTCTTTTCGCGCAACCTGACGGCGTGAATCAGCTGGTTGGCCATCGCCAGGTCCCGGCGGCATTCCGGGCTGTCGAGCACGCCGGCGCCGCCAGGCGATGCTATCAGCATGGTTGCGAGGAACACCGCGGCCTTCGACCTGTTCCTTCCTGATCCGATCATCAGCATCTCATTGGTGCTATCATGACAGCGAAATTGGCCCGGCGGGCGACCGGCCTATGATTCTGACACGAACCTGGCGGAGCGGCAGATGAAACTGGGTGTGGCGTTGCCGATTGTCGATATCGGCGGGGAACCCGATGCGATCCGCGATTTCGCGCAGGCGGCGGAGGCGATCGGCTATCAGGGGCTCGCCGCGCCCGATCATGTGCTCGGCGTCAATGTCGCGAGCCGGCCGCAATGGACGCAAGGCCGCGCCCGCTCGACCGATCTCTACCACGATCCGTTCGTGTTGTTCGGCTTTCTCGCCGGCGTTACCAGGATCGAGGATTTCTCGACCCAGGTGCTGATCCTGCCGCAACGCCAGACCGTGCTGGTCGCCAAACAGGCGGCCTGCCTCGACGTACTATCGGGAGGCAGGTTCCGGCTCGGGATCGGGGTCGGCTGGAACGAGGTCGAGTTCGTCGGCCTCAACGAGGATTTCCACAATCGCGGCCGTCGCTCCGAAGAGCAGGTCGAGATCATGCGGGCGCTGTGGGCCGACCCGCACGTCGCCTTCAAAGGCAAATGGCACACAATTGACGATGCCGGCATCAACCCGCGCCCAGCTTCCGGCGGCGTGCCGCTGTGGTATGGCGGCCATGCCGAAGCGACTCTGCGGCGGGTGGTTAGATGGGGCGACGGCTGGATGCCGCTGGCCTACGGGCCGGGCGAGGAGGCGCGCGCGGCGTTCGACAAATTGCGCCGCATGGCCGAGGAAGCCGGCCGCGATCCGGCCACGATCGGCATCGACACGCGCGTCTCAGCCGCCGGCGAGGAGGCGGGGTGGCGCGAGGATGTGCGGTTCTGGAAATCCTGCGGCGCGACCCACCTGACCCTCGCCAACTACTATCAGAGCGGCCATCTGCGCCGCATCGAGGGGCGTTCGCTGGCCGATCACATCGCCGCGATGCAGCGCTACCGGAAAGCCGTCGCCGACCTGCTGTAGGGCGGAAAAGCGCAGCGCATTCCGCCGCAACCTAGCGGCCTCCCGGATCGGCGGAAGACGCTTCGCTCTTCCGCCCTACAAGTAGGAGAATTCAGCCAATGACGGCGCCGCGCGTCGATCCGGTCGCATCCGACGAGACCCTGCCGGCCAGCGCCGATGTCGTGATCATCGGCGGCGGCATCATCGGTGCGAGCACGGCGCTGTTTCTCGCGCAGCGGGGCGTCTCGACCGTGCTGTGCGAGAAGGGGCACATCGGGGCTGAGCAATCCAGCCGCAACTGGGGCTGGTGCCGCAAGATGGCGCGCGACCCGCGCGAGATCCCGCTCGTCATCGAAAGCCTGCGACTGTGGCAGGGTATGAACGAGACCGTCGAAGCGGAAACCGGGTTCCGCACCTGCGGCATCATGTATCTCGGCGACACCGCCGACGACCTCGCCCGGCTCGAAGCCTGGCTCGATCACGCCCGCGAATACCAGCTTGACACAAGAATGATCGACGGCGCCGAGGTTGCCCGGCTGCTGCCCGGCTCGGCCAAATCCTGGGCCGGGGCGCTCTACACGGCGAGCGACGGCAAGGCCGAGCCGCAGATGGCGGCGCCGGCGATCGCCAATGCGGCGCGGCGCCACGGCGCCACGGTCCTGACCCAATGCGCGGTCCGCGGCATCGAGACCGAAGCCGGCCGGATCGCCGCGGTGGTGACCGAAAAGGGCCGCATCGCCTGCCAGTCGGTGGTGCTCGCCGGCGGCGCGTGGTCGCGCCTCTTTTGCGGCAATCTCGGCATCGAGCTGCCGCAGCTCAAGGTGCTGGGCTCGGTCATGCGCACCGAGCGGCTCGACGGCGGCCCTGACATCTCGGCCTCGGGCGGGCTCTTCGGCTATCGCAAGCGGATGGACGGCGGCTATACGATCGCGACGCTCGGGGTGCGGACGATCGATCTGGTTCCCGACAGCTTCCGCCTGTTGCCGGAATACCTGCCGACCGCGCGGCTGCATTGGCAAAAGCTGCGGTTCCGGGTCGGCCGGGCCTTCGCCGAGGAGTGGCGCACGCCGCGCCGCTGGGCGCTCGACCAGGCCTCGCCGTTCGAGGCGGTGCGGGTGCTCGACCCGGCGGCGGACCCGGTCGTCCTGGAACGCGCCCGCGCCAGCATCGCCGCGAGTTTTCCGGCGTTCCGCGACGTCGCGGTGGCGGAAAGCTGGGGCGGCATGATCGATGTGATGCCTGACGCGATCCCGGTCATCTCGGCGGTCGACAGCCTTCCCGGCTTTTTCATCGCGACCGGATTTTCCGGCCACGGTTTCGGCATCGGGCCGGGGGCCGGCCGGCTGATGGCCGATATGGTGACCGGCGCGCCGACCATCGTCGACCCGGCGCCGTTCCGCCTGTCGCGCTTTACCGACGGCTCGAACCCGCGCCCCCATCCGCTGGCCAGCTAAAAGTCCGGGCCGGGGTCACCCCCGGCGCGCGACCCGCTCGATCCGGCGGTCGGGGATCAGCCACATCAGCGTGACCAGCACATAGACCGCGCCGGCCAGCCTCGTGTCGATGAACGCGAGCGCGATACCGGCGGCATAGATGACCGGCGTCACCTTGCCCTTTAGGTCGCGGCCCAGCGCCGGCGCCAGTCCCGAATCGCGGCCATGGGTCCGGATGATCGCCCATTGCAGCGCTTGCCACGCGAGCGCCGGCATCAGCAAAGCCGCGCCGTAAACGGCTGTCGGGACCGGCGCGAAATGGTTCTCCCCCATCCAACCTGTCGCGAACGGGATCAGCGACAGCCAGAACAGCAGATGCATGTTGGCCCACAGCATCGTACCGTCGACCCGCCGCACCAGATGAAAGAAATGGTGGTGATTGTTCCAATAGATCGCGAGGTAGACAAAGCTCAGCACATAGCTCAGGAAGACCGGCCAAACCTCCGCCAGCGCGGCCAGGGTCGGCTCGTGCGGTACTTTCAGCTCCAACACCATGATCGTGATGATGATCGCGATGACGCCGTCGCTGAACGCCAGCAGCCGATCCTTTTCCACCCCATGCTTCCCTTATGGCAACTCGGACGCGGCGCGCCGCGTACCCATTTGTGATCCCCGCGCTCGCCCTGATGCCGGCCACGCTGGCTCCCTTGCCCGTCGGCGGCATTTCCGCTAAACCCTCGCCGGTTCCGCACACCGGATCAGGGCGCGTAGCTCAGCGGGAGAGCACTACGTTGACATCGTAGGGGTCACAGGTTCAATCCCTGTCGCGCCCACCATCTTTTCCAATAGTTTACGACTAGGCCGGCACAGCGCCCGAAACATCTGGAAGCATACCGGAAGCACTCGGCGCAAAAAACCAGCCCCACTCTCACTCCGGAGTTGTAGGCTCGGCTTCTGCACCCGCGAAAGCTGGATTACCGCACCGGCGAGCTGTGAAGCCCGCGCGCGCTCGGTTCCATCGCTCTCCTGAGCCCGTCCGATCCGGAGATGCGCATCATCAGGCGCGGCATGTGCTCGCGTGGCCCGGTCCCGCGATTGAGAAACCCGCGGGCCAGTCGGGCCAGCTCGATCACCAGCGAATCATTTCGGTCGCCCTCCGGTGTCCCCGATGCGGGCACGGGTATTCGGGGGAAACGGGCCGACCGGGATTAGGGTCGTGAAAATTTGGCACTCACCTCCGAACCGCTGTCAAATTTCGGCGGCGCGCCGCCCGTCTCATCGACGATGGCTCCCTCTTCATGGTTGCCGTTTTCCGAGTGTCTCGGCCGCAATTGCGGATCACGGGCTTGTGACCATGACTTGCCGCATACGCTCCCCGGTCGTGTCCCGCCGAGTGGTGTAGGAGCTGGGGGTAGGTAGCCCGACGCCGTAGACCGCCACGAGTCAGGCGGCGTCGGGCTACTTATCCCCAGCGGTGGTCATCGTAGGTCTCCGGTAGGTTTTGGTGGCCAAACCGACCAACCGAACGGAGAGACCGCCGATGACCATGGAGATGATGAGCCTTCAGGCGCTTGTGGAGAAGAGTTCGGACACCGACCTGCTGCGCGAGATGATTGGGTTCGCCGCGCATCGGCTGATGGAGCTGGAAGTCGAGACCCTGACCGGTGCGGCGCACGGCGAACGCAGCGCCGATCGGCTGACCCACCGCAACGGCTACCGCGACCGCGATTGGGAAACCCGCGCCGGGACGGTGGAGTTGCGCATCCCCAAGCTGCGCAAGGGCAGCTATTTTCCAGGCTTCCTCGAGCCGCGCCGGCTGGCCGAGAAGGCGCTGACGGCGGTGATCCAGGAGGCCTATATCCAAGGCGTGTCGACCCGCTCGGTGGACGAGTTGGTCCGGGCGATGGGCATGACCGGCATCTCGAAGAGGCAGAGCCTGCCCCGGCGAAAGCCGGGGTCAGCCGGCTGTGCGGCGAGATCGACGGCAAGATCGCGGCCTTTCTCGACCGTCCGCTCGAAGGCGAATGGCCCTATGTCTGGCTGGACGCGACCCCCGCTTTCGCGAGGGCAGGCTCTATGTGAAGGCGCGCCGCGATGGCCACGTCGTCTCGGTCGCGGTGATCATCGCGGTCGGCGTCAATGGCGACGGCAGACGCGAGGTGCTGGGCTGGCGATCGGCACGTCGGAGGCCGAAACCTTCTGGACCGACTTCCTGCGCAAGCGCAAGCTTGCCAGGCGGGGCCTGCGCGGCGTCAAGCTCGTCGTCTCGGATGCCCATGAAGGGCTGAAGGCGGCCATCGCCAAAGTCCTGAACTCTTCATGGCAGCGCTGCCGCGTCCACTTCATGCGCAACGCGCTGGCGCATGCCGGCAAGCAGGGCCGCCGCGTCGTCGCAGCCTTCATCGCCACCGCCTTCGCCCAGGACGATGCCGAAGCCGCCAGAACCCAATGGCGACAGGTAGCCGACCAGCTGCGCCCGAGAGTCAAGAAGCTCGCCGAGTTGATGGATGAGGCCGAGAGCGATGTCCTCGCCTACATGAACTTCCCGCCAGCGCACCGCCTGAAGTTGCACCCGACGAACCATATCGAGCGCGTCAACGGCGAGATCAAGCGCCGCACCGAGGTCGTCGGCATCTTCCCCAACGACGAGGCCGTCACCCGGCTCGTCGGGGGGCTATCCTTCTGGAACAACACAATGAGTGGGCCGTCCAACGCGCCCGCTACATGACCCTGGAAACCATGGCACCTTTGAGCGACGATCCCTTCGTCAAGCTGCCCGCCGTGGCCGCCAGACAGAACCGGCCAGACCCGCCGGAGACCTGGAGCCCACCCCGCGCTCCTACACCACCACCGGGGGCACGATCCACATGCGCCTTCTCGACGACGCGTCTCCTGGTTTCAAGTTTCCTCTCATAGGTTTCCCAGCGCATCCATTTCGGCTTTACCGGCGGAAGATCCCAGGTACTTCGGCCGTCCCCACCGAGCTGCCGGTTGAGCGTCGCAGCTCTTCGCTGGAGGCGCTCGAAACGCCCCTCGCGTTGGCAGGCATAACTGAGGTCATAGGCTTGGCGGTTCCAGAAATGCTGTGCGCCATGCGGCAGAAACAGCTTTGGCGTGCGGCGGGCGGTCCTCGGGCATTGGAACCACCAACGCCGGCCGCCGTAGGTCGGGTGCGAGGTCTCCGTCTTTTGGGGTTTTCCGGCGTCCCGAAGGGCGATATCGCGCTCCCGCAGCCGCCGGACCTCGCGGTGGCCGCCAGGCTCTACAGCGACCGATCTCTTCTGGGCCATCAAGCATCAAAATGACCGGGATGCCCGCCTGGTCCGATCACAGCGACGAGGAAATCTGGGCGACCGTCGCTTTCATCAAAAAACTAAAGGGCGGAATGAGTGCAGAGGAATACGGCGAGCTCATCAAGGGCCAACATGATGGCGGCATGACCCACCAGCCGGGGATGGGTGGCATGGGGGGTAAGGACGGGCAATCGCCCGACGCGAAGGGCGCGTCCCAGCCGGGACGCGTCGAAGCACAATACAGCCCCGACCTCCCCGGCACAGAGCCACGCCACCAACCGCTCGAAGCCGGGCCGCGCCACCATCCCGCTGGCGGAGCGGCCGAGGTCATCATCGATCACCTCGACGTCGCGGAAGCCGTGGCGCCGCGCGACATCGACGAGCTCGTACTGGCGCCG
>CAMATN010000096.1 GCA_945861155.1 Rhizobium sp. Q54
CCCGAAGGGACCGAAATGGTGATGCCGGGCGACAACGTGTCGATGGTCGTCGAACTCCTGGTGCCGATCGCGATGGACGAGGGCCTGCGCTTCGCAATCCGCGAAGGCGGCCGCACCGTCGGCGCCGGCGTCGTCGCCAAGATCCTGAAATAACGACAATAACGGGCAAAGCGGGAACGCCATATGGATAACCAGAACATCCGAATTCGCCTCAGGGCGTACGATCATCGCGTGCTCGATCAGTCGACCAGCGAGATCGTCAATACAGCCAAACGGACCGGGGCGCGGGTGCGCGGCCCGATCCCGCTGCCGACCAAGATCGAGAAGTTCACGGTGCTGCGCTCGCCTCATGTCGACAAGAAGTCGCGCGAGCAGTTCGAGATTCGCACCCACAAGCGGGTGCTCGACATCGTCGACCCGACGCCGCAAACGGTGGACGCGCTGATGAAACTCGACCTCGCCGCGGGTGTCGATGTCGAGATCAAGCTCTAGGGGATGGCAATGCGGACCGGTCTGATCGCGCAAAAGCTCGGCATGACCCGGGTGTTCACCGACGAGGGCAACCACGTCGCGGTGACGGTGCTGCGCATCGACAACTGCCAGGTCGTCGCGCAGCGCACGCAGGAAACCGACGGTTATACCGCGCTGCAACTCGGGGTCGGCGCGGCGAAGGTCAGGAACGTGACGCAGCCGCAGCGCGGCCATTTCGCCAAGGCCAAGGTCGAGCCGAAGGCGAAGCTCGTCGAGTTCCGCGTCTCCGAGGAGGCGCTCGTCCCGGTCGGGGCGGAGATCACCGCGGCGCATTTCCTGCCCGGCCAGTATGTCGACGTGACCGGCACCAGCATCGGCAAGGGCTTTGCCGGCGGCATGAAGCGGCACCATTTCAGCGGGCTGCGCGCGACCCACGGCGTCTCGGTGGCGCATCGCAGCCTGGGCTCCACCGGGCAGCGGCAATCGCCGGGCAAGACCTTCAAGAACAAGAAGATGGCCGGTCACCTGGGAGCGGTACGGGTCACGACGCAAAGCCTCGAGATCGTCGTCGCCGATGCCGAGCGCGGCCTCCTGTTGATCAAAGGCGCGGTGCCGGGCAGCGACAAGGGGTAT
The DNA here is from genome assembly GCA_945861155.1 of Rhizobium sp. Q54. Classification (GTDB taxonomy): domain Bacteria; phylum Pseudomonadota; class Alphaproteobacteria; order ATCC43930; family CGMCC-115725; genus DATARH01. Next base: position 1,105 of record CAMATN010000096.1, read on the forward strand.
GTCCTCGTCAAGGACGCTACCAAGCGCAAGCCGCCCGAGGGGCTGCCGTTCCCGGCGGCGCTGCGCGGCCAGGGCGAGGCCCCCGACGCCGAAGCCGAAGCTGCCCCAGCCCCTGCCGACGAGGAGAGCGCGCCATGAAGCTGACCGTGCGCAACCTCGACAACCAGGAAGTCGGCGATATCGAGCTGGCCGAATCGGTGTTCGGGCTGCCGGTGCGGCGCGACATCCTCGCCCGCGTCGTCAACTGGCAGCTCGCCAAGCGCCGCGCCGGCACGCACAAGACCAAGGGCATTAGCGACATCCGCGGCACCACCAAGAAGCCCTACAAGCAGAAAGGCACCGGCAGGGCGCGCCAGGGCAGCCTGCGTTCGCCGCAGTTTCGCGGAGGCGCGGTCATTTTCGGCCCGGTCGTGCGCAGCCACGAATTCGATCTGCAAAAAAAGGTGCGCCGCCTCGGCCTCAAGACCGCGCTGTCGGCGAAGCAAGCCGAGGGCAAGCTGATCGTCATCGACGCCGCCCGCCTCGACGAAGCCAAGACCAAGGCGTTGCGGGCCCGGTTCGACGCGCTCGGCTGGGTGTCGGTGCTGATCATCGACGGCGCGACGCTCGACGAGGGCTTTGCCCGCGCCGCGCGCAACCTGCCGAAGGTCGACGTGCTGCCCCAGCAAGGCGCCAACGTCTATGACATCCTGCGCCGCGACACGCTGGTATTGACGCGCGAGGGCGCCACCCAACTCGAGGCCCGCCTAAAATGAAGTTGGCTGAAATGAGGGGGCTCAAATGAGCCGATTTCGTGTCATTCCGTCGGCCGAGACGCGGCTCACCCGGCAGCAGATGTACGACATCGTCCGCGCTCCGATCATCACCGAGAAGGCGACCGGCGCCTCGGAATACAACCAGGTGCTGTTCCGGGTTGCTCTGACCGCCACCAAGCGCGAGGTCAAGGCCGCTGTCGAGGGGCTGTTCGAGGTCAAGGTCGCCGCGGTCAACACGATCCGCGTCCAAGGCAAGACCAAGCGGTTCCGCGGCCGTCCGGGGCGCCGCTCCGATTACAAGAAGGCGATCGTGACGCTGGCCGAGGGCTCGCGGATCGACGTGACGACAGGAATCTGAGCCGATGGCCCTCAAGACATTCAACCCGACGACGCCCTCGCAACGCCATCTGGTCATCGTCGACCGCGGCGAATTGTGGAAGGGCAAGCCCGTCAAGGCGCTGACCGAGGGCTTGCGGCAGAAGGGCGGGCGCAACAATACCGGCCGCACGACGATGCGCTGGCGCGGCGGCGGCCATAAGCGGCGCTACCGCATGGTCGATTTCAAGCGCCGCAAGGACGACACGCCGGCGACGGTCGAGCGCCTCGAATACGATCCCAACCGCACCGCCTTCATCGCGCTGATCACCTATCCCGACGGCGAGCAGTCCTATATCCTGGCGCCGCAGCGGTTGCGTCCCGGCGACATGGTCGTCTCGGGCGAGCGGGTCGACGTGAAACCCGGCAATGCGATGCCGCTGCGCAACATGCCGGTTGGCACGATCGTCCATAACGTCGAGATGAAGGCCGGCAAAGGCGGCCAGATCGCGCGCTCGGCCGGGACCTATGTCCAGCTGGTCGGCCGCGAGCAGGGTTATGCGCTGTTGCGCATGACCTCGGGCGAGATGCGCATGGTGCGGGCCGAGTGCCGGGCAACGGTCGGCGCGGTGTCGAACCCCGATCATCAGAACATCGTGATCGGCAAGGCCGGCCGCAATCGCTGGCTCGGGCGGCGCCCATCGGTGCGCGGCGTCGCGATGAACCCGATCGACCATCCGCATGGCGGCGGCGAAGGCAAATCCTCGGGCGGGCGCCATCCGGTGACCCCGTGGGGCAAGCCGACCAAGGGCAAGAAGACCCGGCAGAACAAGGCGACCGACCGCCTGATAATCCGCCGTCGGCAGTCGAAGTAAGCCGGCCCGATAGGTAAGACGGCGAAATAGTACGGAGAGAGGCGTGGCACGCTCGGTTTGGAAAGGCCCGTTCGTTGACGGCTATCTGCTGAAGAAGGCCGAGAAGTCGCGCGGTTCGGGCCGCAACGAAGTGATCCGGACGTGGTCGCGGCGCTCGACGATCTTCCCGCAGTTCGTCGGCCTGACCTTTGGCGTCTATAACGGCCATAAATTCATCCCGGTGCTGGTGACCGAGAACATGATCGGCCACAAATTCGGCGAGTTCTCGCCGACCCGGACCTTCTACGGCCATTCCGGCGACAAGCGGGCGAGGAGAAGCTGAGATGGGTAAGCCATCGGCCGAACGCCGGCTCGACGACACCGAGGCTTCGGCGTTTCTGCGCGCGCTGCGCGTCAGCGCGCGCAAGCTCAACCTCGTCGCGCAGACCATTCGCGGCAAGGATGCGACGGCGGCGCTGGCCGAACTGACCTTCTCGCACCGCCGCATCGCGCGCGACGTCAAGAAGGCGTTGCAATCGGCGATCGCCAACGCCGAGAACAACCACCAGCTCGATGTCGACCGCCTCTACGTCAAGGAGGCGACGGTCGGTCGCGCTTTCGTGATGAAACGCTTTCACACCCGCGGCCGCGGCCGCTCGGCGCGGATCGAAAAGCATTTCGCGCATTTGACCGTGATCGTTCGCGAGCGCCCCGAAGATCTTGAGGAACGTGCCTGATGGGTCAGAAAGTCAATCCGATCGGGCTCCGGCTCGGGATCAATCGCACCTGGGATTCGCGCTGGTTTTCGCGCAAGGAATACGGCAACCAGCTGCTCGACGATTTGAAATTGCGCAAATTTCTCGGCGGGCGCCTCGGTCAGGCCGCGGTGTCTCGGGTGCTGATCGAGCGTGCCGCGAAGAAGACCCGGATCACGCTGCATTCGGCGCGGCCCGGGGTCATTATCGGCAAGAAGGGCGCCGATATCGATAAATTGCGCGCCGACATCGCCAAGGTCACCAACAGCGAGGTCAGCCTCAACATCCTCGAGATCAGAAAGCCGGAGATCGAGGCCAAGCTGATCGCCGAGGGCATCGCCCAGCAGCTTGAGCGCCGCGTCGCGTTCCGCCGGGCGATGAAACGGGCGGTGCAGTCGGCGATGCGGTTCGGCGCGCAAGGCATCCGGATCAATTGTTCCGGCCGGCTCGGCGGCGCCGAGATCGCGCGCATGGAGTGGTATCGCGAGGGCCGGGTGCCGTTGCACACGCTGCGCGCCGATATCGATTACGGCCATGCCACGGCCAAGACGACGTACGGCACCTGCGGGGTCAAGGTCTGGGTGTTCAAGGGCGAGATCCTGACCCACGACCCGATGGCGCAGGACAAGCGCCTCAGCGAGCAGCAGGCGGCCGGCCCCGGCCACGAGCGTCATGATCGCCACGAGCGCCACGAGCGCCCGGGCGCCAACCGATAGACCGAGGCCGCAATGCTCGCACCAAAACGCAGCAAATACCGGAAGGCGCATAAGGGGCGCGTCCATGGCATCGCCAAGGGCGGCACCACGCTGAATTTCGGCGCCTATGGCATGAAGGCGCTCGAACCCGGGCGGATCACGGCGCGCCAGATCGAGGCGGCGCGGCGCACGATCACGCGCTCCATTCGCCGCATCGGCCGGGTATGGATCCGGATCTTCCCGGACGTGCCGGTGTCGTCGAAGCCCGCCGAAGTGCGCATGGGCAGCGGCAAGGGCTCGCCCGAATTCTGGATAGCCCGGGTCAAGCCGGGCCGCATCATGTTCGAACTCGACGGCGTCCCGCCCGAGGTGGCGCGCGAGGCCTTCGAACTGGCCGCGGCCAAGCTGCCGATCGGCACCAAATTCGTCATGCGGCAGGGCGAAGAGGTGCAGCCGTGAAGGGGATGAAACCATCCGATCTGCGGACCCGCACGGTCGACGAATTGAGCGAGGAAGTCGATGTCCTCGGCAAGGAGATCTTCAACCTGCGGTTCCAACGGGCCAGCGGCCAGCTCGACAACACCGCGCGGGTGCGCCAGGTACGGCGCGACATCGCCCGCATCAAGACCATTCTCGGCGAGCGGCGCCGGCAAGAGGCTAAACAACCGGCGCCCGCCAGGGGCTGAACCGCCGGGGCTGAACCCCCCGGCTGAACCAAGGGACTGAGGCTTAGAGCCAGATGCCGAAACGCATTCTCCAGGGGGTCGTCGTCAGCGATTCCTGCGACAAGACTGTCATCGTGCGCGTCGAGCGGCGCATCATGCATCCGCTCTACAAGAAGTTCATGTCGCGCTCGAAAAAATACGCGGCGCATGACGAGGAAAACCGCTGCCGCACCGGTGAGGCGGTGCGGATCGAGGAAAGCCGGCCGATTTCCAAGCGCAAGCATTGGGTCGTGCTCGGCAGGGGCGACACGGCAGGTTCGGGTGCGGCGCCGGCCGCCAGCGAGACCGCCAGCGGGACTGGGAGCGCGCCATGATCCAGATGCAGACCAATCTCGACGTCGCCGACAATTCGGGCGCGCGCCGGGTCCAATGCATCAAGGTGCTGGGCGGATCGAAGCGACGCACCGCGACGGTCGGCGACGTGATCATCGTCTCGGTCAAGGAGGCGATCCCGCGCGGCCGCGTCAAAAAAGGCGACGTGCATCGCGCCGTCATCGTCCGCACCGCCAAGGAGATCCGGCGCGACGACGGCAGCGCGATCCGCTTCGACCGCAACGCCGCGGTGCTGATCAGCCGCCAGGGCGAGCCGATCGGGACGCGCATTTTCGGGCCCGTTACCCGCGAACTCCGGGCGCGGCGGTTCATGAAAATCGTATCGCTCGCCCCGGAAGTGCTTTGATCGGATGCCCTGACAATGCCGAAAATGAAGATCAAGAAGGGCGACAACGTCGTCGTCATCAGCGGTCGCGACAAGGGCAAGTCGGGGGCGGTGCTTCGGGTGATGCCGGTCGAGCGACGCCTGATCGTCCAGGGCGTCCATGTCGCGCGTCGCCACACCAAACAAAGCCTCGGCCAACCCGGCGGCATCATCGACAAGGAAATGACGATCCATGTCTCGAACGTCGCCCATGTCGACCCGCAAACGGGCAAGCCGACGCGGGTCGGCTACAAAATTCTCGAGAATGGCCGCAAGGTCCGCGTTGCCCGGCGCTCGGGCGAAGTGATCGACAAGTGAGAGAGCCGACATGACCACCCGCTTCCAGGAGCGCTACCAGCAAACCGTCAAACCTGCCTTGATGGAGGAGTTTGGCTACCGGAACCCGTTCCAGGTGCCGCGCCTCGACAAGATCGTCGTCAACATGGGCGTTGGCGAGGCGGTGCAGGACGCCAAGAAGATCGACGCCGCGGTCGGCGACATGACCCTGATCACCGGCCAGCATCCGGTCGTGATCCGGGCCAAGCGGTCGATCGCCACGTTCAAGCTGCGCGAGAACATGCCGATCGGCTGCAAGGTGACGTTGCGCCGCGACCGCATGTACGAGTTTCTCGACCGGCTGATCACCGTCGCATTGCCGCGGGTGCGCGATTTCCGCGGGGTGTCGTCGCGCAGCTTTGACGGGCGCGGCAATTACGCGCTCGGCCTCAAGGAACAACTGGTGTTTCCCGAAGTCGAGTACGACAAGATCGATACCGTGCGCGGCATGGATATCGTCATCGTCACCACCGCCAAAACCGACGCCGAAGCCAAGGCATTGCTCAAAGGCTTCGAGATGCCCTTCACGAATTGACCGCCTGCGGAGTTTCAGTTCCCTCATGGCAAAGAAAAGCTCGATCGAGAAAAACAACCGCCGCGCCAAGCTGGCAAAGCAGGTGGCACCCCGTCGCGCGCGCTTGAAGGCGCTCGCCCGCGACCGCGACGCGGCACCGGAAGAACGTTTCGAGGCGCAACTCAAATTGTCCGAGCTGCCGCGCAACAGCTCGGTGACGCGGGTGCGCAACCGGTGCTCGCTCAGCGGGCGGCCGCGCGGCTTCTACCGCAAATTCAAGCTCTCGCGCATCGCGATGCGCGAGTTGGCGTCGGCCGGGCAGATCCCCGGCATGACCAAATCGAGCTGGTAGGGGAGGCACGCTTATGTCGATGAGCGATCCCCTGGCCGATATGCTGACCCGCATCCGCAACGGACAGCGGGCGCGCCACGCCGTCGTCGCCGCGCCCGCGTCCAATTTCCGCGCCAATGTCCTCGAAGTGCTGAAGCGCGAGGGCTACATCCGAGGCTTCACCCGCGAGCAGGTGCGCCCGGGCATCGCCGAGCTCAAGATCGAATTGAAATATGTCGACGGCGAGCCGGTCATCCGCGAGATTTCGCGCGTGTCGAAACCGGGGCGGCGGATTTATTCGAAGCTGACCGACCTGCCGCGGTTCTATAACGGGCTCGGGATATCGATCCTGTCGACGCCGCGCGGGGTCATGTCGGACAACGAGGCACGTGTCGCCAAGGTCGGCGGCGAGATTTTGTGCCGGGTATTCTGAGGATCCTCTGGTCGAGGATCCGGTTATTCGAAGGAAGCGGCAATGTCGCGAATTGGCAAGAATCCCATCACGATCCCCGAGGGGGTCTCGGTCGAGTTGGCCGGACAAAACCTGACCGCCAAGGGGCGGCTCGGTACATTGAGCCTCGTCGTCAGCAACGAGGTCAGCGCGACGATCGCCGATGGCGCGGTGACGATCGCGCCCAACGACGAATCCAAACGCGCCCGGGCGATGTGGGGCACGACGCGCGCGCTCGTCAACAATATGGTCACCGGCGTCGCCACCGGGTTCACCCGCAACCTCGAGATCAACGGCGTCGGGTATCGCGCCGCGGTGCAAGGCAGCAACCTCAACCTGCAGCTCGGCTACAGCCACGAAATCGCTTTTCCGATCCCCGCCGACGTGCGGATCACTTGCGAGCGCCCGACCGCGATCACGATCAGTGGAGCCGACCGCCAGCGCGTCGGCCAGACCGCCGCCGAAATCCGCGCGTTCCGCCCGCCCGAGCCCTATAAGGGCAAGGGCATCAAGTACAGCGATGAGACCGTCCGCCGCAAGGAAGGCAAGAAGAAGTAACCAATGTCGAACAAACCAGACGCACTGTTCCACCGGCGTCGCAAACGCACCCGGTTCAAGCTGCGCCAGGCCACCAAAGGCCGGGTCAGGCTGTCGGTATTCCGCTCCTCGCGCCACATCTACGCCCAGGTCATCGACGATTCGGCCGGGCGGACGCTGGCGGCGGCCTCGAGCCTCGATGCCGCGTTGAAGCCGTCCCTCAAGACCGGCGCCGACGCCGCCGCGGCAAGCGCAGTCGGCAAGCTCGTCGCCGAACGCGCCAAAGCGGCGGGGGTCGAGCGGGTCGTGTTCGACCGCGGCGCCTATAAGTATCACGGCCGGATCAAGGCACTGGCCGACGCCGCCCGCGAGGGCGGGCTCGATTTCTGAAAGGACCGCGAGTGGCACGCACGCAGGGCGAACGGCGAAGGCGCGACGGCGAAGGCCAGTCGCGTGAGCGCGATGAAAGCGAATTCACCGAGAAGCTGGTCAACATCAACCGCGTCGCCAAGGTGGTGAAGGGTGGCAGGCGCTTCGGCTTCGCCGCCCTCGTCATCGTCGGCGACAAGAAAGGCCGGGTCGGCTATGGCTCGGGCAAGGCGCGGGAAGTCCCCGAGGCGATCCGCAAGGCCACCGAGCAGGCGCGGCGCAGCATGATCCGCGTGCCGTTGCGCGAAGGGCGCACCCTGCATCACGACATCGCCGATACTTATGGCGCCGGCAAGGTGATCGTGCGCGCCGCAAAGCCCGGCACCGGCATCATCGCCGGCGGGCCGATGCGCGCGATCTTCGAGGCGCTCGGGGTGCAGGACATCGTCGCGAAATCGGTCGGCACCTCAAACCCGCACAACATGATCAAGGCGACTTTTGCCGCGCTCAGCCATGTCACCAGCCCGCGGGCGGTGGCGGCGCGGCGCGGCAAGAAAGTCGCCGAGATCCTCGGCCGCGAAACGCGAGAGAACGCGTGATGGATGGCAAGACCGTAACATTGGTGCAGACCGGCAGTCCGATCGGCCGGCGCTCCGATCAGGAGGCGACCCTCAAGGGGCTCGGGCTCAACAAGCGGCACCGCCGCCGCACGCTCGAGGACACGCCCGCGGTGCGCGGCATGATCCACAAGGTCCAGCACCTCGTGCGGGTCGAAAGCGACGAACAGGACCCGAGGTGAGGGCGCGATGAAGCTCAACGAAATCAGGGACAACCCGGGCGCGCATTACCGCGCGAAGCGGGTCGGCCGCGGCATCGGGTCGGGCAAGGGCAAAACCGCGGGCCGCGGCGGCAAGGGCCAGACCGCGCGCAGCGGCGTCGCGCTCAACGGCTTTGAGGGCGGGCAGACCCCGCTGCATCGCCGGCTGCCAAAGCGCGGCTTCAACAACAAGATCTTTCAAAAAGACTTCAAGGTCGTCAACCTTGGCCGGCTGCAGCAGGCGCTCGATGCCGGGCGGCTCAGCAATGACGGCGCGCTCGACGCCACAAAGCTCGTCGCCGCCGGAATCCTGCGCCGGCCCGGCGACGGCATTCGCCTCCTGGCGAAAGGCCGGCTCACGGCGTCGATCACGATCTCGGTCGCGGGCGCCTCGCAAGCGGCGATCGCGGCCGTCGAGGCGGCGGGCGGCAAGGTTGTGCTGCCAAAGGCCGTGGAAACTGGGGGCGCGAAGGCCGCGGCTGAGGCGCCGGCGGTCTGAGCGAGGCCCCCGGTCCGACGGCAGCGGAATGGCGCCCGGTGCGTTTTTCGCGTCGGGCCGCGTTGCGTTAGGGATGTAACACTATGGCGTCAGCCGCCGAACAGCTCGCTGCAAGCATAAATTTCGGGGCCTTTTCGAAGGCCACCGAGCTGAAGAACCGCATCTGGTTTACGCTCGGCGCGTTGGTGATTTATCGCCTCGGCACGTACATTCCAATCCCCGGCATCGATTCCGCGATCCTGCAGGAGATCTTCAAGAACAACGCCGGCGGCATTCTCGGCATGTTCGACATGTTCTCGGGCGGCGCGCTCGGGCGCATGACGATCTTCGCGCTCAACATCATGCCGTACATCTCGGCCTCGATCATCATTCAGCTGTTGACCGCGGTCTCGCCAACCCTGGAAGCGCTCAAAAAAGAGGGCGAGAGCGGCCGCAAGAAACTCAACCAGTACACCCGCTACGGCACGGTCGGGCTCGCCGCGGTGCAATCCTACGGCATCGCGATCGGGCTCGAGGGCATGCGCGCCGGCACCCAGTCGGCCGTCATCGATCCCGGGATGTTCTTCCGCCTGCTGACGGTCGTCACGCTGACCGGCGGCACCGTATTCCTGATGTGGATCGGCGAGCAGATCACGGCGCGCGGCATCGGCAACGGCATCTCCCTGATCATCATGGCCGGCATCGTCGCCAATTTGCCGCAAGCCCTGGCCTCGACCCTCGAACTCGGCCGCACCGGCGCGATGTCGCATTTCTTCATCATCTTCTTCCTGCTGATGTCGGTCGCCGTCGTGATGGTCATCGTCTTCATGGAGCGGGCGCAGCGCCGGATCCTCGTCCAATACCCAAAACGCCAGCAGGGCAACCGGATGTTCGGCGGCGAGGCGTCGCATCTGCCGCTCAAGATCAACACGTCGGGCGTTATCCCGCCGATCTTCGCTTCCTCGCTGCTGTTGCTCCCGGCGACCGTCGCCCAATTCGAGTCGAGCGGTCCCACCACCACCTGGATCGGCACAATCACGTCTTACGTGGCGCACGGCACGCCGCTCTACATGGGGCTCTATATCGGCCTGATCGTGTTCTTCTGCTTTTTCTACACGGCAATCGTGTTTAATCCAGCCGAGACCGCCGACAATCTGCGCAAATATGGCGGCTTTATCCCCGGCATTCGCCCCGGCAAGAACACCGCCGACTACCTCGATTACGTACTGACCCGCATCACCGTGGCCGGAGCGATCTATCTGTCAGCGGTATGCATCCTGCCCGAGATCCTGATTTCGCAATACGCGGTGCCGTTCTATTTTGGCGGCACCAGCCTGTTGATCGTTGTCAGCGTCACGATGGACACGGTCGCGCAGGTCCACTCGCATCTGCTCGCTCATCAATATGAAGGGCTGATCAAGAAGGCGAAGCTGCGCGGGCGCCGGGGATGATCTCGGGATGCACCTGATCCCCATGAACGTGATTCGATGAATTTGATCCTGTTGGGGCCGCCCGGCGCCGGCAAGGGGACGCAGGCGAAACGGCTCGAGCGCTCGCACGGCCTCGTTCAGCTCGCGACCGGCGACATGCTGCGCGCGGCAGTCGCCTCGGGCAGCGGGCTCGGCCAGCGGGTCAAGGCGATCATGGAGTCGGGCCGCCTCGCGCCCGACGCGATCATGATCGAGATGATCGCCGACCGGATCGCCGACCCCGATTGCGCCGCCCCCGCTGGCGCCGCCCCCGGTAGCGCCAAATCCGGGGGCTTCATCCTCGACGGTTTTCCACGCACCGTTCCGCAGGCCGAGGCGCTCGACGCGATGCTGGCACAGCACGGCCGAGCGCTCGATCACGTGATCCTGATGGAGGTCGACGAGGCCGCGCTCGTCGAGCGTATCGCCGGCCGTTTCACCTGCCAGAATTGCGGCGCCAGCTATCACGAGCGTTTCAAGCGGCCGGCGGTCGATGGGGTCTGCGAGGTATGCGGCAATGCCGGCCTCGTGCACCGCGCGGACGATCGGCCCGAGGCGGTCGCGACGCGGCTCGCGGCCTATCGCAATCAGACCGCGCCGATATTACCGTACTACCGGGCGCGCGGAGTGCTGCGCACGGTCGACGGCATGGCCGACATCGACGACGTGACCCGGCAGATCAACGCCGTACTGCGGGACGGCTGAGCGGACGCGCTGTACGTGGCGAACTTCCCGCGGCTTGCAGCCGTGCATCAGTCGTGTACGGGTATCGTTGACGCACCGGCAATAATCCGTATAATGACGCGCTGATTCGGAGGCGTGTCCGCCCCCTTTCCCGATATTCAAGGAGATGCGCAAGTGGCGCGAATTGCTGGCGTCAATATCCCGAACCAGAAGCGGGTTCCGATCGGGCTGACCTATATACACGGCATCGGCCGCACCAAGGCGCTCGAAATCTGCACCCGAGTCGGGATTCCGACCGAGCGGCGGGTGCATGAGATGACCGACGACGAGGTGCTGCGGGTCCGCGAGGTGATCGACCGCGAATACACGGTCGAGGGCGACCTGCGTCGGTCCGTCGCGATGAACATCAAGCGGCTGATGGATCTGGGTTGTTATCGCGGATTGCGGCACCGCCGGGGCCTGCCGGTTCGCGGCCAACGGACCCATACAAACGCGCGTACCCGCAAGGGGCCGGCCCGGCCGATCGCGGGAAAAAAGAAATAGCGCGCATCGCCCATTTCGAGCGCGCAACGGCGAAAGAGGCTAAATGGCAAAGAGCACGGCGGCACCGCGTCTGCGTCGACGCGAGCGCAAAAATATCACCTCGGGCACCGCGCATGTCAGCGCGAGCTTCAACAACACGATGATCACGATCACCGACGCTCAGGGCAACGCAATCGCGTGGTCTTCGTCGGGCAGCCAGGGCTTCAAGGGGTCGCGTAAATCGACGCCTTATGCGGCACAGGTCGCCGCCGAGGATGCCGGCCGCAAGGCCATGGAGCACGGCATGCGCACCCTTGAAATTCAGGTCAAGGGTCCAGGCTCGGGGCGTGAATCGGCGTTGCGGGCTTTGCAATCCGTCGGCTTCTCGATCACCTCGATCCGCGATGTAACCTCGATTCCGCATAACGGTTGCCGCCCGCCCAAGCGCCGCCGGGTCTGACCGCGCCCTAAGTTCTCCCCGCGACGGGCGCCCCTGGCGCCCGCTCGACGCATCCGGCCTTTGATGCCGGCCCCTTCAGCGGATTCGATCCGCATTTATCGACTGAGGTCGTCGTGCTCCAGAAGAATTGGCAGACCCTGATTAAACCAAAGCAGCTTTCGGTCGAACCGGGTGGCGACGCAACTCGTGTCGCCACCGTGGTCGCCGAGCCGCTCGAGCGCGGTTTTGGCTTGACCCTGGGCAATGCGCTGCGGCGCGTGCTGCTGTCCTCGCTGCAAGGCGCGGCGGTCACCTCGCTGCAGATCGAGGGCGTTTTGCACGAATTCTCGTCGCTCCCCGGCGTCCTCGAAGACATCACCGACATCGTGCTGAACGTCAAGAGCATCGGATTGCGCATGCATGGCGACGGGCCCAAGCGGATGCGGCTGCGCGCCACCGGACCGGGCGAGGTGCGCGCCCGCCAGATCGAGACCGGGCACGATATCGACGTGCTCAACCCGGACCAGGTCATCTGCACGCTCGACAACGGCGCCCGCATCGCGATGGAGCTGACCGTCGAAAACGGCAAGGGCTATGTGCCGGGAACCCAGAACCGGCCCGAAGACGCGCCGATCGGCCTCATTCCGGTCGACGCCCTGTTCAGCCCGGTGCGCAAGATCTCGTATCGCGTCGAGAACACCCGGGTTGGCCAGGTCACCGATTACGACCGGCTGGCGATGCGGGTCGAAACCAATGGCGCGATGACCCCCGAGGACGCCGTCGCTCTGGCCGCGCGCATCCTGCAGGACCAGCTCCAGCTCTTTATCAATTTCGAAGAGCCGCGCCACGCCGTCGAGAAGGAGCTGACCGGCGAGCCGCTGATCAACAAGAACCTGCTGCGCAAGGTCGACGAACTCGAATTGTCGGTGCGCTCGGCCAACTGCCTGAAGAACGACAACATCGTCTATATCGGCGACCTCGTGCAGAAGACCGAGGCCGAGATGCTGCGGACGCCGAACTTCGGCCGTAAATCTTTGAACGAAATCAAGGAAGTGCTGGCCAATATGGGCCTTCATCTCGGCATGGAGATCCCGAACTGGCCGCCCGAGAACATCGAAGAGCTGGCCAAACGGATCGACGAGCCGTATTAAGGCCGACCGGCGGAGAGTTAGAGACCATGCGCCATCGTATGAACCATCGCGGCTTCAGCCGCACCTCGGCCCATCGCAAGGCGATGTTCGAGAACCTCGCCGCCGCCCTGCTCAAGCACGAACAGATCCGCACGACCGTGCCCAAGGCCAAGGATTTGCGGCCGATCGTCGAGCGGCTGATCACGCTCGGCAAGCGCGGCGGGCTGCATGCCAGGCGTCAGGCGATTGCCAAGTTGCAGGACAAGGCGCTCGCCGACAAATTGCTGACGGTACTGGCCGAGCGCTATGGCGATCGCCCTGGCGGCTACACGCGGATCATCAAGGCCGGCTTCCGCTACGGCGACGACGCGCCGATGGCGCTGATCGAATTGGTCGACCGCGACACCGATGCCAAGGGCAAGGATTCCGGCCCGCTGCCGGGCGCAGAAGACGAGGCCGAAGAGGCGGCGTAGCCTTCCCCGAACCGCACCTCGTCGTGAAGCGAGGTGGTCATCTGGTCGTCCAACCAGCGCTCTACTTCCGGCCTGCCATGCCCTCATGGGCCGCGGGATGGGCACCGTCGAACATTCGCAACCGGCGGTCGAAGTCGGTGGCCTCGATCGCCCCGACGAGGGTTTCGACAACCCGGGCGAATTCCGCCGCCTCGCCGGGGGTGATGGTGCCCTGCCCCGCCAGCCTGCGGGGTCGCTGACTGATCGCCGTACAATGGACGGCTGCTTTCGGCGCGAAGGCGTCATGGGCGGGCCGATGGACGATGGTCAGCTTACCACCCATAGCGGTCGCCGATCGGGTGTTGCGAGCTGGCCCTTTTATGGAGCTCACGACCTAAGCCGCGAGCGACACCGGGATCGGGGGCTCGCCTTTCAGCATCAGCCGGTACAAATAGCGGCGCTGGTTCATGTCGTAATCGGGGTTGGCCTTGTGCATGACGCTGCGGTTGTCCCACATCACCATATCGCCGTAGCGCCATTGATGGCGGTATTCGTATTTCGGCTGGGTCGCGTGCGTCATCAGCTCGGCGACGAGGTCGAGCGCCTCGTCGTCCGGCATCCCGACGATCGACTCGATGCGCACCGGGTTCAGGAACAGCGCCTTGCGGCCGTTGTCCGGGTGCACCCGCACCAGCGGGTGGATGCCGGCCGGCGGCAACGCGTTGAGGCTTTCCTGATTGAGCGGTGTCAGCGGGCGCGGGCTGTACTTGCTCAGATACACATGCACCGCCTTGAGGCCGTCGATGCGCCGCTTCATCGCCTCGGGCAATTCGTCATAGGCGCGGTGCATGTTGACGTATTGCGTGTCGCCGCCGCTTGTCGGCAGCGCGACGGGATAGAGGATCGTCGCCTTGGGCGGGGCGGGATGGTTCGAGTGGTCGGTGTGAAAGGTCTCGCCCGGAATGAGCCGCCTCGTACCGATAAACTCCTCGTTCGAGACATAATACATCTCCGGGAAACCCGGGATGTGGTGGTCCTTCTTGTCGTGCGGCTGCAATTCGCCCCACAACTGCACCGCCCGCATGAAATCCGCCGGCTCATATTTCTGGTCGCGCGCAACCACGACGTGATGCGTCGCGAAGGCACGGTTGAGCGCGGCGCGGGTCTCGGGATCGACTGGTTTCGCCAGATCGAGGCCACGAATTTCGGCGCCGGTATGCTCGCTCAGGGGCGTGATCGTGTACGCCATCGCAGTGCCTCCATGGATTTGTGCCGCGACTCTAGGGCGATTGGCGCAAAGCGTCAAAGCCCCAGGCGAATGCTCAGGACACTTCGGCCAGCTCGCGCGTCCGCACCGAGTGGGCAGCGGCGGCATGGTCCTTCGCCAATACGGTGTAGACCGCGGGCAGCACGAACAGCGTAAACAGCGTGCCGATCGACATGCCCGCCACCACGACAACGCCGATCGAGAAGCGGCTCGCGGCGCCCGCCCCGGACGCGGTCAGCAGCGGCACCAGGCCGACGACCATCGCCGCGGTCGTCATCAGAATCGGGCGCAGGCGCACCCGCGCGGCGATTTCGATCGCGCGGCGCCGGTCGAGCCTCTGGGTGACCTGTAGCTGGTTGGCGAACTCGACCATCAGGATGCCGTGCTTGCTGATCAGCCCGATCAAGGTCACCAGCCCGACCTGGGTGTAGATGTTCATCGTCGCCACGCCGAAAAACAGCGGTATCAGCGCGCCGGAAATCGCCAGCGGCACGCTGACGAGGATCACCAGCGGGTCGCGCAGGCTCTCGAACTGCGCCGCCAGCACCAGGTAGATAATGATCAGCGCGAAGAAGAACGTGACGACGAGCTGGTTGCCCTCGCGCACGTATTGCCGCGCATCCGACAGATAATCGTGGCTGAAGCCGGCGGGCAGCGCGGCGGCCTCTTTCTCGAGGAAATCGACGGCCTGGCCGATTGTGACCCCGGGCATCGGCACCGCCTGGAAGGTCGCCGAGTTGAGCTGGTTGTAGCGGGTCAGCGCGTTGGGCGCGGTCGTCGTCTTGACCGTTACGAGGTTAGCCAGCGGCACAGGCTGGCCCGCGGCCGAATTTACGTAATACTGGGTCAGCGTCTCCTGGTTCAGGCGGTCGACCCGCGGCACTTGCGGGATTACTTGGTAGGAGCGGCCGTCGAGGTTGAAGCGGTTGACGTAATTCTCGCCGACCAGCAGCGCCAGCGTATCGCCGATCGCCTGCATCGTGATGCCGAGATCGTTGGCCTTGTCGCGGTCGATATTGACCTCGATCGTCGGCTGGTTGAACGCCAAATCGCTGTCGACGACGATAAAGAGGCCGCTCTTGCGCGCCGCCTCCTTGATCTTCTCCATCGCCCCGAAAATCGAGATGAAATCGCCGGTCGAATCGATCACCATCTGCACCGGCAGCCCGCCGATCGAGGCCGGCAATGGCGGCAGCGAGAAGACAAACGCGTTCATCCCCTCGACCGCGCTAACCTTCTGCTGCAACTCCAGTTTGATCTGCTGGGCGCTGCGCGAGCGCTCGTCCCACGGCTTCAGGATGATCCCGGCGATGCCCTGGTTGGGCCCGCCCCTTCCGTTGACGACAAACCGCAGATCGGTCTCGGGGATCGAGGTGAAGGCCTTGTCGAGCACCTCGCCATAGGCGTTGAGGTAATCGAGGTTGGCGTATTGCGGCGCCTTGGTCAGCGCGAACAGCACGCCCTGATCCTCTTCGGGCGCCAACTCCTTGCCGGTATTCGCGTACATCAGGGCGAGCGCGGCGAATACCGCGACAGCGAAGAGGGCCGTCACCGGGCGGTAGTCGAGCGAGCGTTCGAGCCGCCTCCCATAGGATTCCGCAAGGCGCGAGAAAACCCGGTCGATCGTTCGCGCAAAGCGGCCCCGCGCCATGTCGCGCCTCAACAACAGCGAGCACATCATCGGCGACAAGGTCACCGCGACGATGCCGGAAATCATCACCGCGCCGGCCAGCGTGAAGGCGAATTCGCGGAACAGGGTGCCGGTGACGCCGCCGAGAAAGCCGATCGGGGTGTAGACCGCCGCCAGGGTCAGCGTCATCGAGATGACCGGGCCGGCGATCTCGCGCGCCCCGATCAGGGCCGCCTGCGACGGGCTTTTCCCTTCCTCGATGTGGCGGTAGATATTTTCCAGGACGACGATCGCGTCGTCGACGACGAGCCCGATCGCCAGAACCATCGCCAAGAGGGTCAACAGGTTGAGGCTGAACCCGAGCGCCACCATGACGATTGCGGCGCCGACCAGTGACAGCGGGATCGTCACGACCGGGATTAAGACCGCCCGGAAGCTGCCGAGGAACAGGAAGATCACGACGACGACGATCAGCACGGCCTCGCCCAGGGTGATCTGAACCTCGTCGATCGAGGCCTGGATGAAGCGGGTCGAATCGTAGGCCACCTGCATCTTGACCGAAGCCGGCAGGTTGCGCTCGATCTCGGGCAGGAGCGCCCGCACCCCGCGGACCAGCGATAGCGGGTTGCCGGTCGGCGTCGCCTGGATGGCGATGAACACCGCGTGCTGGCCGTTCATCGCGACGCTCGAATTCCAGCTCTGCGCGCCGAGATCGACCTTGGCGATGTCCTCGAGCCGCACCACCGCCCCGTCGGCGGATTTGACGACCATGCGCTTGAACTGCTCGGCATCTGCCAAGCCGGTCCGCGCGGTGATGTTGGTGACGGTGAAGTAGCCTTTCGCCTGACCCGGCGCGGATTGGTAGTTGTTGGCGCGGATCGCCGCGGCGATTTCGGCGGCGGAGATGCCGCGCGCCGCCATCTGCGCCGGATCGAGCCACAGCCGCATCGCAAAGGTCTGGCCGCCGAGGATGTCGGCCGAGGCAACCCCCTCGACGGTCGACAGCAATGGCTGCACGACCCGGGTCATATAGTCCGAGATTGCCGCGCTCGACAATTCGGCGCTGGCAAAGCCGACATACATGACTGCCGTCGTCTGGCCGGTCGATTTGAGGATAACCGGATCCTGCGACTGCTCCGGCATCAGGTACTTGACCTGCTGCACCTTGGCCATGACGTCGGTCAGCGCCTGGTTCGGGTCGAAATTCAGCTTGATAAAGGCGGTGACGGTGCTGGCGCCCTGGATCGAGTTCGAGGTCAGGTAATCGATCCCCTCGGCGCCCGCCACCGCCTGCTCGATCGGCGTCGTGATAAAGCCCTGGACCAGGTCGGGCGCGGCGCCCGGATAGACCGTGGTGACCGTGATCGTCGTATTGAAAAGTCGCGGATATTGCCGGATCTGCAAGTCGAACAGGCATTTCAGCCCGATCAGCAGGATCAACAGGCTGACGACCAATGCCAGCACCGGCCGGCGGATGAAAATGTCGGTGAATTTCATGAGGCTGACTAAATAATCACCACGGAGACACGGAGATCAGAACCATAGGATTGTCGTCCCGGCGAAAGCCGGGACCCATTATTCAACAGCGAGTTCATGGACGAATGGGTCCCGGCTTTCGCCGGGACGACA
>CAMATN010000097.1 GCA_945861155.1 Rhizobium sp. Q54
ATCGCAACCCCAGGCGCGGTAGAGCTCGCTTTCCGCCAGGGTCGAGAATTGCGGGCCTTCCATCACGAGATAGGTGCCGCCGCGCTTCGCCGCGATCCCGGCGTTCGGCATCGACGCGGCGAGCGCGTCGCCGATGCGGCCGCACACCGGGTGCGCCATCGAGACATGCGCGACGCAGCCCGGGCCGAAAAAGCTTTTGTCCCGGGCAAAGGTGCGGTCGACGAACTGGTCGACGACGACAAAATCGCCGGGAGTAAGAACCTCGCGCAGGCTGCCGACCGCCGACAATGACACGATGTCGGTGACGCCGCAGCGCTTCAACGCGTCGATATTGGCGCGAAAATTGATCGCCGAGGGCGGCAGCACATGACCGCGCCCGTGGCGCGGCAGAAACACGACGGGCTGGCCGTCGAGCCTGCCGAAACAAAATTCGTCGGAGGTGCGCCCGAACGGGCTGTCGACCCGGCGCCACGCGATGTCGCTCAGCCCATCGATCTGGTAAAGCCCGCTGCCGCCGATAATGCCGATAACCCGGACGGTCATCGCCGCTCCTGCTAAATTTGGACGAGCACCTTCGCCGGCCTTCTCCGGGTAGATCGCGCCGCAGCCTTCGCCGCGCAGCTACTGAAGCTGAGGCGAGCAGAATTTCCGAAAGTCTTGATTAATGCACGGGGATGGGTTTGTCGCAAACTCACGCTCGTTCTAATCCAACTTTTGAAGACCGATTCTGGCCTTGCCGTCCTGATAGAAATTTTGGGCCTTGTGTTTCAGTACAAATACATTTTTCTGGGCAAACAGCCGCCTCTCCAGGATATGTATCGCTGGATCTTTGATATCCATTTCTATACTCAGCGTCGCCCCCTCGGTAAGGTGTTCGTCATCGTCGGTGGTGATACTGATTCCATCCACCGAGCAGTCCAGAAGTGTTGCAGCTTGCGCCTTACCATTAAACTTTATGGTGATGTGTCCGCTATATGCATCTCGCGGTGCGGACCGCTTTTTCTCTCGTTTTATGCCAAGTGAATTGGCGACGAATGTGAGCCATGGTAGACGTACGCCAAAAATTTCCTTGCTGAGTATCTCGTCCGCTCGTGCGTACTGCATTCCCATATGTAGAGAATCGTCTTGTGTTGTATTCCACAGGTTCTCGAAATGATCGAGCAATATGCAGAACGTTCTCTTTTCTGCTCCTATGAACTCTAAGACCGGCATATGTCCACCAAGGCGTCTATTCAACGTCTCCTCGTCTGTGTCCCGGTCCGGACGCCCAAACGTGTACGGTTCGACAAATACGCGATCGTCGACGATGACCATCCACATTGCAGGGTCACGGCGGTAAAATCTCATACAGGGTCCAAGCGATGAGTTATGGAGTAGTTTATATGTTTTCTCACAATCTCGATAAAGGACGCTATCTTGGTAATGTTCGTCGAGCGGTTCGTCACTTCTTGAGCCGGCAGCGTATCTGGCGACATATTGCTTAACCACTTCGGGCGGCGTTTCTATAAATGCTCTGAATACCGCTGGGCTAGTCAAGGGGTTCATTAACAACAGGCGAACATCAACGGAGTTCGCTTTTTTGCTCCGGAGAACATCACCGATTTCCTCAATGATAAGCGCTTCCTGAAGCGCGACTCCGAGGAATAGGATTCGATGCTCTGCAACTTTTATAGCTGCCTCGATATGGGACAGAGAGTTTGTTCTCGAGCCGTAAATTTCTTTCAAACCCACGTCTGTCGCGGCAATACCCAGTGGAAAGTAATCTCTCAATAATCCCTCGAAAATATTCCTTACCTGAGAACGCTCCGCCTCGATTTGAACGTGCATAGATTCCCGTTCGGCAATTAACCGCTGCTGGTTCAATTCTCGCTCCTTGGCTAGCTCTCCTTCCTTTATGCTTCTTTCTAATGCCTGTATAAGAAAAACGATCATAAGTGTGAACAGCACATGCCCAAAAATTTCTTTGTATTCTTTAAGATCAGGCCATAAGTGTATTATCCATGTCGCTATTAGTTGGTAACTGACCACGGCCGCTATAACGACCAAAATCGCAACGATCGGTCGTGCAAGGATGCCGATAACTCGGTCTAATTGCTCCGATGTCATCTCACAACTCTTGGAGTTTCATCGCGGGTGGAGTTGCTTTCTCGTCGGCTATCGCGACGAAATTCGATTGTAACTGATATCTTGCGCACGTGCGAGGCGTTCCGCCTCAGCGGCCTTCAGCGGCCTCTGCATCGGGCCGCCCCAATTCCTCTTGCTGCTGATGGAAGCGCTCAGACCTTAGACTTGTCGTCCCGGCGAAGGCCGGGACCCACCAATCCGAGCCCGAGACAGCTGAAATCTCGGGTTCCCGGCCCTCGCCGGGACGACAATCATGATCCGGGCGACGGGACCCGGTTCCGATCAATGCTGGATGCGGGACCAGATCTTGCGTTTGGCGGCGTAGAACACGCCGGTCACGACGATCAGGAACAGGATTACCTTGAACCCGGCACGGTGGCGCTCCTCGAGGGTCGGCTCCGCCGCCCAGGCGAGAAAGCTGACGAGGTCGCGCGCCATCTGCGGCACACTCCCCGGCGTGCCGTCGGCATATTTGACCTGGTCGGGGTTGAGCGGCGGCGGCATCGCGATCTGATGCCCCGGGTAATATTCGTTGAAGTACATATTCGGGTTCATCTTGACGCCGGCCGGCGGGTCCTTGTAGCCGGTCAACAGCGCGAAGACATAGTCGGGGCCGCTCACGCGCGCCTTGGCGATCAGCGACAAATCCACCGGCAAGGCGCCGTTATTGGCGGCGCGCGCGGCCTGGTCGTTGGCGAACGGCCCGGGGATCGGGTCCGACGGCCGCGCCGGGCGCTGGAACATTTCGCCGCTATCGTTGGGTCCGTCGGTCACCTGGACCTGGGCGGCGATGCCCTTGACCTGGTCCTCGCTGTAGCCGATCTGCGCCAGATCGCGGAAATAAAGGTGCTTGACGCCGTGGCAGGCGGCGCAAACCTCCTTGTAGACCTGAAACCCGCGTTGCATCGCGGCCCGGTCGTAGGTGCCGAACACGCCGTCGAACGACCATTTCTGATGCGGCGGATGCGGCGCGTCGCCCTCGGCCCGCGCGGTTCCGGCGGTTCCGCCGACGAGAGCAAGCCCCGCGACAAGCGCGGCGGCAACAATCGATCTGAACATCTCAGCGCCTTTCCATCGGCGCCGCGGCGGGGACGGGCGGCCCGGCCGCAAGCACGGCGGCGCCGATGCTGATCGGCAAGGGTCGCGGCCTCTCGATCTTGCCGAGCAATGGCATCAGGATCAGAAAATGGAAGAAGTAATAGAAGGTCGCGATCTGGCCGATCACGACGAAGGCCCCGGACGGCGGGTTGGCGCCGACCCACCCCAGCACGATTGCATCGGCCGGCAACAGCCACGACACCCAGCGGTAGACCGGCCGAAAGCGGGCGCTGCGCACCGGCGATGTGTCGAGCCAGGGCACCAGAAACAGGATCAGCACGGCGCCGAACATCAAGACGACGCCGAGCAGCTTGTCCGGCACCGAGCGCAGGATCGCGTAGAATGGCAGGAAATACCATTCCGGCACGATGTGCGGCGGTGTCACCATCGGGTTGGCCGGGATGTAATTGTCCGGATGCCCGAGGAAGTTCGGCAGGTAAAAGACAAAAACCGCAAACACGATCAGGAACACGCTCAACCCGAACATGTCCTTGATCGTGTAGTACGGATGAAACGGGATCGAATCCTGCGGGCCGCGGCGCTCGATGCCGAGCGGGTTGTTCGAGCCGTGCTGATGCAGCGCGACCAGATGCAGCCCGACCACCGCGACGATCACGAACGGCAGCACATAATGCAACGAATAAAATCGGTTCAGCGTCGGGTTGCCGACCGTAAACCCGCCCCACAGCAGGGTCACGATGCTGTCGCCGACCAAGGGGACCGCCGAGAACATGTTGGTGATGACGGTCGCCGCCCAATAGCTCATCTGCCCCCACGGCAGCACATAGCCCAGGAAGGCCGTCGCCATCATCAGGAGCAAGATCACCACACCGAGAATCCACAATAGCTCGCGCGGATATTTATAGGAGCCGTAATAGAGGCCGCGGAACATGTGGATATAAACGATCAAAAAGAACATCGACGCGCCGTTCATATGGACGTAGCGCAGGAGCCATCCATAATTGACGTCGCGCATGATGCGCTCGACCGAATCGAAGGCGAGGCTGGCGTGCGGCGTATAGTGCATCGCCAGCACGACCCCGGTGACGATCATGATGACCAGGATGATCCCGGCCAGCGACCCGAAATTCCACCAGTAATTCAGGTTTACCGGCGTCGGGTACGCGGTCAGCTCGTGTTCGAGAAACGAGATGACCGGCAGGCGATGGTCGATCCATCGGACGAGCCTGCCGTGCCCGCTGCCCGGCAGGCTGGCGGGGGTGCTGGAGGAACCGGCGGGGACCCCGGGTTGAGATACGGCCATGACGCTTCCTAGCCGATCTTGATGGCGGTGTCGGCGGTGAAATCGTAGGGCGGGACGGGCAAATTGGTTGGGGCCGGACCCTGGCGGATCCGCGCCGAGGTATCGTAGACCGAACCGTGGCAGGGACAGAACCAGCCGCCAAAGGAGCCACGGTCATCGCCGGGCTTCTGGCCGAGCGGGATACAGCCCAGATGCGTGCACACGCCGACGACGACGAGCCATTCCGGTTTTTTGACGCGGTCGGAATCCTTTTGCGGATCGCGCAGGCTGGAAACGTCGACATCCTGGGCGGCCTTGATCTCGTCGGGCGTGCGGCGGTCGATGAAGACCGGTTTGCCGCGCCACGCCACCGTCAGCCGCTGTCCGACCTGAATCGGCGTCAGATCGACCTCGGTGGTCGACAGCGCCAGCGTGTCGCGGGCCGGGTTCATGCTGTCGATGAATGGCCAGACCGAGATTGCCGCGCCCACTGCCCCGAGCGCGCCAGCGCTCAGGATCAGGAAGTCGCGCCGCGTGCCGCCGCCATGCTCGACTCTAACCTGCGATTGTGCCAGATCGGTCATTCAAAACCTCGTCTATCCGCTGCTGACCCCCGACAGCGACCCGAGGGCAAGCTATACCCTTGAACAACCCGAACTATGCGACAGACTGCCGCATAAAACGGCAGCAACGCCGGCTAATTGCGCGTTCCTATGATGTCGGCGGTCATGGTGTCGTCGGCATTGTGCAAGCCCTTGCGGGACATTCCGTTGCGCCTCGCGTTGTTCGAACCCGATATCCCGCAGAATACCGGGACGCTGTTGCGCCTGGCCGCCTGTTTCGCGGTCGAGGTGGATTTGATCGAACCGCTCGGTTTCCTCTTCGATGACCGCCGGCTCAGGCGGGCGGCGCTCGATTATGTCGCACAGGTCGCGGTCCGGCGCCATGCCTCATGGCGCGCCTTTGTCGCCGAGCGTGACGCCGCCTCGCGTCTGGTGCTGCTGACGACAAAGGGCACGATGCCGCTGCATGATTTCGCCTTCGCCGCCGGGGACACGCTGCTGCTTGGCCGGGAAAGCGCCGGGGTGCCGGATTTCGTGCATGAGGCCGCCCACGCCCGGGTGGTGATCCCGTTGCACGCCGGCGCCCGCTCGCTGAATGTCGCGCTTGCCGGCGCCATTGCTCTCGCCGAGGCGCTGCGACAGACCGGCGGTTTCCCGAAACGATAACAAGGCCAGGTGCGGCGTATCGCGCGGCCCTGCGGCGGCTTATATTCTCAGCGAGGAACCGCGCTCCGGGGGCGTCTTGCCGCTCGACATCGCCTACAGCGTCTGCCCGCATGATTGCCCGAGCGCTTGCGCGCTCGCGGTCGAGCGCATCGACGGGGTACGAATCGGCCGGGTGCGCGGCGCCGAGCGGCAGTCCTATACGCAGGGCGTCGTCTGCGCCAAGGTCGCCCGCTACGCCGAGCGCCAGCACCACCCCGATCGGCTTTCCGTGCCGTTGCGGCGGGTCGGCGACAAGGGCGTGGGTCGCGACGCCTTCGTCCCGATCGCGTGGGACGACGCGCTCGACGCGGTTGCCGAGCGGCTGACCCTGGCGGCGCAGCGCGACGGGCCGGAGGCGGTGTGGCCGCATTATTATGCCGGCACGATGGGGCTGGTGCAGCGCGACGGCATCCATCGGCTGCGCCATGCGATGGGCTACTCGCGCCAGCTGTCGACGATCTGCACCGCGCTGACCGATGCCGGATGGCTGGCCGGGATCGGCGCCAAGCGCGGCGTCGACGGGCGCGAGATCGCCAAATCGGACCTGATCGTCGTGTGGGGCGGCAACCCGATCTCGACCCAGATCAACGTGATGTCGCAGATTGCGCAGGCGCGTAAGGAGCGCGGCGCCAAGCTCGTCGTCGTCGATCCGTACCGCACCGGCACCGCCGAGCTTGCCGATCTGCATTTGGCGCCGCTGCCGGGCACCGACGGCGCGCTCGCCTGCGCGGTGATGCACGTGCTGTTCAAGGAAGGCTACGCCGACCGGAAGTATCTCGCGCGCTACACCGACGACCCGGCCGGGCTTGAAGCGCACCTATCCACCCGCGACCCGCACTGGGCGGCAGCGATCACCGGGCTCGCCGCGGCGGAAATCGTCGAATTCGCGCGGCTCTATGGCGGGACCAAGCGCAGCTTTATCCGGCTTGGCTACGGCTTTTCGCGGTCCCGCAACGGCGCGGCGCAGATGTTCGCGGTGACCTGCCTGCCGGCGGTGACCGGCGCCTGGCAGTACGAAGGCGGCGGCGCGCTCTATTCGAACCACGGCCTGTTCCCGCTCGACCGCGGGATGATCGAGGGGCTCGACCTCATCGATCCGGCGACCCGCATCCTCGACCAGTCGCGCATTGGTCCCATCCTCACCGGCGACCGGCGCGATCTCGGCGACGGCCCGCCGGTGACGGCGCTCTTGATCCAGAACACCAACCCGATGGTGGTCTCGCCCGAATCGGGGCTGGTGCATCAGGGCTTCCGCCGCGACGACCTGTTCACCTGCGTCCACGAGCAGTTCATGACCGAGACCGCCGCGATGGCCGACATCGTATTGCCGGCAACCACCTTCCTAGAACACGACGACATCTACACCGCCGGCGGTCACACCTTCCTGCAGATCGGCCGCGCGATCGTCCCGCCTTATGCCGAGTGCCGCTCGAACCATGATTTGATCTGTGGCCTCGCGGCCCGCCTCGGCACAAGCCACCCTGGTTTCGCGATGAGCGCGTTCGAGATCATCGAGCACACCTTGCGCGCCAGCGGATTGCCCGCGCCGGCGGAATTCGATGAAGGTGTCTGGCTGGATTGCTGGCCGGGTTTCGAGACCGGGCATTTCCTCGACGGGTTCGGCCATGCCGACAAGAAGTTCCACTTTCGCGCCGACTGGGCCGCGCTCGGCCCTGACCACGCGCGAATGCCGGAATTTCCCGACCATGCCGCGGTGATCGACGATTGCGACCCCGAGCGGCCCTTCCGCCTGGTGCCGGCGCCGTCGCGCTCGTTCCTCAACACCAGCTTCAACAACACGCCCACAGGCATCGCGCGCGAGGGCCGCCCGACGGCGCTGGTCCATCCGGCCGCGCTCGCCGCGCTTGGCCTCGAAGATGGCGGCCGAATTCGCATCGGCAACCAGCGCGGCAGCGTCGTCGTTCATGTCCGCATTTTCGACGGCATGCAGCGTCGGGTCGTCATCGTCGAGGGGCTGTGGCCCAACGACGCCTTCGAGGAGGGGATCGGCATCAACCTCTTGACCAGCGCCGACCCCGGATTGCCGGGCGGCGGCGCGGTGTTTCATGATACCTCCGTCTGGCTCCGCCCGGCCTGAGCGCCGCCGATGACCGACGACAAGCGCCAGCCGGCAAAGACACCGAAATCGGGTGGAGTATCCGCTCAAATTTCCTCGGCCGGGGTCGACGCCTTTCTGCGCGATCTGCGGCGCGCCCCGCCGACGCCGTCGGGCGGGCGCGGCCGGCTGATCTTCGCGCTCGACGCGACGGCGAGCCGCGAGCCGTCCTGGGACCGCGCCTGCCGGCTCCAGGGCGAGATGTTCGAGGCGACCGCCGCGCTTGGCGGGCTCGACGTCAAGCTCGTCTATTACCGCGGCTTCAACGAATGCAAGGCGAGCCGTTGGATGGCCAATGCCGCCGATTTGCACCGCGTCATGCGAGCGGTGTCCTGCCTCGGCGGCGAAACCCAGATCGAGCGCGCGCTCGACCATGCCCTGACCGAGACCAAGAAGCAGCGGGTCAACGCGCTCGTCTTTGTCGGCGACGCGATGGAGGAGGAAGTGGACCGGCTGTGCCAGCTCGCCGGCGAACTCGGCCTCAACGGCGTGCCGATCTTTCTGTTTCACGAGGGCGGCAACCCGATCGCCGCGCGCGCCTTTCAGCAGATGGCGAAACTGTCGCACGGCGCCTATCTGCGCTTCGATCTGGCCAGCGCCGACCGCCTGCGCGACCTGTTGGGCGCGGTCGCGGTCTACGCCGCCGGCGGCTATCGCGCACTGAGCGCCTATGGCGAGAAGAAGGGCGGCGCGGTGCTCCGCCTGACCGCGCAATTGCGGGGGTAAACCGGCGACCGTGATAGACATGGCTTCAACGCGCTTTCCCTTCCCGTCGATACCGCGGGCAGGGGGGCCATAAATAACCGGAAAACCGCGGCGCCGATGTTCTACCTTCTCGGCGGCCTGGCAACGTTGTGCGGGCTGCTGCTGCTGTCCTATCTGTTCGTCAACGCCGAGCCGGCGCGCCTCGCCAGCCTCGTCAAATGGACCGCGATCGCCGGCGCGGTATTGGCCGCCATCGCACTCGCCCTATCGGGGTGGCTGACGATGCTGCTGGTCCCGCTCGTGCTCCTTTGGCCGAGATTGCGCCGGCTGCGCTCGATGTTCAGCGGATTGCGCGGTCCCTCCACCGGGGGCAGCTCCGATGCCGAGACGCCGTTTCTGCGCATGCACCTCGACCACGACACCGGGAGCATGAGCGGCACCGTGTTGCGCGGCCGCTTTGCCGGCATGCGCCTCGACGAACTCCGCCCCGCAGAGCTGCTGGCATTGTTGCGCGAGTGCCGCGCCGAGGACGAGGAAGGCGCGCGACTGCTCGAAGCCTATCTCGACCGCGTTCGTTCCAATTGGCATGACGAGATGGCCGGCGATTCGGCAAGGGGCGATTCGGCAAGGAACGAAGCGCCACCGAGCGGCCCGGATGTCTCGGTCGACGAAGCTTACGCCATTCTGGGGCTACGGCCCGGGGCCGACGCCGACGCGATCAAGGCGGCGCATCACCGGCTGATGAAACAGCTCCACCCCGATCATGGCGGGACCGACTACCTCGCCACCAAGATCAACCGCGCCCGCGACGTGCTGTTAAAGCGGTAATTCAGCTACTGCGCCGCGGCCGGCTCGACCGCCCCGCCGTCGGCCCACCCGGGCGCGAGATCGCCCTGCCGCACGATGCCGATATAGTAAAAATGGTGGTCCGGGGTCAGTTCGGGCGCGCAGCCCTCGACAAAGCTGATCCGCAGGCCCGCCGCCTCGATCAAGGCGCGGAAATTGTCGACGGTCGAGCCCTGATTGTTTTCCTGCAGCACGATGACACCGCCCGGCCGCAAGTGACGCCCGATCGTCGCAAAGAATTCGCGGTGCAGACGCCATCCGTTATCCGCCGAGCGCAGCCAGTCGACGTCGTCGCTGTCGTAATGCGGCGGATTGCCGACAACGAGGTCGAATTGCTCCGCCGGACCAAACCCGTTCAAATTGTCCGAATGGTAGACGACCGCCCGGTCCGCCAGCCGGTTGGCGGCAATCGTGCGCCGGCACGCCGCGACCGCCTTTTTATTTACGTCGGCCAGGCACAGCGTGTCGCACAGCCCGTGACCGAGCATCGAGAAGCCGATAAAGCCGGGTCCCGCACACCATTCGAACACGCGCCGTTGCCTGGGCATGCCGCGGCCGCGCAGAAACGGGATCAAGTCCTGGCCGAACGAGGAGCCGCCGCCGTCGAGGCATTCCTTGTAATGCACATCGATGCCGGCGAAGCTCGCCTCCCGCCACGGTTCGAGATTGCGCCGGAGCCAGCTCCTTAACCGTTTTCGGATGCGGGATTGATCCCTATAACTCGACGCCATGACGCTGTCTCCGCCCCTCGCCGGCCGATGCCCAGGGGATCAAGGCCAGGGGATCATAGGGCGGCTGAACCATCAGGTCGGCTGAATTGAGGAGTTCGATGCGAAAACCCGTGCGCAAGGCGGTCTTTCCGGTGGCCGGTCTCGGCACAAGGCTTCTCCCGGCGACCAAGGCGATGCCGAAGGAGATGCTGACGATCGTCGACAAGCCGCTCATTCAATACGCGATCGAGGAAGCGCGGGCGGCGGGCATCGAGCAGTTCTATTTCGTCACCGGCCGCGCCAAGAGCGCGATCGAGGATCATTTCGACGTCGCGTTCGAGCTTGAGGCAACATTGCGCGAGCGCGGCCGCACCGAGTTGCTGGATGAGCTGCGGGCCTGGCTGCCGCCGCCCGGCGATGTCGCGTTCACCCGCCAGCAGCGCCCGCTCGGGCTCGGCCACGCGGTCTGGTGCGCCCGCCACCTGGTCGGCGACGAGCCGTTCGCTGTGCTGCTGGTCGACGATCTGATGGTCGGCGACCCGCCTTGCCTCAAGGAGATGATCGATACCTACCGGACGACCGGCGGCAACCTGGTCGCGGTTGTCGAGGTGCCGCGCGAACAGACCAGGCGCTATGGCGTCCTCGATGTCGTCTCCGATGACGGGACGCTCGTTGAGGCCAGGGGCGTTGTCGAGAAGCCCGACCCGGAGGTCGCGCCATCGACCCTGACGATCATCGGGCGCTACATAATCCAGCCCGAGATCTTCGGCCATCTGGCCGAATTGAAGCCCGGCAGCGGCAACGAGATCCAGCTGACCGACGGGCTCGACAGCCTGATCTCCCAGGGCCAGCCGTTTCACGGTCTGCGCGTCGCGGCGCGGCGGTATGATTGCGGCGACAAGCTCGGCTATCTCGAAGCCAATGTCGGGCTTGGACTGACGCATCCGACGCTCGGCCCGGCCTTCCGCCGCCTCCTCGCCACCTACATCTGATCGGCGTGGCGATGGCGCACCGTTTCGATCCGACGATCCTGCGCGAGTACGATATCCGCGGTATTGTCGGAACCACGCTGTTTCCCGCCGACGCCCACGCGCTGGGCCGCTTGTTCGCCCAGACGCTGGCCGATTCCGGCGGGCGGCGGGTGGCGGTGGGGTATGACGGCAGGCTGACCTCGCCCGAGCTCGAAGCCGCGCTGGTCGAAGGCCTCGCCGCGGGCGGCGCCGATGTCGTGCGAATCGGGCGCGGGCCGACGCCGATGCTGTATTACGCGGCGGCGACGCCAGGGACCTATGGCGGCGTCGATGGCGGCATCATGGTGACCGGCTCGCACAACCCGCCCGATCATAACGGGTTCAAGCTGGTGCTCGGCGGCAAGCCGTTTTTCGGCGAGGCGATCCAGAAGCTGGGGGCCATGGCGCTCGAACCCGGCTCGTCCGAGCGGCCGCCCAATCAGTCACCTGGGCGGGTCGAACGGCACAGCGTCTTCGACGAGTACGTCGCCCGGATCGCGCGCGATTACGATGGCCCGTTCGGAGGGCGCGGGCTGTCGGTGGCGTGGGATTGCGGCAACGGCGCGACCGGCGAGGTCGTCGCCCGGCTCGTGCAGCAGCTTCCGGGGCGGCACATCCTTCTCAACGAGACAATCGACGGCAATTTTCCGGCGCACCACCCTGATCCGACGGTCGCCGAAAACCTCGTGCAACTGCAGCAGGCGGTCGCCGCCGGAGGCTGCGATCTCGGCATCGGTTTCGACGGCGACGGCGACCGCATCGGCGTGGTCGATGCGCGCGGCCGCATCATGTGGGGCGACCAGCTGCTGATCGTGCTTGCCCGCGACGTGCTGAGCCGCAATCCCGGCGCGTCGATCATCGCCGACGTCAAGGCCAGCCAGGTCCTGTTCGACGAAATCGCGCGCGCCGGCGGCAAGCCGGTGATGATGGAAACCGGCCATTCGCTGATCAAGGCGCGGCTGGCCGCGACCGGCGCACCGCTCGCCGGCGAGATGAGCGGCCACATATTTTTCGCCGAGCGCTATTACGGCTTCGACGATGCGGTCTATGTCGCGGTGCGGCTGCTCGGCATCCTGGCGCGGTCCGACGAAACGCTGGCGGACATGCTCGACAAATTGCCGCCGGTGTTCAACACCCCCGAGCTGCGGCTGGAATGCGACGACACGGCCAAATTCGCTGTTGTCGCGGAAGTCCTCGAACGCCAGCGCCGGCGCGGCGCCGAAATCGTCGATATCGACGGGGTACGCGTGCGCAATTCGGACGGCTGGTGGCTGATGCGCCCGTCGAACACACAGGCGGTCATCGTCGTCCGTGCTGAATCGACCAGCCCGGAGGGTCTCGAACGCCTCAAACAGCAGCTTGCCGCGGAATTAGCGCCGAGCGGACTGGTCTTGCCGCCCTATTGAGGAGGCGCCCCTGTTGCAACCGCCGGAGAGACTCGCGACGAGGCTACCGGCTGGCGACCTTGAGCGCGCCCGCCCGCACGCCAACCCGCATGATCGTGCAGGCCGTTCCACGGCGCTTCAGCTCGGCGCAGGCCGCTTGCGCGCCCTTCTGGGTGAAATGCAGCAGTCGCGCGCGGTAAAGCCGGGGCTTGTCGGATTTGGCCGGAGCGAGGATTTGCTGCGCCTTGCCCTTGACGATCGCCAGACTGGAGACCTTGCGGGCCGCCTGCTCGGCCGCCGCCTCGCCACCGAAGGCCCCGATCTGGATCGCCCATTCCTCGCGGTCGCCGACGATCGCGTGCGCCAGCGGCGCCGCTTCAGCCTTCGCCACCGGCGAGAGACGCCGCAGCGCGGCGTTGGCGACGTTGCGGAGTTTCTGCTGGGTGCCGGCCGCGGCAACCGCCGCGGGCGCCTCCTCGCCGCGCGCCTCGCTCCGGGCGGCAGCGGGCGGCGGTGCGGTTGCGACCGCCCGGGCCATCGGCGGCGGAGCCTGCGTTGATTGGGAAACGGCAGCTATCGGCGGCGGCGCGGCGGCGGCGATAACCGTCTGGGGCAGCGCCGCCGGAGGCAGCATCTGAGGCAGCGCGGGCGCCGTCTGGCCGGAAGCGAGGAGGGCGAAGCCCTGGTCGAGCAGCGAGCCCATCTGCGCGTCGCGGCTGCGGGCCGAGCGTCCTCCGACGATCACCCCGATCAACCGCCGCCCATCGCGCACCGCCGAGGCCGCGAGGTTGAACCCGGACGCGTTGACGAACCCGGTCTTGATGCCGTCGGCTCCGTGATACCATTCGAGCAGACGATTGTGGGTTCGCACCGGGTCGCCGCGGAAATCGAATTCGCGCGTCGCGAAGTAGCGGTATTCGCGCGGGAACTGGTGATAAAGCGCCAGCGACAGCCGGGCAACGTCGCGCGCCGTCGTGCGCTGCTCCGGATGCGGCAGCCCCGAGGCATTCTGGTACCAGGTGTGCTGCATGCCAAGCTGGCGCGCCTTCCACGTCATGTAGCGGGCGAAATTGGCCTCGCTCCCGGCGAGCCCCTCGGCCACCACCGCCGATGCGTCATTGGCGGACCGGGTCACGACCCCGAGGATCAGATCGCGCAGCGGCACGGCGTCCCCCGGAGACAGTCCGAGCTTGCTGGGCGACCGGCTCGCCGCGTGCGTCGACACCGGGAACCGCTGATCGAGGCTGACCCGGCCCTGGTTGAGAGCCTCGAAGGTCAGGTACAGCGTCATCATCTTGGTCAGCGACGCCGGATAAGTCTGCACATCGGCGTTTTGTTCGCTGAGCACCTGCCCGGTCTGGGCATCGAGCAGAAGCCACCCGAACACCGGCCCGCGTTCGCCGCCCGGGACCGCCGCATCGGCCGGGTGCAATAGCGCCGGGATCAACGCGAGCAGGCCAATCGCGACGATCGCGCCCAGCATCGCCCGGCCAAGAAACCAAGCCCCCAGCGCCACGGCGCCGGGCTCCCCCTGCTGCTTCGACATCACGACTCGCCCACCAAGCCCTGGCCAACGAGGAGCGCGGCACCCCCATGCTGCCCCGCGTCCTTCGCCAGGAGGATAAGGATAAGTTGAAGAGCTGTCAAAAAGCCAACCCGATCTCGTTCGCGTAAGATCGAACAACCCAAGCGATCAACAATCTCCGATTTGACAATCTTCCGGCGCGATCAACCTGCGCGAACGCCAGCACCGGTGAAGTTCTTGCGGTCTTCTCGCCGGAACATGATCGGCAACCATTTAGGCCAACGGCCGATCGGCCGGGACGATCCGCGGTTCCCTTGCGGGCGCCAAAGCGCCACGCCGCCCCATCATTGTGCATCGCACAAAACCCGATTGATTAGACCGCATTCCCGGCTATATTGTCATTGTGCATTGCATTATAGTGCGAGGACGGTGATGAGCGATTTCAAGCCAAGACGCGTTGCCCGCGATTCCGGCCGAAGCGACATACCCGCGGCCGACACGCAAGCGGCCGATGTTCCCGCCGGGCTGGTCCCCGCCGCCCTGGTCTCCGATCGTCAAATCGCCTGGGGCGAGGCAATTCCGACCGAAACGGCGCCGACTATCGCTCCCGAGGTTTCCGCCATAGCGGTGGCCGCCGTGCTTGCGCAGCACGCGCCGGCGGCGATGACGTCCTTGCCGGAACCGACCGACCCGGCGGCTATCGACGCGTGGACGGCGCTGGTCGACGCGCATTCGGCGTTCGCCCGCGGTTTCCAGCAGGTTGCCGTCGAGATTGCCGGCTTGACCCGCATTGGGTTCGTCGCCACCACCGATGCCGCGCTCGCCCTGTTCGGCGTCAGGACGTTTGCCGAAGCGATTGAGATCAACGCCGGTCTGGCCCGCCGCGGCGTCGATGCGATCATCGAAGGCTCGGCCAAATTGTCGGAGATCGGCGTCAAGACCGTCACCGACGCCTCGCGGCCGATCCTCTCCCCGCTCAACCGCCCCCGGCACGATACCGGGCAAAGCGTGGCAGCGGACTGAACCTCCCGCGATCTGTTTCCGGGCCAATGCGCGAATCGGATGCGCCAGGCGGACTCCCGAGACGCGCCCTACCCCAGGGCCAGGCCGACCGATAAATGCGTTATTCCCGCGCGTTAGAGGGCACGCGCATCGATTCGCCGCCGGCCGCTTGTGTCGTTGGACCGAGTGCGGGCACAGTCGCCCGGCGGGACGACCCGCATTCGCGACTGACGGGAGGGGCGTTTCCGATGCCGTCCAAGCTTGGCGCGGCGTCCCTGTCAACGCGCCGGTTTTCTCGCTGCCGCAATATGGCCTTTTGCGGATTGGCCGCCGCCGGGTTGATCTCGCTCCCGTTCTCGCTTCCCGGGGCGCGCGCGGAAACACGTCCGGAAGCGGCGGTACTGCTCGACCGGCTTTGCACCGAGCGGCTGCGGCCGAACGAAGAAGACCGCGTGTACGGGCTGATCAGCCTGACCGTCCGTGCGACGATCAAGTACCACGACGGCATCTTCTCCCCCGATCTGATCGATGATGCCGTGCAGGACGCACTCGGCGCGATCGTCGAGGCCTGCCCGCGGATTGCCGCTACCGACGATGCCCAGCGCCTCGGCCAGGCAATCGAACTGATCCGGGACGGCACCCTC
Organism: Rhizobium sp. Q54; assembly: GCA_945861155.1. GTDB lineage: Bacteria > Pseudomonadota > Alphaproteobacteria > ATCC43930 > CGMCC-115725 > DATARH01. Next base: position 15,677 of record CAMATN010000097.1, read on the forward strand.
AAACGGATGCAGGATCCCAAGGCAGGCTACAGCGACAAGCAGACCGAAAAGGCGACTGCGGCCGATCTGTCGCAGGAATTGTCGGCGCAGGAGATCGATGCCTGGCTCGAGGCGCTGCCCGCCCGCCAGCGCGCGATCGCGCTTTTTCTCTACGCTTCCGACGTAACCAATGACGACATCGCGGAAGCGGTCGGTCTGGCGCCCGCCGAGCTCGGCGCCGCGTTTCGCGCCGTCAAAGCCGATCTGTTGAAATTCTTCCGCCAGGAATGGGAGGCCGCGCCGCCACCGCCAGCGCCCGCTTCACCCGCGGTCGAATTCCGCGAGGCGGGGCAAGCCTTGGCGCCGTTGCTGGCGCCGCCTGTTGCACCCCCGGCAATCCTGTCGCAAGCCGCCCCGTCGCCGCCCGCCCCGCCCCCGATCACGGCGCGAGTGACCGGCATCAGCACCGACCTTTATTCGGGCTGGTCGCTGCTTGCCACGGTTACCGGTCTGGCCTCGGACCGCGGCCTTGAGATCGCGGCGCCGATCCTCCTCGAACCGGACAAACCGGGGCGCCGGCGCATGGTCGCCGTCGCGCTCGACGAGATCTCCGACCCGCAGGACAAGACCCGCCGATTTCTCATCAAGGCCTTTGCGATCGATGCCGATCTGGAGGGCGCCGGACTGCAGGACGGTTTTCACCTCGGCGCCGCCGCGCTCGACAACGCGGCAGCGCGCCAGACGCTCGGTACCTCGGCGCTCGCGGCGATCGAGGTCGCCCGTTGCCTATGGCACGATTTCGGCACTGCCGGCGATCCCGGGCTGTGCCGGTGAGCCGGGCCAATTTTTGAGAGCGCGCGAGAAACGAACTCCGTTTTTTCTCTTGCACAGCCCGCACCCCAATACCAGATTCAACGGGTCGTCAACACGACAGGAGGGTGCGTAAAAAGCATGACACCACCTGGCAGTTCCCAGTTGCCGACCCCTTGGCATCGGCAACCGAGGGCACAGTCCAAGATATAGCTCGGCGTCAGGTCCGAGCGCGAAGTTGAGCTTCGCAAAATCGACCCCCGCCCGATGCCCGGCTCAGAGCCCAAGGCGCGCGGGGGTCTTTGCTGTCTTTTCTCGCGACGGGCATGTCCATGACGATCAACTCCGGCGATCTCGGCAGCTCCGATCTCGACAGATCCGATCCCGACACCTCCGGCCCAACCTCGCGGGTCTATTTCTCGCAGCGGCTGCGGCTCCATTATGTCGATTGGGGCAACCCGACCGCGCCGCCGCTGCTGCTGGTGCATGGCGGGCGCGACCATTGCCGCAACTGGGACTGGGTCGCCGCTGCGTTACGCCGGGACTGGCATGTTCTCGCGCCCGATTTGCGCGGCCACGGCGACAGCCAATGGTCGCCCGACGGCAACTATTCGACCGCCGCCTATGTCTACGATCTCGCCCAGCTGATCCATCAGCAGGAGCTGGCGCCGGTAACGATCATCGCGCATTCGCTGGGCGGCAATATCGCGATCCGCTACACCGGGGTGTACCCCGAACGGGTCCGCCGGCTCGTCGCGATCGAGGGGCTCGGCCCCTCGCCCAAGCGAATGGCGGCCCGCTCCGCCGCGTCGATCGCCGCGCGCATGCAGACATGGGTCGACGAGCAGCGTGCCCTGTCCGGGCGCCTGCCGCGCCGCTATGGCTCGATCGAGGAGGCGCTGAAACGCATGCAGGAGGCGAACGGCCATCTGTCGCCCGAGCAGGCGCGCCACCTGACCCAATACGGCGTCAACCAGAACGAAGACGGCACCTATAGCTGGAAATTCGACAATTACGTGCGCGCCGACTCGCCCTACGGCATGACCCAGAGCGAGATCGAGGAGCTATGGGGCCGGATCAGCTGCCCGACGCTGCTCGTCTACGGCAAGGAGAGCTGGGCGCAAAACCCCGAACAGGACGGCCGCATGCAGCACTTCCAGAATGCCAGCGTGGTGTCGGTCGAGGGCGCCGGCCATTGGGTGCACCACGACCGGTTGCAGGTGTTTCTCGACTTGCTGCGAAATTTCATCTGATTCGTCTCGAACGACGATCATGGGCTGGCAGTCGACCGCGAATTGCGCTCGCCGTCCCGACGATGTTGGCGACCTGGTCGGGGTAGCGCGGCAGGAAGCCGGAGGCTCGCAATCGGGCAGCGGGTCCGATATATTTCACGCATGGTTGGTCTCGCATCGCGTATCCCCATCAGGCCCGAGGTAAAGACGGAGATCGAGCGGATCTTGCGCGAAAACCTGTCACGCTATGGATTGGTGCGGGCGACAATCGAACCCGACGCAGACCATGACGGCGATCCCGCCATTTTTATCAACGCCGAGTACGAGCTTTCTGACGAGCCGGTCGATTCCAGGGTTACCCTCTCGACCCTGTCGATGCTCCGGGATCGATTGATCGCGTTGGGAGAGGACCGGTTCCCTTATCTTCGGCATCATTTCGCCGAAGGGCAAAAGGTGCTCGGGGACGTTGGCCGCAGGCCTTCTCGACGCCGCATTTAGGCTTGCGAGCGCAAGCCGAGGCCGGCCCGCTCAGCCCTATCTCAAGCGTGCCGTCAGCACGGCGTATTATGCTCTTTTCGAAGCGCTCGCGCGCGAATGCGCCGATTCATTTGTCGGCACCGGGCGGGCGCGCGGCACCCCGGCCTGGGTTCACGTTTATCGAGCACTGGAGCACGGCCTGGCGAAAGGCGCGTGCTTGCAGGCAAGAAATCTAGGCCTGCCCCCCAATATTATAGCCTTTGCCGATGCATTTACCGCGCTCCAGGAGCAGCGACATCGCGCCGACTATGATCCGGTTGCGCGGTTCAGCCGCGCCGACGTCATCGATTGGATCACCTTGGCCGACGCGGCTATTCGCAGCCTGCGTTCGGTCACGAGGACCGAGCGCCGGTATTTTGCCGTACTGGTGCTGTTGCGTCGGCGCTGAGCGTCAGGCGCGCTTGCGCCGCTTCGGTGCCGGTGCGGCGGCCGCAGCCGACGGCGCCTCGGTGCGTGCTGCCTTGTCACGGCCGCCTTCAACCGGCAGCAAGAGATTGCGCTGGCCGCTCGGGGGCGCGCCCTTGCGCGCGCGCGCGGCCCGCGCCGGAACCGGCGC
>CAMATN010000098.1 GCA_945861155.1 Rhizobium sp. Q54
ATCCGTCTCGATCCCTAAAACAACACAGGAAAACACAAAAACAACCCCGATTTCCGCCGATTGATGCCGTTACCCGGCGCGTCGCGGCCAGAAATTAGGCCCGCATCGCCAAACCATCAGCCGCGCCGGCATTGCTCAGTGTTTCCTTAGGTGTCTATCGAAAAATACCTTTCGAAAATATTGCCGTGCAAACTCTTCGTTTAGCGTATCCTCGGGAGTACCGATTTCACTCCAAATTCGAATTCCGGAGGTCTCAAGAAATATTCTTGCGATGATATCCGCCTCAGCACCCTTATCTTCCACGAGAATGCTGTTAGTCGGATGCGAGAACGTTGCAAGGGGCCGTTCCGCTCGGAATGGGTGCCAGCTCTTCTGGGCCGCATTTTCTATATTTGTCCACCTGCCAAATGCTCTGCCAAGCAAATACGAGTAAGCGGCATGTTCGATCGTAATTTCCTTTTGCGCGATTCGTATCTGCTCAGCAATCTGGCTTGGAGAGTCAAACTGCGATAACCCGTCGACATCACATCGCTGAAATTGATATGCTTTTAAAATGCTATCTTCGTTTCGAAGCGTCGCCTCGACAGCCGTCTCCGTGCTTTGCGACCTTAGCCACCGAGGACCGGTATAGCGCGGCGATGTCTCGTCGCATCCTCTAATTTCCTGCACAGCGTTATGTGCAATGAGAGCATAACCTCCGTACTCATCTGAAGCATAGGGCGGCCAGGGGAGCTGCTGAAGGAGCCCTACCATATATTTCTTTGTCTGATCGTCTCCCTCAAGACCACGCGATTGAAATATGGAAACAAATGCTTCTAGCGTCATAGAATTGAACCGACCCATATAGATGAGCAGCTCATCGGATGGTCCAAAAATTGCAGGTCCTGCTTCATTGCTAAAGAGGGCTCCCGCCGGCAGCGGAAAAGCACAAAGTCTAATTGTTGTTCTAGATAAATACGACAAGCCGGCCCTAAAGTAGTATTCGCTTGCGGGCATGCGCCTGGACCAGTGTTTTGTTCCTGGAGTTGTTTCTGCAAATGCTTTTGCCTCACGCCCATCCTGCCCCCAATTTAGTACCAAAGGAAGATCGGCGTAGAAAGGTGAGAATTCTCCTCCTTTCGCAAACTGACACCAGCGTTGCTCTGCTGTGAGTTTTCGGACGGTTTCCTGAAATGCGTGGCCATCTAGGTCAAATATCTCTGTTTGGATATGCATCATTTCATCCGTGGGCACTTCCCACCATAGCCTCACAAATCGGAAATCGTCGCTGGTCTGAATACCTGCTTTTATCGTCCTGTCGCCGGAAGAAAATTTGGGATATGCTTTGAAAGCTTTACGAAGTGATTCGTTCACCTGATACGCAAACGGGGTGGTAGGGATTGCCTCAAATTCGATGACGCTAACGCTGCTGCACTTCGGTTCATCGCGATAGCTGGACCTCTGAATAATTAACTTGAGATCCTGACTTTTATCTATCGATGTAAGGAGATGAATGAAAAGTGATGTCTTTTCAGTATCCGTTTCTGTCCGCTTCTTCTGGATGCAATAAGCGGCTGTTTCAACTTTAGCGTCAAGGACACCAAACCCGAGATCCGCAACAAGGGCAAGGTACCCGTGTCGAAGCACGACATTCTTTCGCCAAGACTGGTAAGTAGTAAGGAAGAAGCCGGTCCTTGATGAAATCACTCCAAGCCGACCGCTCTCTAATAAAAGCTCAAGACTTCTTTCCACAAAAGCTGCATATAAATCCACCTTGGAATTTGCATAATTGGCCCCAATCTCAGGGCCTGCGTTAATTGACGCTGTGCCAAACGGCGGATTCACGAGCACGACATCGAAACGCTTCTTGACGAGGTCGGCAAGTGCGAAGCCCTGCGCCGCATCCTCGGCAAAAAGCCGGCGCCGCGCATCGCCCGCGCCAGTGGCGGCGGCGGCATAATCGGCGAGCGCCTGGAACACGAGCTTTTCGGCCTTGGCCCAGAAATCCTCATGCTCACCGGGGACGACGCGCACGAGCGTTTCCTTCGTTACGCCGCCCAGCCCGTACTCGGCCACCCGGAACAGCGGCAGCCGATCCTCCCACTCCTCGCGCCCGTTTTCGATGGCGCGGGTGAGATCGCGCTCAATCTTGAGCAGCGCGCCCATCTCGGCCGCCAGCCTCATACCCTCCCACACCGTCGCGACGAGCTCCGCGAGACTATCGGCCATCGCCCTGGTGGCCTTCACCGTGCGCTCCGGGGGGATATCGAAAGCCCGTCGCAGGAGCCCCTCCAGCCGATCCTCCCTGAGATCGCGCAGGAATTCGGCGAGAAGCTCCTTTTCGCCTGGCATCGGTTCGGCGATGACGATATTCGATCGCCTGATCAGCGGTCGCTCGGCGCGGGTGATGCCGAAATCGCGGAAAGCGCGTTGCGACCGCATCCAAAGGGCGAGCTGCCCGATCTGGGCACAGCGCGGGTCGATATCGACGCCGTGGAGATTGTGGCGGAGGATCAATCCCGGCACAGCCGCCCGCAGATCGGCCATCTGCGGGTAATCCTCTTGAAGCGAATGGCCGGTAATCTCGCATTTCGGCGAGTCTGGGTCGGCCCATGCCTCCTCATAGATGACAACGAAGAGATCAAAGCAATAGAGGAGGAAATGCCCCGAGCCGCAGGCGGGATCAAGAATTTTAAAATCGCGCGGGTCCTTCTTCGCGCGGGGTTCCCAGGTCTCATCCGGCCGGCGGACGAGGTACTCGCAGTGTTGGCCGATCAGCGTCTCGCCGCCGCGCATCTCAAACCAGATGCGGCCAAGGGTGTTCTCCGTCAGGAACTGGACAACGTATCGAGGTGTAAAGAACTGGTTTCGGACCGCAAGCTCGCGAGTGTTCTGTGGAGACTTCGGCTTACCCTTTTCATCGTATCGGGCGCGATCAATATCCGCTCGGGAGTTGAAATACTGATAGACCCAGCCAATCGTCTCATCCTCGGCCCAGACACCCGCGAGCTCCTGGACGTTGAGGATCGCGAGCAGCGCGTCGAGCGTCGCGCGCGTTGGCCACAGCACCGAGGCGGGGTCGCGCCGGTCGAACAGCACCTTCACCTCGGTTGAGAGCTCGTCGAAGATGCATTCGAGGTAAAGTCGATAGCCGCTGCCATCCGGGAACCGCACACCCGGCGCGAGACCACAGAATTCCGTGAAGCCGGAGGAGGCGTCACCCCGCGTGATGCATTCCTGGACGAGACCCCGCGCCTCCAGCATCTTGAGCGCCACGAACCGGTTGATGGCGGTGAAGGCGGCATCGCGAAGATAGTCGGCCACCGCCTCATTCGGCTTCATGCCCGCGGCGCGTTTGTGCTCGATGGCGGCGATGATCCGGTCGCGCTGTAGGTTTTGACGGCCGGTAAGATGCGCGCCGCCTGTTACCCCGACCCGCCCATCGAACATGATGTCGTAGAGGCCTTCCAGCTGCCCGGCGAAATCCGTTTCCAGAAGCCGGCGGGCCTTCTGCGTCGCCGTCTGAATCGCGTTGCGGGTTTCCTTCTCCATCAGCGCGTTCTCAACGCACGATCACTTTCTTGCCCTCGCCGATCAGTCGGGAAAACTCGTCACGGACGCCTACGAGGGCCTGGTCGAGCTGTTCCTCCGTCTCGATCCCGCCGGCGAAAAACTCGCTCAGCGAGACAGTCGCGAGACGATCGCCTTCCAGGATCTGATAGATCGTCGCAACCGCATTGGCGATCCGTCCGGCGCAAGCCTCCTTCTCTGACCGCAGATGCCCGAGGCTCTGACCGTCGGCGTTTCGATCGGCACCCCGCCGCAGAGGCCGCGCAATCTCATCCCGCTGGGCATCGTCGAGGCGCTCCCAGCCAGGCGTTTTCGCAAGCGTTTCCGTTGCCGTCAGATAGATTTCGACGCGCTCGTCGAGGGCGGCATCGAAACGGCGCTTGAACTCGGTATCGAGAAGCATGGCGAACTGGTCTATCGCGGGTAGATCGCGGAAGAATGTCTCCTTGCCGAGCAGGTCCTTGAGTTCGTCACCTTTCGCGGCGATTGCGGGATCGAGATCGGGTTCCTGGAGCAGCACCGGCAGTCTGGCGACCGCCGCCCGAGCCCGCTCGATGTCTTTCATCGCGGGTTCGGTCAGCACGCGGGCGAGATCGGCGCCCCGCTGGATTGCATCCTTGATGGATCGATGGCCGGCGTTGAACGTCGTGATGGCGTTCTGATCGCTACCGCGCCGGATCGCCCGCATCTGGTCGACGGCGTTTTCCACCATTTCGATCCCGGGCAGCCGGGCGCCACGCATGATGCCGAAGATGCGTTCGAGATCTTCCTCGTGCCGCTCGATCTCCTTCCGCAACTGGGCCGCGACGGCATTCTCGGTTAGCTCCCGGACCTCGTTGCCGAATGCCTCCTTGAAGTGTACGGCCGTGTCCGCAATGACCGAGAAATCGATCCCTTTCTTCGGGCGGAAGTTTGCCGCCCGGAACAAGTTGCTATTGGAGAAGCACTCCTTGGCATGGAGGCTGGTGGTGGTCTCGATCGTCTGGCCCTTGCTGACTCCCTCGATCCGACCTGCGCGCAGAAGGCTGAGTGTGAAGAGGCGGACCGCCTCGAAATCCCAGCCGAACGGCACTTTCGAGAATTCGTCTTCCAGGAATTTTCCGGTGGCCTGCTCGCCGTAATTGGCGCGGGCCTCGATCTGCGTCATCACCTCCGAGAGCGGCACCGTATCGGTCCGGAAGACGATCTTGCCCTGTTCGTCCCTCAACAGGCTCAATTGGTTGTAGACCGATGGAAGCCCCGCAAGATTTTCCGCCGTGAACAGCGCATCAAGGCCCCTCTTGAGGTCCAACGCCTTGGCAGAGGCCTCCTGAAAGCGATCGTACACAATCGGAAGGGTCAGCTCGAGGATCGAGGCGGCTGTCTTGCCGATATCGGTTGCGCCAGGTGCCGGACTGCGGTCGTTTCCCCTGAAGAAAATCTGACCGGAGAGGGCCGCTGTGCGCAGCCGTCGCCTGAGTTCGTCCATATGCCGACGTTGCCGAACCCTCTCTTCGGCGATCAGCGTGGTCTCGTCGGCGGTGGTGGCGCCACGCCCCTTCCGTTCGATCATCTGGGTCGAGCGGTAGGCCTCGCGCAGCTCTCGCTCGATCTCTTCACTCAGTGTGATGACCCAGAAAATGCTCTTCGTTTCGAGCTGGCTGCGGCGACGGAATCCATCTGCTTCCTTCGCGGCTTCTGCCGCATCATCGGCGAACTGGACGTGAAAGGTGATATCCCCGGCGATCGTGTCGGCGCCATTCACCATCAGGCCGGCCCGAAACTGCTTGGCGTCACCAAGGCTGAAGGACGGCTGCGGGGTCCAGAAGCCGGTCATGACTTCCGACAGAAGCCGCTTTCTGTCCGCACTCCGGGGATCGATGGTCGACCTGGTTCGATCCCAATCATCCTCGGCGGGGGTCGGGATACGATAACCGTCGTCACCCTGGCGGACCATCAAGGCTGCTTCAAGGTCCGCGAGGGCGCCCTTCACCGCCGACAGCTTCGAATCACCGTCCACCCGGTCAAGAAGGGCCGCTGCGATATTTTCAGGTGTACGGTGCACAGTCTTCACGAATTGCAACAAGCACACGACCTTGCCGACGGCCTGTGCGTCCGGATGCTGGACTCGATGCGGGATCGAGGCGATCTTGGCCCGAATGTCCGACGTGATGTTCCCCTCGATCAGATCGTAGACCTGGTCGAGACGGGCCAATGAGCCTACGGGGAGTTCCGACAGCCGCGTCGCCGGATTGATCAACAGCTGTTGGGCAAGCTTTATGATCGTCCGGTTGGCGCCGCCGACATGCTTGCTCGCCCCGCCCTGCGTGCGGAGCCCCGACACGATATCAATGATCAGATCGACCTGATAGGGGAGCAGGGGATACAGATCGATGAAGCTCTGCCGATTGAGGGACGGCAGCGAAATGTCCGCGGTGAGTCGGGAGTTGAGTTCCAGCCGGGCCCGGTGGGCGTCAAACAGCTTGCCGAGTTCCGCCTCCGCAGGCGCTGACTTTTTCAAAACGCGGCGACTGGTGACCTCGGAGATATCCGACGATTCGAGATGGGCCTGAAGCGGAAAACGGTCCATGAGGCGGGCCAGCTCGATCTTCTTGTCGTCCAGGCCGCTCACCAGCTCGTTCAGCCTCTCCTGGGATGTGATCACAATCCAATGCTTGCCGCGGCCCTTGATGCCGAGCTGTTGAACGATCGCCTGGAGGTCGAGCATCTTTTGAACATCGCGGGCGACGAACTGCCCGACTTCGTCGACAACGAACATGAGCGAAAAGCCGGGACGGCGCCGTTTCATCAATTCGACGATACGATCGGCTAGCTTGCCGGGGGAAATGTCGACCTTCGGCCGGCTCTTCGCCCACGAGTCCGGCTGCGGGAAGGTTGCCGGCTGCATTGCGTTAAGCGTGGCGCTGGCCTCGATGATCGCGAACGACAGCATCCCTTTCCCGGTATTCCATTCCTTGCCCTGAAGCTCCTCGAAGCGAGTTTCGAACTCCGTCAGTTGACCGCGCGTTTCGAGATCAATCTCAAGCTCCGCCAGATCGATTTCCTTGGCGTAGCCGAGGCTCTCAAGGAACAGCCGATACATTATTTCGGTCAGCATCTGGTTGCCGGACCGAATACCCCGGTCCGTTGAAACGTCGAAGATCACGGTATGGGTGGGAATCCGCTCGTTGATGCCCTTCAGCAGGACCGTGAGCTTTGCATCGCCGACGCTGGCAGAAAATCGTTCGCTCGCCGATATCCCCGAGATATCCCTATTTTCAATAGCCAATCCCAGGATCTTGGCGTAGCTCGACTTGCCCGACCCAAAGAAGCCGGACACCCAGACCGCGATGCCCTCGTGCGGCTTTTGCGGCGTCTCCAGATAGCGCTCAAGAACCTCGATGAAGTGCCGCTTGAGCGTGTTCGTGACGACATATTCCTCAATCTCCGAGGCGATGATATCGGCATCCGTTTGATCGACCTTGATGACTTCTTCGATCCGCCGATTGATGTCGCTCGCAAACAAAGTTGCTATCTGGCTCATGCTCGGCGATCCCTCAGAAGATCTTTGGGCGGTAATTGTGCTCGGCATCGAGGACGCCCATGAACCGCAGCCCGGCCGCGCCGTCGAGATCACCGGGATAGAAGAGGATCGTCGGCACGAAAATCCGCCCTTTAAGCTGCTCCAGCAGCGAGAAAGTCCGATAGACCGGAAAGAGGGCGCCTGTCCGGATGATGAATACAAGATCGGTCATCGGCTCGGCCGTGTCCGGCATCCTCTTGGCAACGAGTTCTACAAGTGGCTGGTAGTCCTCAAGCAGGTTCGTGATCGTCTGAACGGTTTCCTCCAGACCGACCGTTTTTTCCACCGCGCACCACTGGTCAAGCGGTCGTTCAGCTTCCATCGCTGCTTGCAGGCATTCAGCCAGGGAGATCGTTGTAATTCGTTTTCCCTTGTTCTGTAGCCGCGTCTTCAGGCCCGTGACCGAGGCGCGAAGAGAGAACTCCTCCTCCGCGTCATACCGGAAGATCGCATAGGGCATGTCGTGATAGGCGCTGATCTTATCGCGTGGATCGGGAAGCGAGAGCACGGGTTCCAAATCGTCACGGAGGCGCTGTTCGAATTCCGTCATGCGGCCAGCCTTTCTGCGAATTCCAAGGTACTCCGATAGGGGAGGCTTATTTGCACGAGACTGCCTGCCACCTGGTAGTCGAGACGCTTGAACTGATGGAGCCGCAGGAGGGCTGCATGTACATCGGCCGGCGTCAGATAGGCCAACCGCCAAAGAGAGCTATCGACGATCCGGATCGGAGTACCTTCGACTTCCGCAATTAGTTGAGCATAGTAAAGCAGGGTGTCATCACTCATCGCCACGTTGCTGAATGTCCGGGCCACGCCGGCCCCCTCCAGCATACCCAGGCTCGTCGCCGTCCGGATCAGATCGCGGGCCGTTCGAATGATTCCGTACTCATTCAGAGTTCTGCCGGCCCTGCGGGATTTCCAGATCTCGATGACGAAAGGGCGAACGTCGTCCGAACGCACGAGGTAGCGGCCACCCTCTCGCTCGCAGTAGAGCCAGTTGAGGGCGAATAGCCGGAACGGCTCCTCCGTAGCGCCGATCCAAAGGCGACAGCAGTCGCGCCAATCGGCGAAACGCTGGCCTCCTTTCGCCATCACGATCAGCGGCCTGACCGTGTCGAAGTCCCGCAATCTCCGCGACAGCGTGGTTGTGACATCTTTCGTGCGGCCGACATTTCCGTAGCGTGACGCCAGGCCGGCTTCGAGGTTCTGTTCGACCGTCGCCTGGAAGGACCACCCGAGAAACAACTCGAATGTTTCCTCGATCAGCGGATTATTGAGGAGTCGCTTCGACCAGACTGTCGTCCAGCTCATGCGCCCGACCTTCTGGCATAAGGAATAACCGGCTCGCTCACCTTCCCAAAGCTAAATCCAAGAGCCAGCATCGCGACAACCCCGCGTTGCCCGTCAAACAGGTCAGGAATCTCCACCGCGTGCCCGTCGGGCGGCCGTTTGAGCTGGTTCAGCGCGCCAATTTCGCCTCGTGTAACGAGATCCAGCTGCTCCAACGTCGCCACGAGGTCCGATGACTGAACGCCAGCGACAGCCTCGAAGAATGGTCTCCACCTCGCGGCCTGGTCGAGCCAACTTTCCCAATTTGAATCGAACGCCTCCTCGACTTCCTCGGTCAGGTTCCAAAGTGTGGCGCAGCCGGGCGGATCGAAGAGTTGAGCGCAGCGATGCTGCGCAACGGCAATGACACTTCGAGCCTGGGAAAAAAAATGCGTCCGGGGAAACCCGCGACCCAGCACATTCGCGCCTGAAGTCCCAAGTTGCCTGTTCGTGTTCCACCAGCGCGCGAGATCCATCTCACCGCATCGGCCGACGGCAACCCGCAGCTTTAATAGCCAATCGAAATCGATCTCCCCAATACCCACAGCGTTCTCCCGTCGGCTACCGCTACTCGGAATACCCTTCCCATCGGCTCGTCCTTGAACGCGACCTGCGTGCGTTCAGCTCGACAGGTGCTCGTCCATGCACTGAGCCTCACGTGTCGAGCAGCAGCAGGGAGGTTCAGCGCGACGCCGGGCCGCAATCAAGGCGTCCCTCTACCGTCGAGCCGAACATACCATGCCGCGCTCGTCCTTGCGCGACGGCCGGTTGAGCCCCGCCGTTGGGGATAAAGGAGGGAGCGGCTTCCCCGGTGGGCGCTATCATTGATGTCATGAGTTACGACAACCTGCGACAGGAGGCGCCGATAACCGCCGTCCTGTCGCGACATGCCGCGACCAGCGACGACAGCGACTATTCCCTTTCGGTCGAGGAGGCTCTTGCGCGATATGAAGCCGCGGGGCTACCGCGGACGCCGCGCACCATCCAGCGCTATTGCGCCAAAGGCCGGCCGAGCTTCCCACGTGGAACCGGCACCCTTCGACGATCCGCCGGTTGCTGACGCAAGCACATGTCGAGGCATCCGACCGGCTGGCGGTGTTCGTCGTCGAGGCGTACGTTGCGGCGGGCGGCGCGGTATTGCGCGACCTGTTCGAGGCGGAACACGAAGGCTACCTGACCGACCCGGCATTGCTCGACCGGCTGGCGACCGAGCGGCTGGAACGCGAGGCCGAAGCCGTCCGCTCCGAGGGCTGGAAATGGGTTGAGCTTATGCCCGACCTCGATTACGCGGCACTCAGGCAGTTCCGCCGTGTCCATCCCGAAATGCAGCCGTCGACCGATGAGCAGCAGACCGAGCTTGACCGGCTGACCGAAGCCTATGACGGGCTTGTCGGTGATCCCCGGATCAAGTCCGGGGATGGCGACGACCCGTCCGAAGTCGTGGCGGCGGAAATCGAGGCACTGTCCGACCAAATCGTCGCGCTGTCGCAGGGCACGCGGTGTTGGAAGCCCGAGGACATCGCCGTTGCCGGTGCGGTTGTCGGCATCGGGCATGCGGGCAAGCTCATCGTCGAGCGCGGCCTGAAGTGGACCCCGGATTTAGGACCATTGGTTAAGGTGTGAAGGGTCGCATCGACGAACTACATCTCGAGGAAGCGACCGGCGAAGAGCCGGCAGCCTCCGGGCCTCTTGTGTGCTGCCATGTGGGCCACCGCTTCAGGAGGCAGGATATATTCAATCAAACCAGCATTTTAGAACGAAGTCTTGGTGGAGCCGAGGGGGATCGAACCCCTCGTTAGGTGAAATCGTGTGAAACGCGACGCACGCCGACGGTACGCCTAAAGACCTTAGTTCCCACTAGATTTTCCCCGAATGGATGTTGCGTCGCCGGCCTCTCGGTTTCATAGTGTTTCGCCAAATTGGAACCTATATGGAACCTAAAATGTCCGAGGGGGATGTAAGCCGGCGCATGCGGTTTACAGATCGCGGTTTGAGGGCCATCAAGCCGCCGCCGGCCCCGAAGCAGGTCGACTACTTCGACGACAGCCTGCCGGGCTTCGGGCTCCGGGTGTCCTACAGCGGTCGCAAATCGTGGACCGTGCTCTACCGCTGCAACGGTCAGAAAGGGCGGCTGACGTTGGGCCGGTTCGATGTCCTGCCACTGGCCGAGGCCAGGGAAAAGGCGCGCGAGGCATTGAAGGCCGCGGCGCGCGGCGACGATCCGGCGACCCAGAAGAACCGGGACCGGGAGGCACCGACATTCAAGCAACTGGCCGACCGCTACATCGAGGAATACGCGAAACCGAAGAAGCGGACCTGGCGGAAGGATCGACGGCTTCTCGACAACAACCTGATCCCGGCCCTTGGGCGGAAGAAGGCGCACATGATCACGCGCGCCGATCTCCGCATCGAACTGAACAAGGTCAAGGCACGGCCGGCGCCGGTCGAGGCGAACCGCGCCTTTGAGGTGGCGCGGCGGATGTTCAACTGGGCGATCGAGGAGGAAATTCTCGCCGATAACCCGGCGTTCAAGCTGCCGAAGCCGGCCGAGGAGAAGCCGCGCGAGCGGACCCTGACAGCCGACGAGCTGCAAGCGCTATGGACCGCGCTCGATGATGCCGCGCCGATCGTGCGGGGCGTCTTCCGCCTGATGCTTCTGTCGGCGCAGCGTCGGAACGAGGTCTCGCGGATGCGGTGGGCCGATCTCGATCGGCGCGAGGGCTGGTGGAATATCCCAGCCGATCTAACCAAGACGAAGCGCCCCTATCGGGTGCCGCTCACGCCGGCCATGATCGCGATCATCGAGGGAATCGAGAAGTTGTCGCTCGACCCCGAATGGGTGTTCCCGCGCGCAAGCGGCGGTGCCCCGGTTCCCGAGACGAACGTGACCCGGCCCTTCCGACAGCTGATAAAGACTGCCGGGATTGCGCATTTCATGCCGCACGACCTGCTGCACACGGTCACAAGCCACATGACCGCGATGGGCATATCGCAATTCGATGTCGGCAAGGTGCGCCACCACACCTCGCACGACGCGAAATCCATGACGAGCCGGTACGACCATTACGCCTATGACCGGGAGAAACGGCGCGCGCTCGATCTTTGGAATGCCCGCCTGTTGGATGTCGTGGCCGGCGAGACACCCGCGTCTAACGTGGTGGAGCTAGTCCGCGCCTGATGTGCGCCTGCGGCTATTGTGAATGATGCGATGTTCATCTGAACAGAATTTCGAGTCCGCGCGGCGCGTGGTGCCGGCCCCGACCTCAAATAATTCGCTGCAATGAAAGCATATCTTGAGGCGCTCTTTTCCCGACAAAAACTGCCCGAGCTGAAGCCATAAAGCGCTAATCAAGTTCTTTGGCGTTAACTGCAACTGGAATGCGCCATCCGCAGGTTCAAAGACAATTCTTGCTTCAACATCTCCAATGGAGTTGTTATCTAACGGTAGCCCTTTCGGGCCAAGTGTCTGGGCAACAGCGATTTTATCGTCCGCAGCATAGGCTTCGAGAAGCTTCCGCATTTGGCGCGAGTGGGCCATCAGCGCTACGATATCATCCCCTACATCGGGATTGCGCCCATCGTTTGTAAGCGGCCCAAACATCTTAATGAAGTTGCAAATGCCCTCTGGCGTTTGTACTCTAGAGAATTGATTAAACAGGTTACGGTACAAATCCAGCGGGCGATATGACTGCAACATAGTAACTCTGCGTAGCACGACTAGCTGCCGCGTAGGCAGCAAAACCGTCATTTCTGGCCGCGTCTGGACTAAGGTTTCGCCTTCGGCTGGCGCGCCCAATTTCAACGAGCGCCCGGGCTCTGCGCCGACAAGTTCGAAAGCCGTCTGGGTCGGGTCTCGAAACCATTCAAAGTCGAACAGAAGCTGTCTCACGTGATGCCTCTACGGCTTTGTGACGGGTAAACATCGTATTCGTTGCATGTGGGATGAACCGCCCCGATTTGCAACGCGCCGCGACGCCGTATGCGCTGCGGCAGCAACAAACGGCGAGGCAAAATGAACACCATCGTCCCTGGCGGAGGTCGAACCGATCGGAGAATTGTCCGAGGGTGGAAAGGGTTCGAGGCTAAAACTGGAAGGAACCGGGTAACTGGATGGCGCGATATTCGCGCTGGACGATACCCGGCCCCAATCGAGCTCGGCCCCAACAGCGTCGGCTGGTGGGAAGATGAACTCGATGCGGCCATAGAGGCTCGTCCGCGCCGGACCTATCGCGCGGCGGAGGCCGCCTAGATGCGCCCCGCCGATCGAGGCCGAGGGCCGCCCGGAAAACGAGAACGGCGCCCCGCTGGGAACGGGACGCCAGATCTCAAAAGCAGCAGCAGACCTGACCTAAATACTTATTCTCCCCGACGCTGGCAAGGCCGGACGGCAAGCCCGCGGCTGATCCAGGCCGCGATGCAGCTCTGGTCGCCTAAGCCGCCGCATCGGCAGGGGCGCGGTCGATGAGCATCGTCGACTTTCGCGACCGACAATTTCAGCGCGATGTAGTTGACAGGCGCGGTCTGCTCGATGCGCTCGCGCGCGCCGCAGATCATGCAACGGCCGGCATCGAGCACGTCGTTGAACAAATCGGAACCGGCAGGGAGACCACGTTCAACACTGACGGCACCGTGACCGTGACCACCGCGCCGCAGCCGAGGCGGTGACCATGAGCGGCGCCGTCATCCTCAAGTTCCCATCGAGCCCCGCCAGAAAAGCCGCGGCGCAACCGGCGGCAGAGAGCGGCTCTTCGCTCCTCGTTTGGTCGATCGCGGGCGGAGGCCGGATTGTCTTCGAGCACAAGCCGCCGGGTGACCGGTGGCATGTCTGGCAGATGAGCCGCGGCGATGCCAGTTCCTCGTGGATAGCCACCGATATGCCGCTCGCCGACGCGGAAGCCGCGGCGCAGGCCGGGCTCGACGCGATCGGCGCAACGATCATCGGTGACGCAACGTGAGCCCCGGCCAGCTCGATCGCGAGCGGTTGGTCAAGCTCTGCGGCATGTTCGGCTCGGATCACGATGGCGAACGCGCGAACGCCGCGGCCGCGGCCGACAAGCTGATTCGGCATTCCGGAATGCGGTGGGGCGATGTAATCAATCCAGCACTCCCGCTGCCGCCCGAGCCCCAGACGGAGACCGACGACCCTTTTCGCGATTGCGATTGGTGCCTCGACTTCCGAGATTCGGGCGTATTGACCAAGTGGGAGGTCGACTTCCTCCGCAGTGTCGGTATCCGCCTCGCGCGCGGCGGTTCGCTGAGCGACAAGCAGAGTCGGGTTCTCGCACGGCTCGTCGAGAAGTGCCGCCGCGCAACGAGGCCCGCGGCATGACCGGCGAGCCCGTCGACTACGTCACGATCCTGACCAGCAAAGGGCCGCTGGCGACAAAGCGGATCACCGCTGTTCCGAACGGCCCGCCTAAGGTCGAGTCGTACGGCAGCGCCAAGTTCTTCAGCTTCGCGGAAGCCGGGGTGTCGAGCATCCACGACTTAGCGGCGCTGCTCGGCCGGGTCGAGCGGGCGCCGCGGGGGTTCCTGGTCCGTGGCAGACCGAAGGACGGCATCGACCATCGGCGGGCGCAGCGGCGGGTTCGCGACCGACGCAATGCGGACGGCACGGTCACGCCAGCCACGATCGAGGCGGCAGAGCATCACTGGATCGCGCTCGACTGCGACCGCATCGCCTGCCCCGACTGGCTCGATCCGTTCGAGGAACCGGACCAGACCGTCGAGCATGTCGTCAGCCGATTGCCCGTCGAGTTTCACGATGCGACATGTTGGTGGCAGTTCACCAGCAGCGCGGGGATCAAGCCCGGCATTAGTTTGCGACTGTTTTTTTGGTCCGATCGGGCGCTCGCTGATTGGCAGCTGAAGCAATGGCTCGCCGACAGCCCGGTTGATCCTTCAATCTTCGCGCCGGCCCAACCGATATATGTCGCCCGACCGATCTTTGTCGGCATGCCCGACCCGGTGCCGTTCCGCTCCGGGGTCTGGCGCGGAGATCGCGACGCGATCACGCCGCCGGCGATCCAGAAACCGCAGGGGCGCGCCTTTGCGGCGGAGCATGCCTTCACCGGGTCGAGCGGCGGTGGATACGAGTTCTATTGCGGCCAGATCGGCGATCACGAGGGCGGCGCTGGCTTTTTTGCCCCGGTGAAATCCGCCGTCGCCACATGGATCGCGCGCCAGGGCGCCGCGGGGGACACGATCTGGCTCAGAGCCGATCTGGAGCGCGTCATCCGAGCGGCCCCGCGGGATTCGGCCATACACGGCGACGATTACATCGAGTTCCGGGTCGGCGATCTCGATCCGCTGATCGACGCGATACTCGAGCTGCAACTCGCCAAAGAGGCTGAGGCGGAAGCGGCGCCGCGGTGCGAACCGACTTATCCGGCGCCGCTAGCCTCGGTCGCCGAGGCGCGCGCAGTGCTGGCCGCTGCGATGGACCGCTTTGCTGTTGCCGCACTCGCTTATGGCGAACCGCTGGCAATGGCGGCATGACGTGTTCGATCTCAACGCCGAGCCCGGCGAGACCGCGCCGCCAGTCCATGCCGTCGCGGCCGATATCGGCCTGGGCAAGACCCGCGCGTGGCGCGAGCGCGTTGCCGCCGTGCTGGTCGCGGCCGGCAAGCACCCTGTTCTGGCCGTGCCGCGGCATCGCCTCGGTGACGAAATCGTGCGCGATCTGGCCGAGGCGGGGGTTGATGCCCGCGTCTACCGCGGCCGCGAGGCGCTCGACCCGGAGCTGTCGGACGTGAAGATGTGCCGAGACTTCGGCCGCGCCGAAATTATCACCTCGGCGCTCGCGCCGGTGTCGTCACGCGCCTGCAAGCACCGCGACCGAGAGTGTGAGTTTTTCGCGACGTGCGGGTACCAACGGCAGCGGCAGCAACGCCCCGATGTTTGGGTCGTCCCGCACCAGCTCCTGTTCCGGGCGAAGCCCGGCTTCATCCCGACGCCTGCTGCGCTGGCGATAGACGAATGCTTCTGGGGAGCGGCGCTGCATGGTGTCGATCGGCCGGTGCGCGTCTGGTTGCGAGCCCTCGTCGGCGATCGGAGCATCCCGCGCGATCCGGCGAACACCGCCGACTTGATCGACATATCGCGGGCGGTGCATGACGCCATCAAAGGCGAGGATATCGGGCGCATCCGGCGCGGCGCGCTGATGGCGGCCAGGATTGTGGCGGGCGATCTGCGGCTTGCCCTGCGCCTCGAATGGCGCCGCAAGCTGGATATCGACGACGTGCATCCCGGCATGTCGATCGCGGCGGTGCGCGAGATCTGCGCCCGCGTCGCGGTCCACAACCAGGAGGTCGCGAGGCTTGCCCGGTTCTGGGAATTGCTGATCCGCACCGTCGAGGCGCCCGAGGATCGTTCACCCTGGCTTGATCTGCGGCACGACACGCCAACGTCGAAGAGTGAGGAGACAGAGCCGGCAATCCGCATGGCCTGGCGAGATGAAATTCACCCGGATTGGCGCGTGCCGACGATCGTCATGGACGCGACTATGCCCGTCGAGATCGTGCGGCAGTTCTTCCCGGAGATGGAGGAGCCCTACAGCGTGGCGGCACCGATGCCGCATGCGCGGGTCCAGCAGATCACCGATCGGCCAATGACGGCCGACATGCTGATCCCGACAGAAGGGGCGAGCGAGCGGACCAACGCGACCCGACTGGCCAACATTGAACGGGTCCGCCGCTTCGTCGAAGTCAGGGCCGATGATGTCGCGCCAGGTAAGGTGCTGGTCATCTGTCAGCTCGGTCTCGAAGTCGCGTTGGTTGGCGGCAACCTACCCGGCAATGTCGAGGTCGAGCACTTCAACAACGTCACCGGCGAGAATGCCTGGAGCAGTGTCGCGCTGGTGATCGTCATCGGCCGCACCGAGCCGGCGCCGCGGACCGTCGAGCGTACCGCCCGCGCGCTGTTCGGTGCCGAGGTAGCCGAGATCGTCCCAGACGAAAAAGGCGCGGTGCGCTACCCACCGATGACCCGCGGCATCCGCATGCGCGACGGCAGCGGTGTCGCTGTTCAAGGGCCGATGCACCCCGACGCGCGCGCCGAGGAAGTGCGCTGGGCCATCAGCGAGGCTGGTCTCGTCCAGGCGATCGGACGCGGGCGAGGCGTCAACCGTGGCGCTGCCAATCCGCTGCAGATAGACATCCTGACCAACGTCGTGCTCCCGATCGAGGTCGACCAGGTAACGACTTGGGAGAGGATACAGCCCAGCCTTGCCGAGATCATGCGCGCCCGCGGCGCGGTGCCGCTCAGCTATGCCGACATGGCCGCGGCTTACCCCAGCCTGTTCCCGAGCGCCGGGGCGGCCGAGCAGGCGCTCCGGAGGGGAAACCCCCTACAAACGCCTATAGAAGAATATCTATTAGGAGTTTGTAGGGGGTTTCTGTCCTTCCGATATCGCCGCCCCGGCACTCGTGGCCCGGCGGCGCGGCTGCTCTATGATGCCGAGCGAATAGACCCGCTGCCGTGGCTGATAGCCCGGCTCGGCGACGTGGTGGTGGTGTCGTGACAGACCCCGCCTCTCTTCGCACCCGGCTGCTCGACCTGCGCGTCGACGTGCTGCGGAAGCTGGCCGAGGCCGAGCACCTCGACGGCGGCCTGCTCGCGCTGCTCGGCAATATCGCCGCCGCGCTGGCTGCGCTCGATGCGCCGAGCCCCGACGCCCAGCCCGCCGAGCGTGCCGTGCTAGTCGACGACGGCGAGACAATCCGCTTGGTGGTCTATCTCGGGGCCAACCGCGTGGCGGTTGTCGAGTTGAGCGCGGCACGTGCCGTTGGATTGGCCGGCGAGTTGATCGCAGCGGCGAGCCGGCGGCTCCGATGAGCGCCGAGCCGCAAATCGCCATCGCGCTGCTGCGCCGGCTCCGCGCCGCTCTGGAAGCCAACGAGCCGGTCCCGGCCGATGTCGCCGCATGGGTCGCCGATGCCCTGCGACGATACGAGCGAGAGGCCCCCGGCGGGCTCGATCTTGGTCGCGCTTTCGGGTTGGTCCCGGATCCGGGCGGACTGAGTTGGTGGGCGGTCGAGGCGCGGCGGTGCCGCGATCAGAAAATCCGCGAGCTCTACGATCGGCACTATACCGACATGCGGATCGCGCCGGCCGCGCGCGAGATTTCGCGCCTCGCTCGAACATACCAAGCCTCGGCCTGGCGGGCCGACCGACAGCAACCGGTTACCGTCACCCCGGACCCGCGCAAGGCGCTGGTCGCAGAAGCGCTTCGCACCGGGCAGCCCTTCCCCGGCGAGCGGCAGATCGAGACCATTTTACGAAATTAAATACAGGCGTTCGTTTCACCTGTTTTGATTTCGTAAAAGTCCCGGCACGCTGGACGGCAGATAGAGACAAAGGGCCGTTATGCCGGACTTGCTGCCCGTTCAGCTTCGCGATGACCTGACGCTGGTCATCGGCAGATCGCGCGTGACCCTAACGCCATCGCAGGGGCTGCAATTCTCCGAAGAGCTTGCCCGCAAATCATTCCGGCGAGCCTTGACCGAAGAGGCCGAGGCCATTGCACCGGGCATGCCAGCCTGACGGTTCACGGAACACGACTTCAAAAAGGGTTTGCTGCAATGCCTTCGGGCACAGATACCGTCAAGCCGCTTCACATCGACGACACGTGGATTATCCGCGACGCGCGGCCCAACAATGCTGCGACCGGCGAGACGCTCTCGACGATCGGACGGCAGGTCGACGGCGCCGACGTGCTGATGTTGCACCAACCCGATGGGGAGCCGATCGTCATCTTGTCCGGCGCGTTCTGGCGTCGCGTGCTGGCGACCGTCTCGGTGGCGAGCGGCGAGCCGGTCCCGACGATGGCGGGCCGCTAATGGCCGCGGCGCGCCGGTCGCGACGACGTGAGAACACGCCTGATCACGCAACGCCAGCCCGCGGATCGAGAGGTCGATGGGCGCCTGGTGTGTCGCCAAATCCAGGCGGTCGGCCAAAGGTGATCGCCGACATCCGCGACCTGGCGCGCGAGCATTCCAGAACGGCAATCCAGGCACTCGTGGACATCGCCGAGCGCGGCGAGCACGAAGCCGCGCGGGTCTCTGCCGCAACCGCATTGCTCGATCGTGGATGGGGCCGCCCAACGCAACCGCTCGCCGGTGACGACGATATGCCGGCGATCGGAATTTCCGTCGCTGACCGTGACGCCGAGATTGCCCGAAGGCAGGCTGAGGCGCGCGCGGTGATCGACGCGGCGTTCGGCGAAGGCGTCGGGGAATGAATTACGCCACCCCGTCGATGTGGAGTTTGGCGCGGCGGGCTTGTAGTTTTCGGGGAGTATCTTGATGG